>DASQMW010000295.1:0-27601 GCA_035645295.1 Archangium sp.
CCAACACCTTCGAGGAGTTCGACAAGGAGCTGGAGCCGCAGGATCCGCTCGGGTTCTCCGCCACCAAGAAGTACAAGGACCGGCTCAAGTCCACCCGCAAGGCGCTCGACGAGAACGATGCCTTCATCTCCGGGGTGGGCCGCATCGACGGCAAGCAGGTGTCCCTGGGCTGCTTCGTCTTCGAGTTCATGGGCGGCTCCATGGGCTCGGTGGTGGGCGAGAAGTGCGCCCGCGTCTTCGAGCGCGCCCATGACTTGAAGTGCTCGGCCATCGTCTTCTCGGCCTCGGGCGGCGCCCGCATGCAGGAGGGCATCTTCTCCCTCATGCAGATGGCCAAGACGAGCGCGGCCATCGCCCGCTTCCGCAACGTGGGCAAGCCCTACATCTCCGTGCTGCTGCACCCGACCACCGGCGGCGTGGCGGCCTCCTTCTCGTGGCTGGGCGACATCATCCTCGCCGAGCCCAAGGCCCTCATCGGCTTCGCCGGTCCGCGCGTGATCGAACAGACCATCCGCCAGAAGCTCCCCGAGGGCTTCCAGCGCTCCGAGTTCCTCGTGGAGCACGGGATGATCGACGCCATCGTGCACCGCAAGGACCTGCGCACGAAGCTGGGGCAGCTCGTCACCATGCTCGCCTAGTCCCCGCGAGTGATGACGCTGCCCCGGACGCCGGCGGAGGCCCTGGAGTTCTTCTCCCGCCTCAGCCCCTCCAGCATCAAGCTCGGCCTCGAGCGCGTGGAGGAGACGTTGGAGGCGCTCGGCCACCCCGAGCGCCGCTACCCAGCGCTCCACGTGGCGGGCACCAACGGCAAGGGCAGCACCTGCGCCTTCTCGTCCGCCGCCCTCCATGCCGCGGGCCACCGGGTGGGGCTCTACACCTCGCCTCACCTGGTGCGCGTCAACGAGCGCATCCGCGTGGACGGGGTGGAGATCTCCGACGAGGTGTTCGGCCAGCGGATTCTGGAGGTGCTCGAGCGGCACCCGGCCGCGGCCACCTCGCTCACGTACTTCGAGTTCGGCACCGTGGTGGCCTTCTGGCACTTCGTCCGCGAGGCCGTGGACGTGGCCGTGGTGGAGGTGGGCCTCGGCGGGCGGTTGGATGCTACGCGCGCGTGTCAGCCGCTCGTCACCGCCATCACTCCGGTGTCCTTCGACCACATGGAGTACCTGGGCAACACGCTGGGGGCCATCGCTGGGGAGAAGGCCGGCATCCTCAAGCCCGGCGTGCCCGTCGTGGTGAGCCGCCAGGAGCCCGAGGCGCTCGCCGCCATCGAGCGCGTGGCGGGGGAGGTGGGGGCGCCGCTGCTCCTCGAGGGCCGGGACTTCTCCCTGGAGGCACGCCCGGACGGCCGCCTCGCCTACGAGGGAACGGGCCTCTCGCTGGAGGGCCTCACCCTGGGCCTGCGCGGTGAGCACCAGAGGCAGAACGCGGCGGTAGCGCTCGCCTGCCTGGAACTGCTCTCCGCGCGCGGTGTCCCCGTCTCCTCGGAGGCCCTGCGGGCGGGAATCGCCGGGGCTCGCTGGCCTGGACGTCTGGAGGAACTGGGCGGCCCGCCTCCCGTGCTGCTGGACGGCGCCCACAATCCCGCCGGGGTGCAGGTGCTGCTCGCTGGTCTTCGCTCCCTGTACCCGGGTCGCAAGGTGCACTGCGTCTTCGGCGTGGTGGCCGATAAGGACCGCGGACCGATGCTGCGCGCGCTCCTGCCAAGCTGTACCTCGGTCCATCTCACGCCGCTCGACACCCCTCGCTCGCTCCCCCCCGAGCGCTACCTCGACGAGGCCCGGGCGTTGTGTGCGGACGTGTGTGCGTGGCCTTCATTGGATGCGGCCCTCGCGGGCGCCCGGGCTCGAGCCGCGCCTGGAGACGTCATCCTGTGCACGGGTTCGCTGTTCCTGGTGGGTTCCGTGCGCGCCAGGCTCGGCGGAAACCTTGGCGCATTGCATCACAGTCCGTAGATTCACTGTATGCGTTTGCCGGATTGGAGAGCGGCGACTCCAAAGGGTCCCCATACACCGACGGTCGATGAGCTCGACTTCCGGTCGCTCTACCAGAAGACGAAGTACGTGGTGGAGACGGCCGATGGCTGGTCTCTCGTCATCACCCGCTACCGCCCCGTCAAGCAGCCCTTCGCGCAGCCGCTGTTCGGCGAGCCCCTGCTGCTGGTGCACGGTTTCTCACAGAACCGCCATGCCTGGACGAGCGGCCAGTTCGTCAAGAACCTCCTCTTCTTCGGGGTGGACATCCACATCCTGGAGCTGCGCGGGCACGGCAAGAGCTCGCTCGAGTTCCAGAAGGAGCGCGCCGCGCGCTTCCGCCGTTCGCTGCCGAAGGACCTGGACTACGGCTGGGACATCGACAGCTACTTCCTCTATGACCTGCCGGCAGCCGTGTCGGGGGTGAAGCGCATCACCCGGCGCGAGCGCATCTTCTACTGCGGCCACTCCATGGGCGGGATGCTCGGCTACGGCTACGCCGGCATCCACGACGACTTCGAGGGCCTCATCACCATCGGCTCTCCGGCGGACCTGGGCCGGGGCATCGCCGCGCTGCGGCTGCTCGCCCTGGGCACTCCGGTGTTGAGCGCGGCCATCGACATGGGGCTCGCCGGCCTCAACCTGGAGGAGCGGGTGGGGCACACCGGGCGGATGCTGCTCGCGCGCGGGGCCTCCGCCGTCAATGAGAAGCTGGCCCGGTGGCTGGAGCCCAAGGACGGGCCCCAGCAGCGCCGCTTCCACTACATCCCGGTGGATGACTGGCTGAAGTTCGCGGAGAAGCAGCTCGCGTGGGCCGAGGACCATCCCGTCTTCAACAGCCTCACCACCCGCATCAACCGGTTGAGCAACCCCGCCCGCGTCAGCTCCAAGGACGTGCGCTGGCTGTTGCGCGAGGGCGGTGAGCGTGAGCCGCGCAAGGTGGTGGAGCAGTTCGCGAAGTGGATCCGCCGCGGGGAGATGGTCTGCTACCGCACCGGCTTCGACTTCAAGCGGGGCTTCTCGAAGATCCACATCCCCATGGCCATCATCTTCGGGGACATGGATCCGTTGGCCTCGGTGGAGTCCACCCGGAGCGTCTACCACGCGGCCCAGAGCGAGTACCTGCTGTGGCGGCCGGTGAAGGGCAACAGCCACATCGAGCTGACGATGGGGCACGACATCCGGCAGATCTGCTACGACATCAAGAACCTCATCGAGTACGCGCGCACCCACCGTACCCGCAAGCCGGCGCTGCCCCGGTTGCGCTGAGCGCAGCGCCGCACGGAGGAGGGGCTGCCACCCGAGGGCTGCGCCCCGTGAACCCATTGCCGGGGCATGGACGTCCAAGGTGGGAAGTGCCCGGCCGGATGGCCATTTTCAGGGCACGAACCACCACGCTCGCGGCGGGATTGCTGGAAAGTTGGAGCCCGGGCACCGCGTGCTAGCTTCGAGACGCAATGCGTCCGTCCAAAGGGAAGCCGCCGATGAAGGCCATCATGGTTGCGTTGCTCGCCTGCGTGATGGTGCCAGCCCTGGCACTGGCGCAGGAGGGACAGGCTCCGGGCAATCTCAACACCATCACGGGCGTCAATGTGACGGGTGGCCGGGTGGAGATCGTCGGGACGAAGAAGCCCAACTTCACCACCTTCACGATGACGGACCCGCCCCGCCTGGTCATCGACATCTCCGAGGCCGTCTTCTCCGGCGTGAAGGAGGAGATCACCGTCGGCAACGGCACCATCACCGGCATCCGGACGGCCAGCTATGGCTCGGACGACTCGGCGATCGCCCGTGTGCTCATCGGCTATGAGCGGGAGGTGGAGACGGACATCCAGACCTCTGGCAACGCGCTGGTGGTGAGCGTGGCGGGCAGTGGGGGCGCGCCCGCCGTGGCGGAGCGGCCCGCCGCTGCGGCGCCGGACACTACGGCTCCAGCGGCAACGGCCACCACGCCTGGGGCCACTTCGGAGCAGGCAGCGGTGGCGGCGCAGGCGGACCGGCAGCAGCAGGAGAAGGCGGCGGCCCAGTCGGCCGCGGCGGCCAAGGCGGAGGCCGAGGCCCAGCGGCAGGCCCAGGCCCGGGCGGAGGCCGATCGCAAGGCGCAGGAGGAGGCCGCGAAGCTGGCGACCCAGCAGGCCCAGCAGGCCGAGAAGCAGCGCCTCCAGGACGAGAAGGCGGCGAAGGAAGCGGCCGCGGCTGCCGAGAAGCAGCGCCAGCAGGACCAGGCCCGCGCCGCCGCCGACGAGAAGAAGCGCCAGCAAGCCGACGAGAAGGCGCGCCGTGAGGCGGAGGCCCAGGCCGCCGCCGATACGAGGAAGCGTCAGCAGGACGAGGCCCGCGCCGCCGCCGAGGAGAAGAAGCGGCAGGCCGCCGAGGAGCGTCAGGCCCGGCTCGAGGAGGCCCAGGCCGCCGCTGAGGAGCGTCAGGCCGCCGCCGAGGAGCGCAAGCGCCAGCAGGCCGAGGCCCGCCAGCCCCGTGTCGCCCAGGCCGAGACGCCGCGCCGGGCGGCACCGGAGCAGGGCGACAGTGCTGGTGTTTCCTCGCGCCGCAAGACCATGACGCTGGTGGGCTTCAAGCAGGAGCCCACGGGCTCGCGCGTCTTCGTGCGCACCAACGAGCCCGTCCGCTACAGCGTCACCGAGAACAACAGGGTCGTGGTGCTGGAACTGGAGAACACCAGCATCGCCGAGTCCAACAACACCCGTTCGATGAACACCTCCTTCTTCGACACGCCCGTGGCCTCGGTGGACGCCGACGTGGGCCCCTCACGCACGGTGCGGGTCGCGATCAAGTTGAAGGAGCAGGCCACCTACGAGACCCGTCAGGACGGCAACGAGGTCTCCATCGAGTTCCAGCGCTCGGGTCGCTGAGGCAGGGCGCCCTCCACCGCGCCCTGGCGTGTCGTGCGACAGGCAGGGGAGCGTGGGCTCGGAGGGCCCTCCGCTGCCAGGTGCCAAGGAGAGGGCAGACTCGCCCGTACCCACAGCGGCCACGCGGGCGATGCCGCACCGCGCGTATGAACGTGGGGCTCGGCTTTGGACTCAGGATGCGGTACGAGACCCGTCACACCGCCATGAGCTCGCGGCGAGCCGTTCCTCCACCTTCAGGGGGGAAGGGCTCGAAAGGGGGCGAGCGTGCCAGTCTTCGGAACCAACCTCAGGGTGACGAAGGCCGGACGTTCGGAAACCGGGGGCAGGAATCCCGGCCGCGTGTGCGTGGTTCTTCACTCCCTGACTGGATTCCCCCTGAGGAGGACGAGGTCTTTCGTGTCGGAACTCGGCAAACGTATCGGACAGCGTATTCGTGAACTTCGCACCCAGCGCCCGGAGCGGTGGACGCAGGAGGAGCTCGCGGAGCGGGCGCAAATCAGCGTCTCCTTCCTCTCGATGATTGAGCGGGGAGAGCGGGTTGCGCATGTGGAAACCCTTGCCGCCCTGGCCAACGCCTTGGGCGTGAGCCTTGGCGAGCTCTTCGCGGGAACGGAGGAGACACCGGCGCAGACTGAAGATCTGCTGCGGCCGTTGTCGGACTTCGCTCGCGCGAGGGGCCTGACAGCCCGGGATGTAGATCGCCTGCTGGGCGTGGCCCGGGCCATGTTCAGCGGCTCCGCGGCTTGACCCCGGCGGCCCCAAAAGGCCGCTGTCCTTGACGGGACGCATCTGAGACCGGGAAGATGGAACTCCTTTACTAAGGAGTCTTCTCAGATGCGTCTGGGTCTCGCCGTGTGTGTGGCGATCGCGGGTGGGGTACTCGCGGCTTGCCAGTCCCCACTCCCGGCCACGTTGGAGTTCGTGGATCAATCTCCTCTCCAGCCTCGGCTCGGGGAGATCACCACGTTGCGCTTCCGCGCAATCGACTCTCGTGGTCAGCCGCAGCCGGGTGTGCGAATCACCTTCGAGGTGCAGGCGCCCGTCTCCGGAGTTGATATCACTCCCACCGAGGCCACCACCGACGTGGGTACCGGCATTGCCTCCACCCAGGTGGTGGCCAAGGGCGGCCGGGTGTCCTCCGTGGTCGTGACGGCCCGGGTGGACGACAAGGTGGTGACCGGTCCCGCGGTCACCTTCGCCGGCTCCGCCTCCAACTCCCGTCAGTTCACCTTCCAGTGCGGCACCATCGCCGGTGAAGGCTCCGGCGGTATTCACGC
The DNA here is from genome assembly GCA_035645295.1 of Archangium sp. Lineage (GTDB taxonomy): Bacteria > Myxococcota > Myxococcia > Myxococcales > Myxococcaceae > Archangium. Next base: position 6,121 of record DASQMW010000295.1, read on the forward strand.
CATTGGCGCCTTCGATGAGACGCGTCACCTCATCGCCGGCGTGAAGGTCAACTGCATCGCCCACGTGGCGGATCGCAACGGCGACGGTATCACCGGGGCGCAGGTGTCCTTCCTCACGGAGGCCGGCACCATCGGCCCCAGCGCCACCAGCGTGACGAACGTGGTGGGCAACGCCGAGGTCGTCTACAAGACCTCGCTGCCTCTGCCCGACGACGTGCCCCCGGGCACCTTCTCCTGGACCCCCCTCAATGACGAGACGCACACCGGCGAGTACATCGCGCCGCTGTGGATGCATCCGTTCATGTGGCAGGACGATCCCATCGCCGGCTACCTCCGGGAGCCGACCCTCCAGGAGCCGCGCCGGATGGATCCCGTCCGTCCGGGCAAGGAGAACAATCCTCGCGACAATCTGGTCAGCATGATCGCCATCACCACGGGCGAGGAGGCGTTCGACGATCTCAACAACAACGGCGTGCGCGACGCCGAGGAGCCCTTCGTCGACCTGACCGAGCCCTTCGTCGACAACAACGACAACGGCACCTGGGACGCCAAGGAGCGCTACGTCGACGCCAACGGCAGTGGCAAGTGGGATGGCAAGAACGGCAAGTACGATGCCGTCACCCTCATCTGGGTGCAGGAGCGCATCATCTGGACGGGCTGGCCGCATGAGCTGGACCGCGACCCCACCTCCCGGAATCCCAAGCCGGTCGTGCGCCAGCTCGTCCCGGCTCCGGCGGGTACTCCGGCCCGCAACATCCGGAACATGCTGAAGTTCGACTCGTACCTCGCGTCGTTCCTGCTGTCGGATCCCTGGTTCAACACCATCGCCCGCAATGATGCGTCGGATGGCTGCGAGTCGGGCTCGACCGGGCCGGTGGAGGTGACCCCGTTCACCAATGGCCAGGCCTTCACCTACCCGCCCATGACGCTCATGAGCTACTCCGTGACGGACGTGCGCGATCCCGCCGCCAATCCCCCGCCGCCGGACTACCCCCGGCCCATCGCCTACTCGGTGAGCGCGCCCTGCACGTTCACCGGCTCGCCAGAGGACGGCCACCGCGTCGTCGTGTACTCGCCCCTGGTCGAGGGCACCATCCAGTAGTCAGTGGCCCGGCAAGGGCATTGACCCCGAGCCCCTGCATCCGTAGCGTCCTCCCCGGCTGATTGGCGAATCAAGCAGCTGGGGAGAGACACCGGGTGAGTCAGCGGCAGAGCAAGTCGGAGGCGGCAGGCAACCGCGAGAGTGAGCGCCGCCGCACCATCCTTCGCGCGGCGATCGACGTGTTCGCGCGCAAGGGCTACCACGGCTGCCGCATCGCGGACGTGGCACGCGAGGCGGGCGTGGCCTACGGGCTCGTCTACCACTACTTCAAGAACAAGGACGAGCTGCTGGAAACCGTCGTCGAGACGGGGTGGAGCGGCTTCGTCTCGCGCATGCGCGCGGTGGCCGAGGACGAGAGCGCCTCGCTCGAGCAGAAGGTGCGCGGCATCGCGGACGTGGCCTTCGAGGCCTACCGGGTGGACCCGCGCGCGGTGAAGGTGCTCATCCTCGAGGTGGCCCGCAGCCCCGCGGGCACCCAGGTCGTCAGCCGGCAGCAGGCCTTCCTCGACACCATCCGCATGTCCGCGGAGATGTTCGCGCGCGCCCAGGCCACCGGAGAGCTGCGCGCGGATCTGGATCCCATGCTGTGCGCCTCGCTCCTCTTCGGCGCCATCGAGCTGGGCCTCACCGCCTTCGTGTCTGGGTTGATGGAGGACCGCAGCCCCGAGGCGCTGGACCGCGCCAAGCTGCAGATCGCCGAGTCCTTCCTTCGCGGCGTCCTTCCTGGCGCCGCCACCCCCGCGGAGGCGTCATGGAAGCAGGAGAAGGTGTCGTCCGGTACCAGGCCGAAGGCGGGCAAGCGCTCCTGACCATTGATCGGCCGAAGGCGCGCAACGCGCTCTCGCCCGAGGTGCTGCGGGAGTTGATGGCCGCGCTGGAGCGCGCCGAGGCGGACGCCGCTGTGCGCGTGGTGGTGCTCACCGGCGCCGGAGAGAAGGTGTTCTGCGCCGGGGGAGACCTCGGGCAGATGGGCGGGGAGGGTGGATTCCTCGCCACGCACGAGGGACGCCGCGCCTATGGCCGGTTGCTGTTGCGGCTGCAGGACGTGCGCAAGCCCACGGTGGCGCGCGTCAACGGCCATGCGCTCGCGGGTGGACTGGGACTGGTGCTCGCGTGCGACCTGGCCGTGGCCACCGAGCACGCCGAGCTGGGCACGCCGGAGATCGACGTCGGGCTCTTCCCGATGATGATGATGGCACTGCTGCAGCGGCACGTGGGCCGCAAGCGGGCGCTGGAGATGGTGCTGACGGGCGAGCGGATGCCGGCGCGCGAGGCGCTCGCGCTGGGGCTGCTCAACCGGGTGGTGCCGGCGGCGGAGCTGGACTCGGCGGTGGGGGGGCTCGCCGGGAAGCTGGCGGGCAAGAGCCAGGCCGTACTGGCCCTCGGACGCCGGGCCTTCTTCACCGCCGAGGACATGCCCCTGCCGGCCGCGTTGGAGTACCTGTCCTCGCAGCTGTCCCTCAACGTGCTGTCCGAGGACGCCGCCGAGGGCGTCACCGCCTTCATCGAGAAGCGTTCCCCGAAGTGGAACGACCGCTGAATCTCCGAGGAGCAGTTCCATGCCGCTGTCGAAGGACAAGGTCATCGTCACCTGCGCATTGACGGGCGTGCTCGCCAAGCGGGACCAGTGTCCGTACCTGCCGTACTCCCCGGTGGAGATTGGTGAGGAGGCCCGCCGCGCCTACGAGGCCGGTGCCGCGGTGGTCCACATCCACGGCCGCGAGCCCGACACGGGCGACCCGTCGTGGAGCGCGGACATCTACGGGCAGATCAAGGAAGAGGTCAGCAAGCGCAGCCCCGTCATCGTCAACTTCTCCACCGGCGGCTTCAACATGGGCGTCGACTCGGAGGAGGCGAAGAAGGAGCGCCTGGCCTACGTGTGGAAGACGAAGCCGGAGATGGCCGCGCTCAACATGGGCTCGATGAACTACGCGAAGTATTCGGAGAAGCGGCAGGGCTTCGTCTTCGACTTCGTGTTCCTCAACCCCTTCTCGGACATCCTGCTGGCCACGGACGCCATGCGCGAGGGGGGGGTGAAGCCGGAGTTGGAGTGCTTCGACCTGGGCCACATCCACAACGCCGAGCCGTTGCTCACCATGGGGGCGCTGAAGGGCCCGCAGCAGTACAGCTTCATCCTCGGCGTGCTGGGCGGGGTGGCGCCCACGGCGGAGAACCTGCTGGCCATGGCGCGGCAGGTGCGTCCCGAGGACACCTGGGAGGTGATTGGCATCTCCAAGGTGCAGTGGAAGCTGGTGGCCGCGGCGCTCGTGCTCGGCGGCAACATCCGCGTGGGGCTCGAGGACAACTTCTACCTGGACCCGGCTGGCAAGGAGATGGCCAAGGGCAACGGGCCACTGGTGGAGAAGGCGGTGCGGCTCGCGCGCGACATCGGCCGCGAGCCGATGAGCCCGGACGAGGCCCGGGCCGCACTCGGCATCGGCCAGGCGTGGGGTTGAGCCCTACTCGTTGAGCCCTACTCCTTGTCGCGCTGGGTGACGGCGGGGGCGGGCTCGCCGGTGAAGTCGAGCTTGAGCAGCGTCTCGCCATCCACCCACATGTCATCCACCTTCACGCCCCAGTGGAGATGGGGGCCGGTGACGCGGCCGGTGGCGCCCACCTTGCCCAGGAGCTGGCCACGCTCCACGCGCTCGCCGTCCTTCACGTCCGTGGCCGACAGGTGGAAGTAGGCCGTGTAGAGGCCCGCGCCGTGATGCAGCAGCACCGTGTTGCCCGAGGCGTAGGCGTCACGCGACATCACCACCGTGCCCGCGTTGGCCGCGTACACGGGCGTGCCCGTGGCGCCGCGGATGTCGGTGCCGTAGTGCTGGCTCTGCTTCTTGCCGTTGTAGGTGCGCAGATCTCCATAGGGCGCGGTGATGCTGTCCTGGCGCGGCCAGGCGAAGTTCTCCTTGAAGAAGGGCGCGACGAAGGACTGCGCGAAGGCGGCGGCGAAGGCGGCCTTGTCCGCCTCCATGCGCGCCTGCACCTCCGGCTCGGGCTTCTTCACGGTGAACTTGTTGGCCACCTTCAGCGTGCGCGAGGGCCAGCCCGCGGCCACCACGTCCAGCAGGCCCGTGAGCTCCGTGGGCGTGGCGCTCCCCAGGACCGGCACCGACACCTTCACTGGCACCTGTCCCGGCGTCAGCTCCACCGGGAGGCCAGTGAGGGCCTGGAACCCCTCGCGCGTCGGGTAGAAGCGCAGGGGCCGCTCCCCGAGCGTCCCCGTGGGCGCCTGGGCGAGGCCGCGCACGGTGACGAGCACTGGATCGCCCGGCCGGGCGACAGTGGGCTGAAGGGAGAGAAGGGGACGCTCCTCGGCGGCGAGAGCGGACAGGCCGAGGGCCAACAGGAGGAACGGAAGCCTTCTGAGGGGGGAGATGTGCACGGTCGCGAGATATGCGTGTGGAAGGGGGAGGCGTCAACGAATGCCGACAGCGGCAACCCCCCGATTGTCCGCCGCGTGGCTGTCAGCGCCGCTTGCCGGAAGGAGGCGAGGCGCATGCTCCATTCTTCGAGGAGCAGGCGGACGAGCGAGCCCCCGTGAGCCTCAAAGTTCCATCTGCTTGCATGGCTCCCTAGCTTGCGCGTCATCCGTTTTTTGTTTCTGAGGGGGAGATAATCGGATGCCGCGCAACTTCCGTTTCGAGCACTTCAACGCACCCAAGACGTCGACTCCGGCCCGTGGGATGCGCCGTAGGGACAAGCAGGCCCTGTCCGCGCGGCATGCGGTGGAGCGCCGCTCCGACAAGGAGATCCACTACGGCCGCAACCATGCGGAGACGGAGGAGATGTTCCAGGTGCGCGCCATGAACGCGCAGCTCGAGGCGCTGGCGGGGCTGTCGGCCAACGCGCCGGTGAAGCCCACCGCGACCAACCGGGGCCAGCCCATCGGCGCGCTGCCCGTGTCCGAGGAGCCGGCGCTGCTCTCGCGCACGGCGATGCGGGACGTGCTCGACGAGGCCCAGCGCCAGTTCCGCGCCCTCCAATCGGGCATCCAGGACGCCACCAAGGCCACGGGGCGGCTGCTGTCGCTGCCCATGGAAGCGGCCCGTCTGGCCGCGCAGCGCAACCGGCTCGTGCAGGGCTAGCCCGGGGGTAGGCCACACGTGGAGCTCACGCTCGTCTCCTACAACATCCACAGCGGCATCGGGACGGATGGTCACTTCGACCTGAATCGGGTGGGAGACGTGTTGCGTGAGATCAACGCGGACGTCATCGCCCTGCAGGAAGTGGGGGACTACCGGGGCGTGACGCCACGCGAGGATCAGCCCGAGCACCTGGCGGACCTGCTCGGGCTGCACATGGCCTTCGGGCCCAACGTGGTGCGCAACGGGCGCCGCTATGGCAATGCCATCCTCTCCCGGCTGCCCATCCTCAAGTCGAAGAACTACGACCTGAGCGTGGGCCGCCGCGAGCCCCGGGGCGCCCTGCGGTGTGATCTGGACCTGGGCGGCGGCCGGCAGCTCCACGTCTTCTGTCTGCACCTGGGACTGAGCATGAGCGAGCGCCGCCGCCAGGAGGCGTTGCTGCTGTCCGCCGACATCCTCCGCGACGCCGTGCGGAATGATCCGGTGGTCGTGTGTGGAGACTTCAACTATTGGGGCCCTGGCGCGGTGCCCGTGCTGGTGCGCCAGGCCATCCACGACGTGGCCCTGGAGCTGGGCAGCCGGGTGCGCACCTACCACTCCCGCATGCCGATGCTGCGGTTGGATCGCATCTACGTGGACGCGGGCGTGAAGCCGCTGGCCCTCCAGGCCCATCGGACGCCGCTCTCGGCGGTGGCCTCGGATCACCTGCCGCTGGTGATGCGCTTCCAGGCCCCCACGGACGCCCGTCCCCCCCTCTCGGCACCGGTGGAGCTCATCGGCTAGCCTGCGGCCTCCGGTACGTCCGATGGCCGACGCTGACGAACGCCGGACACATCGCTCCGTGACAGGGTTGTCGCGGAGAAAGGGAGGATCCTAGGTTGGGACCTCCGAATGAGAGCGACGGCTGGGGAGCAGATGGGCTTGGGCACCGAACAAACAGAGCGCGGACTGACCGTGCTTGTCGGGCGCTTGACGGATGGTTTCACCAAACTGGTGACGCAGCACCTCACCCTGGCCCGCGTGGAGCTGATTGAAGACGCGCGGGTCATGGGCTCGGACGTGGCGCGCATCGCCGCCTTCGTGCCCTTCGTGCTGGTGGGCTACGCCTTCCTGTGCGCGGCGCTGTCCGCCTTCCTGGCCCGGTGGATCGGCTGGGACGGCTCGCTCGCGCTGGTGGGCGCCGTCAACCTCGTGGGCGGAGGCCTGGGCATCGCGCGGGCCGCCTCCCGGCTCAAGTCCCACCACCTCATGGACGATTCCGCCCAGGAGCTCAACCGCAGTGTGACGGCGCTCGCCCAGGCCCCGGTCCCGGCGGTCCAGCCCGCGACGCTTCCCCAGGAGGCCGGCCATGGCCGCTGACGGCAAGGCGCGCGTCGTACCGCAGACCTCCGAGCAGATCCGCGCGGAGATCGCGCGCACCCGTGCCGAGCTGGCCCTGTCCGTGGGCGAGCTGCGCCAGGAGGTGGCGCGGCGCACGGACTGGCGCCAGTGGGTGCGCGAGCGGCCCCTCACGTGCGTGGGGGCGGCTTTCTTCGTCGGCTTCCTCATCGGCAATAGCCAAAGGCGCTGAGACGCCCCATCTTCGCAACCACCCTTCAATACCCCGAGAGGAGACGGTTTCCATGGACGTCAATTCGCAGCAGCTGCAGGACAAGGCCCGCCAGCTCCAGGAGAACCTCCTGCCGCAGATCGACGAGGCGCGGCGCAACCTGGAGGACATGAACACGCGCGTGGTGAGCTTCATCCGCGCCAACCCGGGCACCTGCCTGCTGGGCGCCGTGGCCGTGGGCTTCATCGTCGGGCGCCTCGCGTCGCGCCGCTGAGCCCGTCACCGTTTTCTCGAAGCATCGGAGTTCCTACATGACGACCTTTCAGAGCAACCCGGGCAACGGCGGCCCGTCTTCCAACGGCACGCAGGCGCAGGGCAATGAGGGGCAGGCGGGCTTCGGCCATAAGGTGGACCGGATCGGCTCGGACGCGCAGCAGCTGTGGGAAGACGCGCGCGGCGCGGTGACGGACCTGCAGTCCTCGTTGGACCTCAAGGGCCGCGTGGATCGCAACCCGTACATGATGATGGCCGCGGCCCTCGGCGTGGGCTACGTGCTCGGCGGTGGCCTCTTCACCCGCACCACGGGACGGCTGCTGCGGCTGGGCGTGCGGCTGGCGGCGCTGCCCATGGTCAAGGACGAGCTCATCGGCATGGCCGAGGCGGCCCTGAGTGGCATCGAGGCGGGCGCCCGCATGGCCGGGACCGGCAACAACACCGGTGGTTCGGACCGCCCCCAGGGTTCCTAGGTGTAATTCACTGACTTCCCACCCGCCGCACATGGAGCGCCCCTGATGTTCAGCACCAAGGAGCTGAAGAAGATGGACAAGGATGACGTGCTCGAGCTGATCGGCCTCGAGACACGGAAGGGCCCCGCGGACTGGCTGTTGCCCGCGCTGGGAGCCTTCTCCGTGGGCATGCTGGTGGGCGCGGGCCTCGGCCTGCTGATGGCGCCCAAGCCCGGTGCCGAGCTGCGTGGAGATCTGCGCAACAAGCTGCAGGGCGGGGACTCGCTGTCCAACGGCACGGGCCAGCAGCGCCCCGAGTCCGTGTCCCGCAGCGCCTGAGGTCCGTTGTCCGTGCTCCGCCCGTGAACCGGGCGGCCGTCGAGGGGTGATCCGCTCATACCGGGTCACCCCTTCGTCGTTCCAGGCAGTAGACTCCAAGCCATGCGGGAGCTCGCGGCGTGACGTCGAGGAAGGAACGCAAGCCGGCCAGTGGCAAGGGCCAGGCAGGGAAGGGCGACTCCGGGGCGGATCCGAAACGGGACACTCCTGTCCGGGGACCTGGCGCGATGGGACGCGAGGTCTCGCCCCTGCGCCGGGACACGCCGAGGGAGGTGCCCGCCATTGATAGCGCCTGGGAGGAGGGCAGTCCGCTTCCCGCGCCCGTGCGGCCCCGGCGGCCATCGGGCTCCCATGCGGCTGTCCCGGAGACGCCGCGCCTGCCCGCGTCGCGCCGGCACACGCTGCGCGACCTGCCCGCGGTGGGCGGCGGGGAGGCGAAGCCCGGGAGCGAGCCGGGACGGGCGGAGGCGCCGCGGGAGCTTCCCGGGCTCGTGGCGTCCGCGGAGGCCGTGACGCGTGGGGCCCTGGCCCGGGTGCGTGGCCTGGAGACGCTGGAGCCCGCCTATGACGCGTGGCTCGAGGTGCGGCGGGCGTACGGCGCCGCGCGGGCTCGCTTCCAGGAGGAGCGCGAGCGGCTGGAGCAGCAGGGCTCCTTCCTGGTGGGCGCGGTGCGGGCGGCGAGCCAGGAGCGGGCGGCCTCGGTGGAGCCGGTACCGGCCGCGGAGCCGGCGCTCACCTCGGTGGACGCGCCCATGCGGGACTTCCTGCGCCAGGCCGAGGAGAAGCTGGCACGGGCGCGCGAGGTGCTCGCGAAGGACGAGGCTGAGAGCGAGGCGCGCTACCAGTCGGCCTTCGAGGAGATCCGCGCCACCGTGAAGGACCGGGTGCGGCGCTACCTGGCCGGGTCCCCTCCGCGCTTGCGGTTGCTGCTGCGCAAGGTGGGGGCCACGCGTGCCATCCTCCACGTGGAGCGGGTGGGCGGGGATGCACCCGTGCTGCTGCTGTACCTCTTCACCGGGCGCATTCCCTCGCGCCATGGGTTCCTCTTCGACGATTCCACCGAGGATGTGGCGCTGCCGCCCGCGCCGCTCTACCCCGAGGAGGGCGTTGCGCCGGGAGAGGTCCGCCCGGAGGCTTCGGCCCTGGTGGCTCGGGTGCGTGCGCCGGGCGAGGTGCTGCCCGTGAAGGGGTTCCTGCCCGTCTTCGTCCCACGGCCCGAGGGAGGCGAGGACTTCTTCCGGCTTCTGCAGCGCGGGCCGGTGATGGAAGTGGAGGTGGCCGAGGGCCCGGGCTTCCGCGGTGTCCTCACGCGAGAGGAGTCCGAGCGCTTCGCGGGGCACCTGCTGCGCCTCAAGCTCGAGGGCAGGCTCGAGCTCGAGGTGGAAGCGGGGTAGGGAACCCGGGGCTACTCGACGGTGTGCACCAGGCCCAGGTCGGCGGTGCCCACCAGCATGGTGCTGCCGGTGAACAGGTTGTCGGACTGGGGGCCGCCGAGCTGCGCCGTCTGGAAGATGACGAGGTAGTTGCTGTCCTTCTGGGGGAAGGCGCTGCCCGGGATGGGGAGGCTCTCCCGCTGCCACTCGCCGGTCGACGTCACGAGCTGCAGGAAGTCCAGCGGCTCCTTCGGCATGTTGGTGTAGGTGGGCTCGCCCTTCTCGCCGTTCGCGTTGACCGGGACGACGGTGACGAAGCCGAGCGTGCGCTCCTTGCCGCCGTTCGCGGGCCGCTTGAGCGTGAGGCCCTGGTTGGCGATGTGCCGCACGTAGCCCCCGGCCGGGTGGAGCGCTTCAATGCGCTCCAGGGCCGGCGCGTCCTTCACCTGCCCCACGTGCGAGTTGCCCCCGTGCACCGCGACGAAGTTGTAGGTGGCGCCGTTCTGGTACTTCACGCCTGCATCGTCGCCGAAGGCGCTCGTCACGCTGTAGGTGCCCACGCCCTTGTTGTCGAGGGCGATCGGGCTGCCGTTCTGGACCTCGATGCGGACGGTGGCGTCGGCGACGGGCTCCGGGGAGCCCTGCCCCCCGCTGCGCGTGGCGAGGAAGACGAAGGCGGCCGTCTGGCCCGGGATGGTGAGCCGCTCCTCCTCGGGGACGCCGCCGTCGGGCAGCGTGCCGGCGTCGCCTCCAGCCATGGCGTACAGCGAGACGTCCACGTCCGGCGTGGACAGGAGCGTGCCCACCATCACCTTCTCGGCCAGGAGTTGGTCGAAGTTGCAGGCAAGGGGGGTAAGTAGGAGAGCGGTGGCGGCGGCGGAGAGCAGGATGCGTTTCATGTGCGTTTTTTCCGGAAGGACGGCCCGGCGAGCGAGCATATCAGGGCCACGGGAGGGCTGGGGACGTGGGCCGAACGCGGTATGGTGCCTGCTCCCGTGCGAAGCCTTCCCATCTACTCGGCCGGTCTCCGCTTCCTGCAGCGGCTCGGCTATTCGCTCCTGCAGGCCACGCTCTTCGGCGCCATCCTGGGGCTGCTCGTCTACTACCGCGTCCCTCGTGCGCAGCTCTCCGAGGACGCCACGCCCATCGCGTTGTTGGCCCGGCCCTCGGCCTGGCTGCAGTCCTGGGAGCGCGGCACCTATGACTGGCGCGTCCGCTCGCTGGGAGGCCGCTCCTCGCGCTCGGATCGCGTGGTGGTGGTGGCGCTCGATGACGAGACGCTCGCCGAGGCCCGTCAGGACGAGCACCCCGGCATCGCCTCCAACCCGTGGCCCCGGGAGATTCTCGGTGGCTTGTCCAACCGGCTCGTCGACGAGGGCGCGGAGCTGGTGCTGCTCGACTTCCCCTTCACCGAGCTGAGCCCGCGCGCCTGTCTCGCCGAGGGCACGCCCGGCGTGGAGGGACTGGACGACGATCGGGCCTTCCGCAAGCTGTTGGATCGCCACCCGGAGAAGTCGCTGCTGGCCTTCTCGTGGTCCCTGGACCGGGGAATCCCCGCGGGCAGCCGGTTGTGGCCGTACCGCGTGAGGTTGGGCACGTACCCGAGCGAGGCCGATGCCCGGGGCCGGGTGCAGTCGGTGCTGGCGGATCAGCGGCCGGCCTTCCTCATCCCCGCGGGCAACGCGTTGGAGGTGTGGGCGGGAGTGGCCAGCGAGCAGGAGGGCCAGCGGGTAGCGCTGGAACAGGGCGTGCGCGAGCCGCCGAAGGTGCAGGAGCGCCGGGTCTCGGACGACACGCACCGGGTGGGCCCGCTCGAGCTCTTCGTGTCGCTGGCCGAGGTGCAGGTGGAGGGGTTGGACGTGGCGCAGCTGGAGGAGGTGCGGCAGCTGGAGCACCCGGTGGCGCCGCTGCTCGGCAAGGCGAGCCTGTACGGGTCGCGCACCGTGGTGCCCGAGCCGGACGGCGTGGTGCGGGCCGTGCCCCACCTGGTGAGCTACCGCTCGCGCGAGGGTGCCCGGCACGTACTGCCCTCGATGCCGCTGATGGCGGCGATGCGCCTGGCGAACACGCGCCAGCTGCGTTACGCGGACGGCCGGCTGTACGTGGGGGATCGGTTCTCCATCCCCATGGACGAGTCCGGCTACAGCCTGGTGCGCTGGGACGCGGCGGAAGTGGGGCGGGGCTCGCGGGGCTCGGTGTCCCGGGCCATTCCCGCGTGGAACGTGCTGCTCAACCTCTTCGCCGTGCGCGAGGGCGTGCCGCCCCGGGCGGTGCATGACATCGAGGGCCGCCTCATCGTCTTCACCAACACCTCGCGCCAGGGGATGCACTACCAGCACACGCCGATTGGGGCGTACACGCCCGCGGGCGCCGTGCTCGCGCAGTCGCTGGTGAACCTGCTGCAGTCCGAGGGCATCACCCGCGCTACGCCGAGGGTGGATCTCTTCCTGACGCTGGGCATGGCCTTCATCGGCGCCTTCGTGGCCCTCACCTTCAACCGGGGCCTGCGCTCCTTCGGCGACGTGCTGGTGTACCTGAGCGCGATGGTGGCGGTGGGCCTGCTCTACGCCGGGGCGGCCTGGTACGTCTTCGTCAACAAGCTGCTGTGGGTGGCGATGATGGGCCCGCTGCTGGCGATGGGCCTCACCTTCATCTTCACCATCGTCCAGGCCTCGCGCTCCGAGCGGCAGCTGCGCCACTTCATCACCGACGTGCTCGGCCGCTACGTCAGCCCCGAGGTGGCGCGGCTCGTCACGCGCGACCTGCGCCTGCTGACGCGGCCCGAGCGCCGCGAGGTGACGGTGTTCTTCTGTGACCTGGACGGCTTCTCGCGGCTGTCCAAGGAGCTGCCTCCCGAGCGGCTCATCCAATTGCTCAACGACTACCTGACGGAAGTGACGGACGTGGTGCGTGGCACGCGGGGCCAGGTGGACAAGTACATTGGCGACGCGGTGATGGCCTTCTGGGGTGCACCGGTGCGCACCGAGCGCCACGCGCACCATGCCTGCGAGGCCGCGCTGAAGGTGCGCGCGGTGCTGGCGGAGCGCCAGGCGTACTGGGACAAGACGTACGGCCACCACCTGCAGTGCCGCATCGGCATCGACAGCGGCGAGGTGCTGGTGGGCGGCATGGGCAGCGACTTCGAGTCCAAGTACTCCGTCATGGGCGAGTCGGTGAAGCTCTCCATGTTCCTGGAGAGCCTCAACCGGGGCTACGGCACCTTCGTGCTGGTGGGGGACGGCGCGGCGAGGCTGGCGCAGGACTCCTACGTCTTCCGCGAGGTGGACCGGGTGCGGCTCAAGGGCCGGGCCGAGCCCACGCGCCTGCACGAGCTGGTGGGCCGCAAGGGAGAGATCTCCCCGCGGATGCAGGAGCAACTGGCGCTCTACGAGCAGGCGCTCACCGCGTACCACCAGCGGCGCTTCGACGAGGCGCTGGCGCTGTTCACGCAAGGGGCGGAGTCGTTCCAGGATGCGGTGGCCGGGGTGTATGCCGAGCGCTGCCGCAAGTTCGCCTCGGCGGCGCCGCCAGAGGATTGGGACGGAGTGTTCGCACTCGAGGGTCAGTGAATGGATATCCCCTCTCCCCTCGGGAGAGGGTCAGGGTGAGGGTGCCCGAGCCCGTTCTCCAACCCGTGGCCCGAAGGGTGAGCAGGGGGTTCAACCCGGGTACACCCGATACCCTCACCCCGTCCCTCTCCCGGAGGGCGAGGGGAAATGGCCGCGGACTGGGCAAAATGGCCGCGGACTGGGCAAAATGGCGCGGACTGGGGATCAGTCGTCCGCTTCGTCCGGGTGGCCGAAGAGCTCGACGACGGGCTTGTCCTGGTCGATGTGCTCGGCCACCACGCGCTTCATCTTCTCCGGGGTCATGTGCGAGTAGTACACCTCGCCCTCCCAGCCCATGAGCTGGAAGTCCTCGGGGGAGAGTGGATCCCGCTTGCGTCCCGTCTCCTCGCGGATGACGACGTTGGGACCCATGTGGCAGAAGCCGTAGCAGCCTCCGCGGTACAGCTCGCAGCGTACCTGGAGCTTGCGTGCGGACAGCTCATCGCGGGCGGCAACGGCCACGGTGTCGGAACCGCCAGCCTTGCAGCTCGAGCCCTTGCACACGGAGAGGCGGTAGCGCTTCATGCGCCATCCACCCTACGGAGTTTGCGAGTGGCTGGAAAGGGTCGCGCGGCCGGTGAGGGCCAGCCCCCTTGGACGCAGGGAGTCGGGTTGTAGGGCTCCAATGCGGCTGCACGTCCACCCCCCTTGAAACGGCACCGGCCCGCCGTCCACCGCTCGAAAGCGGGGAGAGCGGGCCGGAGGCCGGTGGGAGCCGGACGGTCCTACTTGAGGAACTTCGTCACGGGCACCGGGCCCTCGTTGGAGACGACGGTGGTGCGGCTGCCCGGGGCGGCATGGTCGCCGTGGGCGTGGCCCGCCGCGAGCTCGTGACCGTGGTGCGCCTCGTGGCCCTCGCCGACGCGGGTGTGGGCCTCCTTGTGCACGTGGGCCGGCTGCTCCGAGCCCGGGCGCTTGTTCCACGGGTCGGACGGGTGGGAGACGGCGGGCCCCTTGAGCAGCTTGGGGATGTCGTAGACGAAGCCCTGCCGGTTGTACTCCGCCGGAGTGTGCGTGTACGTGTCCATGCGGATGGCGTCCTTGGGGCACGCGTCCACGCACAGGCCGCACACGATGCAGCGCAGCTCATCGATGACGAACTGGGTGGGGAACTTCTCGATGACGCGAGACTCTCCCTCCGCCGCGTTCACCTCGTACTCCCCGGCCTCGATGTAGATGCACTGGGCCGGGCAGATGGTGGCGCACATGTAGCAGGCCACGCAGCGCGGCTTGCCATCCTCGCGCGGCACCAGACGGTGCAGCCCGCGGTAGCCGACGGGATAGGGAACCTTCTCCTCCGGGTACTGCACGGTGGTGACGAGGCTGGTGCCCTTGCGGTCCTCGAACGGGACGCCCACCTCCCGCGTTCCGAAGAGGTTGCGCAGGAAGTGCCGCGTGGTGATGGCCAGGCCCTTGATCAGCTCCGGCAGGTAGGAACGCTCGCGGACGTCTGTGCGGGGATCCTGAGTCGCCTTGTAAGCCATGGTGTCTTTCTCTCAGCCTAGTGCGTGGCCGCGGTGGCACCGGAGTGCGCACCGGAATGAGTGTCCGCGTGAGCGGCATGCCCGTGGGCCGGCAGGCCGTGACCATGCGCGTCGTGCCCGTGGGCGTCGTGCCCGTGTCCGTGGCCATGTCCACCAGCGCCCGGCTCCTCCGACTTGAGCGCGGAGGACATCGTCAGGACCACCAGGAGGCCGATCTGCAGCAGGCCGAACACCGCCAGCGCCCGCAGGGACGGATCCCACAGCACCAGCGCGCCCGTGGCGAACACGTTGAAGAGGCCAATGGGCAGGAGGATCTTCCAGCCCAGCGTCTGGATCTGATCGTAGCGGAAGCGCGGGAACGTCCAGCGGATGGCCAGCTGCAGCCACACGAAGAACATCACCTTCGCCCAGAACACGGTGCCCAGCACGGTGCCGTACAGCCACCCGTACTGCTTCATCACCGCCAGGTTGGACACCCACTCGCCACCGAAGGGCAGGTGGTAGCCACCGAAGAAGAGCACCACGATCAGGCCCGAGAGGACCACGATCTCCACGAACTCGGAGATCATGAAGAGGCCGAACTTCATGCCCGAGTACTCGACGAAGTAGCCGATGATCTCCGACTCACCCTCGGGCGTGTCGAAGGGGGCGCGCTTGGTCTCCGCGAAGGCCGCGGCGAAGAACAGGAAGAAGCCCAGCGGCTGCAGCAGGAAGCCCCACGCGGGGATGCCGATGTCGAAACCACCGACCCGAGCCTCCCACAGGTAGCGCGCCTGGCCGGTGGCCGCGTTGCCCAGACCCAGCTCGTTGGTCACGTTGCCCACGAAGGCGGGCAGCTGCACCGTGGAGAAGGCCATCATCAGGCCCACCAGCGACAAACCCAGGGCGACCTCGTAGGAGATCATCTGCGAGGCGGCGCGCACGCCACCGAGCAGGGCGAACTTGTTGTTGGAGGACCAGCCGGCCAGCGAGGTGCCGTACACCGCCAGCGAGGCGATGGCGAACACGTAGAGCAGGCCGAAGTCCGGGGTGGCCACCACCATGTCCACGGTGTTGCCGAACACGGACACCGTGGGGCCGGAGGGCACCACCGCGTAGAGGGCGAACACCGGCGCGAAGGCCAGCATGGGCCCCAGGTTGTAGAGCAGCTTGTTGGCCGTGGCCGGGAGGAAGTCCTCCTTGAACAGCATCTTCATGCCGTCGGCCAGGAAGTGGGGGATGCCCACGAGGGAGCTGTTCTTGATGATGGGCAGGTTGATGCGCGCGCGGTTGGGGCCGATGCGGTTCTGCATCAGCGAGCTCCACTTGCGCTCGGCCACCGTGAGCAGGGACGCGATGCCCATCACGGTGGCGATCATCAGGATGACCATGTTCGTCAGGCGGCTGGCCCCCGGGAAGAGGCCTTCCGCGAGACCGCCCAACAGGTAGGCGGCGGCCATGATGCCCACGAAGTGGGCGAACATGACGCCGAACCAGAACAGCATGGTGAGTGTGCGCTTCATTGTCAGAGACCTCGGACCCTGGGAGCGCCGAACTCACGATACCCCGGAGGCCGGCCGTCGGCGGCGGTCGGCAGCGGGTTGATGCCCGGCTTCTCCCGGTCGGGAGGCGCGGACTTGTCCCAGTCGAACTCGGCGAACCCGGTCACCTGCTTGCCCAGCTCGCGGAACACCTCGCGCGAGCTCGTCCAGGCGGCGGTGCCACCCATCTCGCGGGTGAGCTCGGCCGCCAGCGCCCAGTGCCCCACGGCGTCACCCTTGGAGGGGTAGGCCTTGCGGAAGCGCTGGATGAGGCCGTCCACCTGCACGAAGGAGCCATCGAACTCCACGTGCGCGGAGGCCGGCAGCAGCACGGTGGCCTGCGCGGTGAGCGCCGACTCGTTGGTGGACTGCGCCACGAAGACGTCCAGCTTCGAGGCCGCCGCGGAGAAGGCCTCCAGGTTGCCCGGCACCTCGGTGCCCACGGCGTACAGCGCCTTCACCTTGCCGCCGTCCATGGCCTTGGCCAGGTCCTCGAACGGCTTGAGCGCCAGCCCCAGGCCCTGGGCGATCATCTCCAGGCCCTTGCGGTTGGGGTTGCGGTCCGCCGTCAGGAGGTAGTGGTCGGCCTGTCCCTGCGGACGGCCACCCACGTAGACCTCCTTCGCACCCAGCGTCGTCTTGGCGAAGGTGAGCGCGGCGAGCAGATCCTCGTTGGAGGCCACGGGGGAGGCGAGCACCGCCACCTGGCCCTTCACGCCGGACAGTGCCTTGGCGGCGGCCTGGATGGCCTCCTTGCGCGCCACCTCGGGACGGGCGGTGATGCCCTGCTGGCGGCCCACCACGGCGCTCAGCACGCGGCCGAGGTTGAGCCCCTTGTAGGTCTCGCGGCCGTGGTCGCACATCCAGCTCTTGTTGACGGCCTCGTTCTCACGCGGGCGGTAGCGGTAGGTGTCCTGGCCCATGAAGTCCGCGTACGTGTTGCAGCCGCGCGAGCAGCCGGTGCACACGGACGGAGCGGCGGACAGGAACCACGAGCGGGCGCGGAAGCGGAAGTCGCGGCTGAGCAGCGCTCCCACCGGGCAGATGTCCACGGTGTTGAGCGAGTAGTTGCTGTTGAGCTCGCTGCCGGGGAACGTGTCGATGACCTCGTGGCTGCCACGGCCGAAGATGCCGAGCTGCGGCTCCTTCGGAATCTCGTTCATGAAGCGCACGCAGCGGCTGCAGATGATGCAGCGCTCCTGGTCCAGCACCACGCGGGGCCCCAGCACCTTGCGCTTGTTCTTCATGACCTTGCCGCCCTCGAGCCGGGAGGGGCGGTAGTCGTAGCGCATGTAGTAGTCCTGCAGCTTGCACTCACCGGCCTGGTCGCAGATGGAGCAGTCGACCGGGTGGTTGAGGAGCAGGAACTCCATGACGGCGCGCTGCTGCTCCTTCACCTTGGGCGTGGTGGTCTTGATGACCTGGCCCTCGACGAGCGGAGTCTGGCAGCCGGGCACCAGCTTGGGGGCGTTGGAGGCCTCCACCATGCACATGCGGCAGTTGGCCGCGATGGACAGGCGCGGGTGGTAGCAGAAGTAGGGGATGTCCGAGCCGACCATCCGGGCCGCCTCGATCATGTTCGTCCCCGGCTTCACGACGACTTCCTTGCCGTCGATGGTGCAGGTGACGAAGCCCGGGTTCTTCGGCGGGGGCGGCCCGGCCGGCTTGGCGGCGGGCGGCGGGGGAGTCCCCGTGGGGCCGCTGTGCGCGGCCGGAGGCGTGTCCAGCTTCGCGCCCGCGGGCGGGTGCTTCGGCGTGGAGCCGGGCGCCTCGCGCGTCTCGGAGGGCGAGCCCTTGGGGGGCGTCTGCGAGTCTCCGGTGGGCTTCTTGTTGTCGTTGTCGCTCACTGCTCGACCTCGCCGCCGATCATGTTGATCGTGTCAAAGGTGGGAATGAGGTCCGCCAGCAGCTTGCCCTTGATGATGTGGGGCACGGCGGACAGGATGGGGTAGCCCGGCGCGCGCACGTGGACCTTGTACGGACGGCCGCTGCCGTCGCTCACCATGTACCAGCCCAGCTCGCCGTTGGCCGCCTCGGTGCAGTCGTAGACCTCGCCAGCGGGCACCTGGATGCCCTCCATCACCAGCTTGAAGTGGGAAATCACACCCTCGATGGTGCCGTACACCTCGGGCTTGGGCGGCAGCGCGATGCGCCAGTCGTCCAGGATGATGGGGCCGGCCGGAATCTGCTTGAGCGCCTGGCGGATGATGCGATCCGACTGCTTCATCTCCTCGATGCGCATCAGGTACCGGTCGTAGTTGTCGCCCTTCTCGCCCACCGGCACGTCGAACTCCATCCGGTCGTACACCCAGTACGGCTTCACCTTGCGGATGTCGTAGTCGATGCCGCAGGCGCGCAGGCAGGGGCCCGTCCACCCGTAGTCGATGGCGTCCTCGGCCGTGATGATGCCGGTGTCCTTGGTGCGGTCCACGAAGATGCGGTTGCGCGAGAGCAGCCCGTCGATCTCGGTGACGTGCTCCATGACCTTGTCGAGCGTCTTGATGACCTTCTCGCTCCAGCCCTCGGGCAGGTCGCGGTTCATGCCGCCGATGCGCCCGAAGTTGGTGGTCAGGCGCGCGCCCGTCAGCTCGGCCACGCGGTCCATGATGAGCTCGCGCGCTTCCACGGCGAACAGGAACGGGGCGAAGCCACCGAGCTCCATGCCCGTCGCGCCCACGCACGTCAGGTGATCATGGATGCGGTGCAGCTCCGAGCCGATGACGCGGATGTACTGGGCGCGCTCGGGGATCTCCAGGCCGATGAGCTTTTCTACGGCGTTGAGGAAGCCGAAGTTGTTCATCATCGCGGACACGTAGTTCAACCGGTCCGTGTAGGGCAGGCACTGGGTCCAGGTGACGTTCTCGCAGCTCTTCTGGAAGCCGCGGTGCAGGAAGCCGATCTCACAGTCGATCTCGGCGATGTTCTCGCCCTCGAGCTCGACCTTGAGGCGCACCGTGCCGTGCGTGGCGGGGTGCGAGGGGCCCATGTTCACGTACATCCGCTTGGTCTGGAGGTGGGCCTCCAGCTCCGCCTCGTGGGCGTAGGCGTCGGTGTCCGGGTTGGGCGCTTCGGGGTTGGGGGGTGACACGGGCTTGTGGGTGTCCGCCATGATGTCTGTCCTTGGGGGCTGCCGGTGGGGGCGGGCGCTCAGGAAACGCCGCTGGTGCCGGGGCCTCGGAAGATGTCCTTGATGGGCCGCTCGGGGATGAGCGGCTGACGATCGCGCAGGGCGTAGTCCTTGCGGAGCGGGTGGCCCTGGAACTCTTCGTACAACAACACGCGACGCAGGTCCGGGTGTCCCGCGAAGCGAATGCCGTAGAAATCCCAGACGAAGCGCTCCCACCAATCGGCGCCGCGGAACACGGGCGTGATGGAGGGGATCTCCGGGCGGTTCTCGCTCACGCGCACCTTGAAGCGCACGTGCTCGTGACGCGACAGCGAGTAGATGAAGTAGACGACCTCGAAGCGCGGATCATTCTCCGCGAGGTGCAGGCGGTCCACCGCGTCGATGGAAGTGAAGAGCTTGAAGTCCAGCTCGTTCTTGAGGAACGCGGCGACCTTGGGAAGGTGCTCCGCGTGGATGACGGCCCAGGCGCCGCCAGTGCGGTCGAGGTAGCGCTCCGCCACCGCCTCCGGAAACTGGGCGGTGACCCTGTCCAGTGCGAAAGTGCTCAAAGGGGGCCCCAATGCTGGCTATGGAATCCGGCGCGTTATAAGGATGCCCCCCGGTAGGCGTCAACGTAATCCCTCAGGCATCCTCACTACTTACGCGATTCAGAAGCCCGCGTTCGCCGGAACGGGACTTCCGGGCCGACCCCTCGGCGCCCTCCCGGGCGGGAAGTGGGCCGGGAATGAAGGTGGAAACCGGCTCGCGCTTGCCAGCCACGGGGGTGGGGGGCATCTCCTCCCAGTGAAATCCCTCACCCGCCCGTTCCCGGGTCTGCCGGGACACGAGCACCGGGGTGCGGTGCTGCTTGGTGAGCTGCTCGATGCGGCTGGCCAGGTTCACCGTGTCGCCAATGGCGGTGTACTCCAGGCGGCGGGCGGTGGAGCCGATGTTGCCGAGCACCACGCGGCCGGTGTGCAGGCCCACCCCCATGCGCAGGCTGGCCTCGCCCCGGGCGGCCCGCTCGGCGTTCAAGGCCTCCAGCTCGCTCACCATCTCCAGGGCGCACTCCACGGCCCGCCGGGGGTGCTCCGGCTCCGGCAGGGGGGCGCCGAAGTACACCATGAGTGCGTCCCCGATGAACTTGTCGAGCGTGCCGCCGTGGCGGAACACCACCTCCACCATGTGCCCGTAGTACTCGTTGAGGATGGCCACCACGGCCTCGGGGGCCAGCCGCTCGCTCAGCGAGGTGAAGTCCCGCAGGTCCGCGAAGAGGATGGTCACCTCGCGCACCTCGGGGGTGGACACGGGCGAGGCCAGGTCCTGGAGGCGATCGGCCACCGCGGGGGAGAAGTAGCGGCCGAGCTGGGCACGCTTGAGCTCCTCGCTCGTCACCGCGGAGATGAGCGCGCGGATGCGGTGGAAGAGGTAGCGCGCCGCCACCGCCGTCAGGGCCAGCACCACCACCGCCACCACGCGCGCCCCCACGCCGATGGAGGCCTCGGCCTGCAAGGCCACCTCGGCCAGGGCCGCCGCCGCCGTCACGGCGACGATGACCGGGCCGCGCAGCGACAGCGCCGACAGGACGATGATGCAGGCGTAGAGGCCCAGGGTGAAACCCGCCACGCCTCCGGGTGAAGGAGAGACGGGCAGGGCGAGGTGTTGCAGCCAGTAGATGGCCGGCACGTCCACCACGGCGAGCGACAATCCGGCCCAGCTCGCCCCCCGAGGCCAGCGCAGCACGACGCCCAGGGTCATCGCGGTGCACAGCCAGTAGGCGGAGAAGGGGGCGAGGTACACCTCCCAGTCCGCCAGCCCCTGCACCCGGGCCAGGTACCCCGTGATGGCGAGGATGGCGGACACGCCGAGGAAGCGCAGCAGCGCCAGGCGCACGGTGTTGAGCCGGCGCTCCTCCTCGAGGGCCTTCCCCACCGGCTCCCGCAGGAAGTCGATGAGGGGCGGCCGTGTCTGCTGGGACTCGTCCACGCGGTCTCGGCGGTGATGGGGGAGCGTATTCTCGCACGTACCCCGGAGGTCCGCACGATTCGCGAGCCCGCCTGTTCGCCATGCCTTCCAAGCAGTAACGGCGGCGGTATGGTGCCGCCATGTCCACGACCTCTTCCGAGAGTCTTCAGGAACGCTTCGCGCCCAACCTCGTCTGTTTCGGTTGTGGCCCCGCCAACCCCCAGGGCCTGCACATCCGCAGCCGCGTGGAGGGCGAGCTCGTCGTCGCCGACTGGACCGCCGCCGAGCACCACCAGGCCTTCCCCGGCGTGGTGAACGGGGGGATCATCGGTGCGCTCCTGGATTGCCACTGCAACTGGACGGCGGCCCACGCGCTGATGAAGGAGCGCGGCCTGGACACCCCGCCGTGCACCGTCACCGCCGAGTACACCATCCAGCTCAAGCGCCCCACGCCCATCGGCCCGCTCCACCTGGAGGCGAAGCCCGTCTCCATCGAGGGGGACAAGGTCATCGTCGAGGGGACGCTCACCGCCGGCGGCAAGGTGTGCGCCACCTGCCGGGGCACCTTCGTGTCGGTGAAGCCGGGGCATCCCGCCTACCACCGCTGGTAGAAAAGCGAGGG
>DASQMW010000296.1:0-2970 GCA_035645295.1 Archangium sp.
CTTGGGCTCTTCCCAATCCACCGGGTTTGTCTGGCACGAGGCCGCCCGGGCCTGATCTCGTAGATGCCGCACCTCCTCCACCGCCACATCGGGGCTGTACGGGACCGGTAGGCTGTCGAGCCATGCGTACAGGTCGTCACGCAGCTCCGCGCCCGACGCGTAGCGGTTGCCCGGTTCCTGTTCGAGGGTCCGCTTGAGAATGGCAATCACCGGCTCCGGTTGCTCCAATGCCGCCATCTCCACCTGTTCCGGGCTGAGGTCCAAGAGCCGCTGGGCCAGGACGTCGAGCGGCAACCAGGGCCGTTGCTCGGCCCGGAGGCGCTTCTCGCAGCGCACTCCGGTGGGCGTCTGGGGAGAGGCGTCATACGGGTCATCCAGGGGGTGATGCCCCATCAGCAGCTCCAGCATCACCATTCCCAATGCGAAGAAGTCGAGTCCGCGGTCCTTCTGGCCATGGCAGACGTACTCGGGAGATGCGTAGGCGAGGTCTCCGCGAAGGGTGTTGGTCGTTGTCTGCTGCCGCTCCTCGAGCAGGGAGAACATCCCGTCGAAGCCCGAGAGCTTCACCTCGCCTCCCGTGCCCAGCCGGATGTTCGCCAGACTGATGCCACGGTGGATGACACCCAGTGGCCTGCCCACGTCATCCTGGAGCCGGTGGAGGTAATCCAGGGCATCGGCCACGGTCGCTCCGATGAAGCAGACAAAGGCGGTGAGCGGCGGCCGCCGCAGCATGGCGCAGTAGGACGCCACCGTCTCCAGATCGAAGCCTGGAATGTATTCCGAGACGATGGAGAGGATTTCCGGTTCGGAGTGGACCTGCCAGACCCTGGTGATGTGAGGGTGGTCCATGCGCCGGGCCTGCCTGCCGCCATCCTGGATGCGCCGGAGCGCGGGCGAGTCCACCGCGCCTTCCAGGCGTCGGATGAGTGCCTGGCGGGAAGCGTGTGGGCCGGAAAGGCATCGTGCGAGCAGGAGCGTCTCCGCGGGCTCCTCCTGTCCTGGGAGCGGCCGGTGGAGGACATGCCGCACCTCGTAGGCAATGTCTTCCACGAGGAGGGGGGCGCCGGGTTTGAGTTGGGAGGGCATGGGGAGGCAAGCCCATCAGTTCCGAGGTCCAGGGATTTCCACCACGCGCTGCGGCAACCCATTCTCGCCACGCCGGTACCAGACGCCGAGCTCATAGGGCCCCGCCCGCAGTGCGCCGTCTCGTGGCTCGACAGGCCCCACGCACTGCTGGGCCCTGCCGGTCAGGGCCGCCGCGAGAAAGCCATCCGGCCGCAGCACGAAGAGGGCCTGGAAGCGCTGGAGGTGCTGGTTGAGGACTTCCCGCCGCACGGGCTTGTGTGCCTGTTCCACCTCGCGCAGCACGGTGTCCGCCACCAGGCGCGGGGCGTACTGCTCCACGCTCGCGGGGAGGGACAACACCAGACGCAGGCGCTTCACCTCGGCTGGGGTGAGCGTGTCCCCGGTGGGGAGCGCGGTGGTGGGCATTCCGGCTTCCAGGAGCAGTGCTCCGGGGCGGCGTAACAGAACCTCCTGGCATCCCAGCGAAGCGCGGCCGGAGGACGTGCGCCCCGCCTCCGGCCCACGCAGCGCCCGCGCCGCGCGTTTCCACCATGCGGGCCCTGGCGCGGCCCAGGTGTAGACGTCTACACTTGGTGTGTGGAAAAGTCCTACCCAAGGTGTAGACGTCTACACCTGAAGCCCGTTCCAGGCGTGTGGAGGTCCGTGAGGGTTGCACGGGCCCGGTGACGCGAGACATCCCGGGCCGGAGCTTTCCAGGCGGTCCGGTTTCGTCGGAAGCGACCGCTAGAAGGGGAGTCCCCACGCGGAGGCGCTGATGACATCCACCCTGCTGGTGCTGCTGCTGCTCTCCCAGGCAGAACGGTCCGACACACCATCCGCTGGGGCCCTGGAGCCTGCGCTGCCAGCCTCGCTGGCGGGACGGTGGCATCACGTCGCCTTCGCTTCCATGGGCCGGGGTGGATGATGCGCGTTGACTCGTCAGGGGTGAAGGGGACGGGGCTGCTGCTTGTCCTGGCCCTCCTGTCCAACGGCTGTGTGTCGCTGACTCCACCGCCAGGCCAGGGGCGGAGCCCGCGCTACACCCTGCACGGCGCCACCGGGCCCGCCGGGGCCGGAGCGGCGGGCGAGGAGTCACCGCTCGTCCTCTCCTCCCAGCCATTCTCCCCTCCTGAGCCCGAGGCACCGGAGCGGCTGCACCGCCGCCGTGGCTCCCAGGAGGCCGTGACGGCGGCGGGCCCTGGCAGCTCCGACGCGACTGGGTGGCAGAGCGCCCTCTCCACCCACCTGGCCACTCGCGGCGCCCTGCGCGAGGTGTCCGGCTCCACCCTCCGCATCTCCGGCGCGCTCTCCCGACTCGAGCGCAGCTACCCGGGCATTGCCGGCGCGGGCAATGGCATCTTCATCGGCTACGTCGAATATGGGGAACGTCAGCTGCGGTGGATTGACGCCGAGCTTGCCGCCGCCATGGAGTTGGCCGCCGCCGCGTCGGAGGTGGAGGAGCCGGACATGCAACTCGCCCTGCTGCGCCTGGCTGGCCCACGGCTGGAGGCCGCCATGATGGGCTCCCTGCTGCTGGCCGTGTGGGTTGACTTCCTCGACCTCACCGACGCCACGCTCTCCCGGCGCCTCTACGGCGTGGAGACGCTCTTCATGCGAATGGACGGCTGGCAGAAGATGCTGGAGCCCGCCATGACGGCGCTCTCGTCCTTGGAGCCAGAGCAGGTGGAGTCAGCGGCGCAGGACATGCCCGCCCTGGTAGGCCACCTCACGAGCGAATTCTCCGCACTCCTCGAGGCCATCAACAAGGGGGCAAAAGTCCTCGAGACGGCGCTGGTGTTGAAGGAATTCATGGAGGCGCTGACCACGCTGTCGGTGCTGAAGTCCACGTTGCCCGCGCTGCGCGCGGCGGCTCCCGCCACGCTCGGCGTGGGCCTCAGGGTGGGC
>DASQMW010000297.1:0-54992 GCA_035645295.1 Archangium sp.
TTCACGATGACGAACAAGGAGGCGGGCAACAAGGGCATCACCGCCTTCCTGGTGCCCACCAACACCCCGGGCTTCATCCGCGCCGAGCCGGACAAGAAGATGGGCATCAGCGCGGCGCACTCCTGCAGCATGTTCTTCGAGGACATGCGCGTGCCGGCCAGGAACATGCTGGGCAAGGAGGGCGACGGCTTCAAGGTGGCCATGAGCACCCTGGACGGCGGCCGTATCGGCATCGCCTCGCAGGCCCTGGGCATCGCCCGCGCGGCCTTCGAGGAGGCGGTACGCTACTCGGGCGAGCGCAAGACGTTCGGCAAGTCCATCCGCGAGCACCAGGCCATCCAGTTCATGATCGCCGACATGGCCACGGAGATCGACGCGGCCCGGCTGCTCGTGCTGCGCGCGGCGCTGCTCAAGGACAAGGGCGTGCGCCACTCGGCCGAGAGCGCCATGGCCAAGCTGTACGCCAGCGAGATGGCCAGCCGCGTGGCCAACAAGGCCCTGCAGGTCCACGGCGGCATGGGTTACTCCAAGGAGATGGACGTGGAGCGCCACGTGCGCGACGCGCGCATCACCGAGATCTACGAGGGGACGAGCGAGATCCAGCGCATCGTCATCTCCGCCAACCTGCTGAAGGACTGAGGAGTCGAGCCACTCATGAATCGTTCCCTGTTGATGGTGGTGGTGCTCGGGTCGGGCCTGGCGTTCGCGCAGGGCTCGGCTGGGAAGAAGGGCGCGTCCGGCAAGGACACCGCACCCGAGGCGGCTGCCCCCGCACAGGAGAAGAAGAAGGCGGAGCCGGTGCGGCCTCCGCCTCCGGACATCACCCGGATGCCCTTCACCCCGGACTCCATCCGTGAGGTGATGCAGTACCACTCGCGCGACGTCCAGGACTGCTACGAAGAGCTGCTCGCGATGAAGGGCAACAAGGTGGAGGAGGGCCGCATCATGACGACCTTCACCATCTCGCCCGACGGCTTCGTGCGCAACGCCAAGGTGGCCAAGAGCGGCACGACCATCAAGGACGCGCGGCTGCACGAGTGCGTGGTGAACGTGCTCTCCGGCATCACCTTCCCGCAGCCTCCGGACAAGCGCGAGTACCCCATCGAGTATCCGTTCAACCTGAAGGCCATCAAGTAGGACCCGCTCCCGTGAACCTCGAGCTCACCGAGACGCAGACGCTCATCCGCGACACCGCCCGCAAGTTCGCCCGCGAGCGCGTGGCGCCCCAGGCGCGCAAGTTCGACAAGGAGGAGATCTTCCCCGTCGAGCTCTTCAAGGAGCTGGCCTCCCTGGGGCTCATGGGGGTGACCATCCCCGGCCAGTACGGCGGCGCCGAGGCGGGGACCGCCTCCTACGCCCTGGCGATGATGGAGATGGCGGCCGCGTGCGCCTCCACCTCGGTGGCCATGGCCGTCACCAACATGTGCGGCGAGCTCATCTACAAGTTCGGCACCGAGGCCCAGCGCGAGAAGTACGTCACGCGGATCACCTCGGGCGAGGCGGTGGTGGGCTCGTTCGCGCTCTCCGAGCCCCATGCCGGCTCGGATCCGCGCGCCATGCTCACCACGGCGGTGCGGCGCGGGGACAAGTGGGTCCTCAACGGCAGCAAGCAGTGGATCACCTCCGGCGCCTACGCCGGGGTGATGGTGGTGTGGGCCATCACGGGCGGGCAGGGGAACAAGGGCATCTCCGCGTTCATCGTGGAGGGCGGGACCCAGGGCCTCATCATCGGCAAGCATGAGGACAAGATGGGCCTGCGGTCCTCCAACACCGTGGGCCTCACGTTCGAGGACATGGAGATCCCCGCGGAGAACCTCCTGGGCAAGGAGGGGGATGGCTTCAAGCTGGCGATGATCGCGCTGGACGGTGGGCGCATCGGCATCGCCTCGCAGGCGTGCGGTGTGGCGCGGGCGGCGCTCGAGGCCTCCATCCGCTACGCGAAGGACCGCAAGGCCTTCGGCCAGCCCATCGGCGAGTTCCAGGGGCTGCGCTTCATGCTGGCCAACATGGCCACGGAGCTCCAGGCGGCCGAGCTGCTGACGTTCCGGGCGGCCTACCTCAAGGATGAGGGCAAGCCGTTCACCCGCGAGGCCTCCATGGCGAAGCTGTACGCCAGCGAGATGTCCAACCGCGCGGTGGACAAGGCGGTGCAGATCCACGGCGGCTACGGCTACATCGACGAGTTCCCCGTGGAGCGCTACTTCCGCGACGCCCGCGTGCAGACCATCTACGAGGGCACCAGCGAGGTGCAGCGCCTGGTGATCGCCCGGGAGACGTTCAAACTGCTCGACTGAACGCCCGCCTCCCTGGCTGAGGTCCCACGGTTCGGGTGGACCCCGTGCCGGGGGGTGATGGCGCGGCTACCCATGGGGTAGCACCTTCTATCCGCGACAGACCCCCGGAACCCCGGCGAGCCTGCCTGCCGGACGAGGGCTCTGGACGGATGGGGGTGCCCGTCCTCCCAGGGCTGCATTATCAAGACTGTAAACAAGTACCGCGTGCTCGCTTGACTGCCGGTGTGACCGGTGTCTAGGGTGCGCGCCTTCGAGTCGATTCCGTTGTGGAATTGGCTCGCGGGCCACTCGTAGCTCCCCGCGAGTGGCTGCCGTCAACCACCGGGGGCAGCTGTACCAGTTTCGAAGGACTCCCAATCTCATGCAGCAGAATGTGAACCAGCAGATCGGAGATGTTGGCGACGAGGATTTTGCCGCGATGTTCGAGGCCTCGCTCAAGGAGCGTGGCGGCGATGGCATCCTCAAGGAGGGCGAGATCGTCAAGGGCACCGTCGTTCAGGTGACCAAGGACTTCGCCATCGTCGACATCGGCTACAAGTCCGAGGGCCAGGTTCCGATCTCCGAGTTCACCAGCCCTCGCGGCGAGGTCTCCGTCAAGGCGGGCGACCCTGTCGAGGTCCTCCTGGAGAGCCGCGAGAACGATACCGGCATGGTCGTCCTCTCCAAGGAGAAGGCCGACAAGATGCGCATCTGGGACGAGATCAGCGCCGCGTGCGAGCGCGATGAAATCGTCAAGGGCACCATCGTGGGCCGCGTGAAGGGTGGCCTCTCCGTCGACATCGGCGTGAAGGCGTTCCTCCCCGGCAGCCAGGTGGATATCCGCCCGGTGCGCAACCTTGATCAGTACATCTCGAAGGAGTTCGAGTTCAAGGTCATCAAGTTCAACAAGAAGCGCGGCAACATCGTGCTCTCCCGCCGCGTGCTGCTCGAGAAGCAGCGCGAGGAGATGAAGAAGGAGACCCTCAAGAACCTCAAGGAGGGTGCGGTCCTCAAGGGCGTGGTCAAGAACCTCACCGACTACGGCGCCTTCATCGACCTCGGCGGCATCGACGGCCTCCTGCACATCACCGACATGTCGTGGGGCCGCATCGGTCACCCCTCCGAGATGTTCAACGTGGGTGACGAGGTCCGGGTCGTCGTCCTCAAGTTCGACCCCACCCAGGAGCGCGTCAGCCTCGGTCTCAAGCAGATCCAGGAGGACCCGTGGCACCGCGCCGACGAGAAGTACCCGGTCGGCACCCGCGTGCGCGGCAAGACGGTCTCCATCACGGACTACGGCGCGTTCATCGAGATCGAGCAGGGCGTCGAGGGTCTGGTGCACGTGTCCGAGATGTCCTGGACCAAGCGCCTCAAGCACCCCAGCAAGATGCTGGAGGTCGGCCAGGAGGTCGAGGCCGTCGTTCTCGACATCGATCCGAAGGCCAAGCGCATCGCGCTGGGCATGAAGCAGATCGAGCAGAACCCCTGGACGCAGCTCGAGGACAAGTACCCGATCGGCTCCGTCATCAAGGGTCAGATCCGCAACGTCACCGACTTCGGCGTGTTCGTCGGCGTCGAGGAGGGCGTGGACGGCCTGGTGCACGTGTCCGACATCTCCTGGACGGTGCGCATCAAGCACCCGGGCGAGATGTTCAAGAAGGGCGACGAGGTCGAGGCGGTGGTGCTCAACATCGACGTCGAGAACGAGCGCTTCAGCCTGGGCATCAAGCAGCTCCAGCCGGATCCCTGGGACACGCTGTCCGAGCGGACCCCGGTGGGCAGCCGCGTGAAGGGCAAGGTCACCAAGGTGACGGACTTCGGCGCCTTCGTGGAGATCGAGCCCGGCATCGAGGGTCTCGTGCACGTCTCCGAGCTGAAGGAGGAGCGCGTCGAGAACCCGCGTGACGTGGTGGCGGAGGCCCAGGAGGTCGAGGTCAAGATCATCGACATCAACACCCAGGACCGGAAGGTCGCTCTGTCGATGAAGGCCCTGATCGGCGAGGGCGAGGACTACCGCGAGTACCTCCGCCGCCAGGCCGAGGGCTCCAAGGCGCGCCTCGGCGACGTGATGGCGAGCAAGCTGAAGAAGTAATCAGCGGTCCGCCCCTCACGCGAGGGACACACCAGGCGGCCGGGTTCCCTTCGGGGATCCCGGCCGTCTGTTTTTATGGCCCACCGCGTCATAAGTTGATTCCGAGGAGTCCTCGGAGCCAGAAGTCCTTCTCTCCGGATAGTGGACGCTCCGTCTCCGGGGCAGGCAAGGAGGCTTGACCCTCCCGCAAGGCGCGGTGATATGGCCCTTGCTGACGGTTATCCAAAGTCATTCTCCCAGCATCCCAAGGAGGCGGTTCATGGCTCGTGAAGTGGTCATCGTGGGCGCGGCGCGTACCCCCATCGGGGCCTTCCAGGGAGCCCTGTCCAAGTTGACGGCTCCGCAGCTCGGCGCGATTGCCATCAAGGCGGCGCTGGAGCGCTCGGGCGTCTCCCCGGCTCAAGTGGGCGAAACCATCATGGGCTGTGTGCTGCAGGCCGGCGTGGGCCAGGCCCCGGCGCGTCAGGCGGCCATCTACGCCGGCATCCCCGAGAGCGTTCCCGCCGTCACCATCAACAAGGTGTGCGGCTCGGGCCTCAAGGCGGTCATCGCCGGCGCTCAGGCGATCGCGCTGGGTGACGCCGAGGTGGTGGTGGTCGGCGGCATGGAGTCCATGAGCAACGCGCCCTACCTCAGCAACTCCATGCGTGGCGGCGCCCGCATGGGCAACGTGGAGTTCAAGGACGCGATGATCCACGACGGCCTGTGGGATCCCTACGGCAACGTCCACATGGGCAACTGCGCCGAGGAGTGCTCCATCAGCCAGGGCATCAGCCGCGCCAACCAGGACGAGTACGCGCTCGAGTCCACCAAGCGCGCCATCGCGGCCCAGAAGGCCGGCCTGTTCACCCGCGAGATCGTCCCGGTCACCGTGCCCGGTGGCAAGGGCGGTGACGTGGTGGTGAGCGAGGACGAGGGCCCGAAGAACGCCAAGCCCGAGAAGATCCCCACGCTCAAGCCCGTCTTCAAGAAGGAAGGCACGGTGACGGCGGCCAACGCGTCCTCCATCAACGACGGCGCCGCGGCGCTGGTGCTGATGAGCGCCGAGCGCGCCAAGGCCGAGGGCCGCACCATCCTGGGCCGCATCGCCGGCTACGCCGGGGCCGCCCGCAAGCCGGTGGAGTTCACCATCGCCCCGGCCGACTCCATCAACAACCTCCTCAAGAAGACCGGCCACAAGACCACCGACGTGGACCTGTGGGAGATCAACGAGGCCTTCGCGGTGGTGGCCCTGGCCAACAACAAGATCCTCGGCCTGGAGGGCTCGAAGGTGAACGTGCGCGGCGGCGCGGTGGTGCTCGGCCACCCGATCGGCGCCTCGGGCGCGCGCCTGCTGGTGACGCTGGTGCACACGCTGCAGGACACGAACAAGAAGCGCGGCGTGGCGTCGCTGTGCATCGGCGGCGGCGAGGGCATCGCGCTGATGGTGGAGCGCTAGTCCACAGCGGGACGAGCACTCCCTCTCCTGAAGGGAGAGGGGCGGGGTGAGGGTCTTTCGAGGACTCTCACCCCGTTGTCGTTGAAGATTCGAGGCCTTCGGGTCTCCTGTCGTCCCCGCCGTGGTCTGGCTCCCAGGGCCATGGCGGAATTCCCCGGCCAGTGCGGAGGTCGAATAAGGATGGCGCCCTGAAGGGTGCTTGTTCCCCGTTTCCCATGCTGCCGGATACCCCCATTGAATTGACGATCGATCGCCTCGGGCAGCTCGGAGAGGGCGTGGGCTCCTACGAGGGCCGCACCGTCTTCGTGCCCGGTACCTTCCCCGGCGAGCGGGTGCGCGTGCGCCTGGAGCAGGAGGGCAAGGTGGTGCGTGGGCACCTGCTCGGTGACGTGCTGGCCCCGAGCCCCGACCGGAGGCACTCGCCGTGTGGCCTGAGCGTGCGGTGTGGAGGGTGTGACTGGTTGGAGCTGTCCGAATCCGCCCAGCGCGCCGCGAAGCAGGAGATCGTCCTCTCCGCCCTGGAGCACCTGGGCCGGTTGAAGCGGGACACCTTCGCGGTGCGGCCCCTGCTGATGGCGCCGACGGAGTTCGGCTACCGGCGCCGGGCGGTGCTGCACTTCCTCAAGGACGAGCTCGCCTTCTTCGGGCGGCGGAGCCATGACCGGGTGGTGGTGAGCGAGTGCGGCGCGCTGGTGCCGGTGCTGGCCGGGCTGCCCGGGAAGTTGGCGCCCCTGCTCAAGCCGGTGTCGCGGGACGCGGAGGAGGTCCACCTGCTGGCCGAGGGGGACAAGGCGTCCTTCGCGGTGATGCTCAAGGGCCAGGCGACGCCCCGGCACGTGGAGGCGTGTGAGAAGGCGGTGCGCACGCTCCGGCTGGAGGGGGCGGTGCTGGTGTCGAAGGAGGGCTCGCCGCGCATCATCGGCAAGCCGGTGCTGCGCTCGATATCGCCGCTGCGGCCGGAGGTGCCGCTGTACCTGCGTCCGGATGCCTTTTCGCAGGCGCACGCCGAAGCCAACGTGGGTCTGGTGACTTCCGCGGTGTACGAGCTGGCCCCGCGCGAGACGGATGCGGTATTGGAGTTGTACTCGGGCAACGGCAACTTCACGTTCCCGTTGGCGGCGAGTGCGGCGTCGGTGTGGGGGGTGGAGTCCTCTCCGGCCTCGGTGGAGTCAGCGCAGCGCAGTGCGCGGGAGGGTGGGGTGGCCAACGTCCGCTTCCACCAGGGGGATGCCCGGAAGGTGTGCGAGGGCCTCATCCGCGAGGGAAAGAGGTTCGACCTGGCGCTCGTGGATCCTCCGCGGACGGGGGCTCCGGGGCTCGCCCGGTGGCTCAAGGCGTTGGGGGTGAGGCGGGTGGTGTACGTGGCGTGTGACCCGGGCTCGCTGGCGCGCGACGCGGCGGGACTGGTAGAGGCGGGTTACAAGCCGCTCGCGGTCCAGGTGGTGGACATGTTCCCCCAGACGCACCACGTGGAGTCCGTGATGTCTTTCGAGCTGCCCGCATAGCTTCCCGGCGGCTCACAGGAGTCTGTTTTGGAGATCTTCAAGGAGTTCACCTTCGAGGCGGCCCATCGCCTCCCCAATGTGCCCCCGGGACACAAGTGCGCCCGGCTGCACGGCCATTCCTACCGCGTGACCCTGCATGTGCAGGGCGGCGTGGGTGCGGACTCGGGTTGGGTGATGGACTTCGCCGACCTCACCGAGGCCTTCAAGCCGCTGCACGCCCAGCTCGATCACTACTACCTCAATGAGCTCGAGGGGCTGTCCAACCCCACCAGCGAGAATCTGGCGCGGTGGATCTGGCAGCGGGTGCGGCCGCGGCTGCCTCAGCTCTCCCAGGTGATGGTGCGCGAGACCTGCACCTCGGGCTGCATCTACCGCGGCGAGAACGACTGAGCTCACTCCCGCAGCAGCAGTCCTCCATCGATCACCCACTCGCTGCCGGTGGTCCAGGGTGCCGCCAGCAGGTGCACCACCGCCTCGGCCACCTCCTCGGGCTTCCCGAGCCGTCCCAGCGGGTGCAGCGCCCCCAGCGTGGAGAGCTGGGCGGAGATCCTCCGCTCGAGCTCCTCGGCCTCGGGAGGCGGCTCGCCGGGATTCAGGCGCGGGGCCCGGACCATCTCCGTGTCCACCACTCCCGGGCAGACGGCGTTGGCCCGGATGCGCCGCGCGGCGCCCGCCAGGGCCAGTGAGCGCATCGCCGCCAGCATCCC
This sequence comes from Archangium sp., assembly GCA_035645295.1. Taxonomy (GTDB): domain Bacteria; phylum Myxococcota; class Myxococcia; order Myxococcales; family Myxococcaceae; genus Archangium. Next base: position 8,016 of record DASQMW010000297.1, read on the forward strand.
CGCTTTGGCCGCGCTGTAGGCCGCACTCGTGGTCAGTGGCCGCATCGCCAGCGTGGAGGAGATGAACACCATGCCTCCACCGTCCTCCAACACCGACAGCGCCTCCTCGCCCAGGCGCAGCGGGGCCACCAGGTTGATCTCCAGCTGGGCCCGCAGCGCCTCCTCGGAGATGTGCCCGGGCGGCTGGTGCTCCACCACGCCCGCCGAATGCACCAGTCCGTCCAGCCCGCCCAGTGCTTCACGCGCCCTCGCCAGCAGCCCCGCACGCTCGGAAGGGGAGGCGAGATCGCAGGGTAGGGCCACCGCCTGACCGGGCCAGGCCCGCACCACCGCCTCCAGCCGATCCGCCCGTCGCGCACTGAGCGCCACCTGGCCTCCCGCCCGCAGCAGCGCCTCGGCCACCGCGAGGCCAATCCCGCTTCCCCCGCCCGTCACCAGCACCTTCCGCGTCCCCACCGGCCGCGTGCTCACCACCGCTCGCCCTCCGCTTCCGGGGTGCTCGCCGCCGCCGGGTAGTATGCCCGGCCCTCCACCGGCACCAACCCACCGGGAGGCTCGGGCACCTCCACTTCGTCATGGGGGAGGAAGGCCGGACGGTCCACGCACAGCACCGTCTGCTCGAGCGCCCTCGGATTGTCGTAGCGGTGCGGGAGGTGCTTCGGCCATCGGAAGCCCGTGCCCGCCAGCACCGGCTTGCCCTGGAGCAGCAGCCCGTGGCCCAGCACCAGCTCGGCCTCGTTCATCACCCGGTGCTCATGGGTGGGGATGGTGCGGCCCGGAGCGATGCGCAGCCGGTAGATGCCCACGTGCTCGTCCTGGAAGACGATGTCCACCCGCCCGAAGGGCTTCTCCTCCTTCTCGAACTGGTACTCGTCCGCGGCGCGGTGCACCTGCAGCGAGGCCAGTCCGGCACCGCCCAGGGCATCCGGTTTGGACAGCCGCAGGGTGACGGCTCGCACCGGGGCCCGGGCCGAGTCCTCCGTCGGCGGAGCGAGGATGTAGCGGCAGAGGGCCTCGGCGGCCGTCTCGAGCATGCGGAAGTCGGCCGTCTCCAGCAGGAAGCGCAGCTCCCCGGCGAGCCGCCCGTAGTCCACCGTGTCGCGGAGGCTGCCCGCCACGGCGGCCTTCCGGGTGTCCAGGTACAGGGCGACGTCGAGCTCCAACGGCTGGGGCGTGCCGCGCTCGGCGGGGTAGACGCCAACGATGCACTGGACGGAGATCTGGCGCAGCTCGATGACATCCAGCGGACGGCCCTGGGCATCACGCGGGAGGGCCGAGAAGCTGTCGGAGAGAGGGCGGTTCATAGCTGGGCGCTCCGGGCTCCATCCACGGCGATCACCTGTCCGGAGATATAGGGCGCCTCACGCGCCAGGAAGACCACGGTCCGGGCGATGTCCTCGGCCGAGCCCACCCGCCCGAGGGGGATGCGGGCAAGTATGGCGCGCTGGGCGGCCTCGTCGAAGTTCTCCGGGAAGACGACCGTGCCCGGAGAGATGGCGTTGACTCGCACCTTGGGCGCGAGCTCCACCGCGAGCGCCCGGGTGAGCGTGATGAGCCCGGCCTTGCTGGCGGAGTAGTGGGCGTAGTGGCTCTCCACCCGCTCGGCGCCAATGTCGGTGATGTTCACGACGAGCGGCTGGGGAGCGGCTCGCAGCGCCGGGAGCAGCGCCTGGGTGAGGAAGAAGGGCGCCTCCAGGTTGATTCCCATCATCCGGTGGTAGTGCTCCCGGGTGATGGCCTCGAAGGGCAGCCGCTCGTAGATGCCCGCGTTGTTGACGAGCACGTCGATGGCCGGGTGGGCCTGGCGCAGGGTGGCCGCCAGCGACTCCAGTTCCCGAGGGGCTCCCAGGTCGGCGCGGTACACGGTGGCGGTGCGACCCAGGGCGCGGGCCCTGGTGGCCACTTCCTCCGCTCCCTCGGTCGAACGGTGGACGTGCAGGACCAGGTCGTAGCCCACCTCGGCGAGCGCCAGGGCGATGGCCTTGCCGATCCGGATGCCGGCTCCGGTGACGACGGCTGTTGGCATGAAGGTCTCCCTCGGGTTTTCTGCGCGCCCGGGTATACAGGAGCACGGGGCCGCTCGCAGGGAGAACGAGGGTCGGCCCCCCGCGGGTGCGACAAGAGGATTGAGGGCCCAGTAACAGGTTGGGAGGATGGGGAAACAGGGCGGGGCAGAGGCTGGTAGAACGCTGGGGTAAGGGGTTTACGACCACATGGACGCACGCATCGTCGAGTTCGCCGAGGTCCTCCGCCAGAACGGGGTGCGTGTGAGCACGTCCGAGGTGTCGGACGCCGCGCGAGCCACCGCTGAGGTGGGCCTCGAGGACAAGGCCATCTTCCGCTCGGTGCTGCGGACCACGATGGTGAAGCGCCAGCAGGACGTGGACGTCTTCAACCGGGCCTTCGACTTCTTCTTCTCGGGGGCGGCCAAGACGTTCGAGGCGCTCGACAAGTCCCTGGCCCAGCAGATCCAGGAGCAGGGGCTCATCGAGGGCGACAACCTGACGATGCTCCTGTTCCAGATGAACCAGCTCTTCCCCGAGCTGTCCCCGCTGGCCCAGGCGGCGCTCATGGGGGACCGGGCGCGGCTGGCGCAGATTTTCCGCTCGGCCACGCTGCAGTTGGACCTGTCGCAGATGCAGAGCTCGATGCAGACGGGCTTCTTCTCGCGGCGGTTGATGGTGGCGGCGGGGATGGATCGGGCGCGATCGGAGCTGAAGGTGCTCGAGGACGAGCTGCGCAAGCGGGGCCTGCCGGCGGAGGGCGTGGAGATCGTCTCGCGCCACGTGGCCGAGGCGATGCGCAAGGTGGAGGACGCGGCGCGGCGCGAGGTGAAGCGCCAGGCCGAGGCGCGCATCCGCAAGCCCACGGGCGGGGTGGTGGACAAGCCGCTGCACCAGCTCAGCCAGGCCGAGGTGAACCAGATGGAATCCGCGGTGAAGACGCTGGCCGAGAAGCTCAAGGCCCGGCTGATCCGCAAGGCGCGCTCGAAGCGGAAGGGGAAGCTGAACGTGCGCCGCACGCTGCGCCGCAACCTGCCGTGGGGTGGAGTGCCCATGGTGCCCCAGTTCCGCGCCCGCCGCCCCGAGCGCCCCGAGGTCGTCGTCCTCTGTGACGTCTCGGACTCGGTGCGCAACGCGTCGCGGATGATGCTGCTCTTCACCTACACGCTGCAGTCGCTCTTCGTGCGCGTGCGCTCGTTCGTCTTCGTGTCGGACGTGGGCGACGTGACGCAGTACTTCAAGGAGCAGGAGGTGGACAAGGCGATCGACCTGGCCACCATGGGGCAGGCCGTGTCCCTCACCGCCAACTCCAACTACGGCCGCGCGCTGGCCATGTTCACGAGGGATCAGCTCGGCAGCATCACGCGCCGGACCACGGTGATGATCATCGGGGACGGCCGCAACAACTACAACGCGAACAACGCCTGGGCCCTCAAGGACCTGAAGCAGAAGTGCAAGCGCCTCCTGTGGATCTGCCCCGAGGACCGTCCCAACTGGGGCTTCGGGGACAGCGAGATGCTCACCTATTCGAAGGAGTGCCACCAGACGGTGGTGGTGAACTCCGTGGCCGATCTGTCCCGCATCGCGGAGCAGCTGGTCCCCGCCTGAAAGAGACACCCATGTCCCGTTCCATGTTCGATGATCTCGATGTGTCGCAGGCCAGCGCCATGGGGGCCGCTGACTCCCGCACGCTGCGGTTCGCCGCCCACGCCCTCACCGAGGCCGATCTGCAGGGCCTCATCCGCTACCAGGAGGCCTTCCTCGCCCACGTGGAGCAGGGGCAGCCGGGGGATCCGAACGCGCTCACCACGGCGCACGAGCTCGGCCTGAAGGCCTCCGGGCTGGCGGTGAAGGTGGTGGAGCTGGGCAACTCCATGCTGCGCGCCTATGGCGGCCAGCGCTGGACGGCGCGCCGGCTGCGCACCCGGCTGGCGGAGCTGGAGCAGCAGGCCGATGCCACCGCGGCCGAGAAGGCCGGAAGGGCCCGGGACGAGCTGCACCGCATTGAGGACCTGGAGCCCCTGGCCCGGCGCTACGGGCAGGAGGCGATCGACCTGCTCAACCAGCACGAGGAGCGCCTGGTAGACCTCCATACCCGGCTGCAGAAGGCCCTCACCCGGGCATAGGGGGGCTCGCCCTCCCGCCCGCCGGGGCGCTGGAACCGTTGCAATCCGCCGGGGCTCGTCGGATAAGAGCCCGTTCTCCGTACGGAAAGACCCATGAAGCGCTACTTCATTCACACCTTCGGCTGCCAGATGAACGTCAACGACTCGCTCCGCATGAGCGAGGTACTCGGCAAGCTGGAATACCGGCCCACGCCGGTGCCGGAGGAGGCAGATCTCATCATCCTCAACACCTGCTCCATCCGGGAGAAGGCCGAGGACAAGATGCTGTCGGCCCTGGGCCGCTACCGCACGGTGAAGCTGGCCCGCGGCACGCTGCTGGGCGTGGGCGGGTGCGTGGCGCAGCAGGAGAAGGACAAGCTCCTCAAGAAGGTGCCCTACCTGGACTTCGTCTTCGGCCCGGACTCCATCGCCAAGCTGCCGGACATCATCGGCCGCGTGCAGGGCGAGCGCGAGCGCGTGGTGGAGACGGCCTGGGTGGATTCCGAGGAGTACGTCTTCCCGCGCGCCGATCCCGAGACGAGCCGCGGCAAGGTGACCGAGTTCGTCACGGTGATGAAGGGCTGCGACAACGTCTGCTCCTTCTGCGTGGTGCCGCATACCCGGGGCCGCGAGGTGAGCCGGGCCTTCCCGGAGGTGCTCGCCGAGGTGGCGGACCTGGCGAAGGTGGGCGTGCGCGAGGTGACGCTCATCGGGCAGAACGTGAATTCGTACCAGGGCGGCGTGAGCTTCGCGCAGCTGCTGCTGCGGACGGCCGAGGTGCCGGGCATCGAGCGCGTGCGCTTCACCACGAGCCATCCGCACGATCTGTCGGACGAGCTGATCGAGGCCTTCCGGACGCAGCCGAAGATCATGCCGCACTTCCACCTGCCGGTGCAGAGCGGCTCGAATCCGGTGCTCAAGCGGATGCGGCGCGACTACACGGTGGTGCAGTACCTGGAGCGGCTGGAGAAGCTGCGCGCGGCGCGTCCGGGCATCGCGGTGACGACGGACATCATCGTGGGCTTCCCGGGTGAGACGGAGGAGGACTTCGCGCTCACGCTCGAGCTGACGGAGAAGGTGCGCTACGAGAACCAGTTCTCGTTCATCTACAGCCCACGGCCGAAGACGGGCGCGGCGCTGAAGGAGGACGAGTGGGGTCCGGTGCCGCACGAGGTGAAGATCGAGCGGCTGGAGCGGCTGCAGAAGATCCAGCGGCGCATCAGCGGGGAGCACACGGCGTCGCAGGTGGGGCTGGAGGTGGAGGTGCTGGTGGAGGGCCACTCGCGCTACAACCCGGCGAAGCGTTTCGGGCGGACGCCGGAGAACCGCACGGTGAACTTCGAGGGTGACGCGCCGGCGGGGGCGTTCGTGAAGGTGCTGGTGGAGAGCGCGACGCCGAACCAGTTGTCGGGCAAGCAGACGGTGGTGGTGAGCCAGCCGGTGGTGGTGCCGCCCGCGGACCTCCCGGGTCCCGAAATCACGTGCGTCGTGGCCTGAGCCCCTTCTGGAGAACCCATGGCCCTGCGTCGTTTCCGTGATCAGACCCCGCGCGTCCACCCGAGCTGCTTCGTCGAGGACTCGGCGCAGGTGATCGGGGATGTGGAGCTGGGGGAGGACTCCTCGGTGTGGTTCAACTCGGTGCTGCGGGGGGACGTGAATCCCATCCGCATCGGCCGGAGGACCAACATCCAGGACCTCTCGATGATCCACGTCACCAGCGAGCGGTACTCGACGTCCATCGGGGACGACGTGACGGTGGGGCACCACGTGGTGCTGCACGGGTGCACGGTGGGCAACCGGGTGCTGGTGGGGATGGGCGCCATCGTCATGGACGGTGTGGAGATCGGCGAGGACAGCATCATTGGCGCCGGCACGCTGCTCACCCCGGGAACGAAGATTCCACCGGGCTCGCTGGTGGTGGGCTCGCCGGGGAAGGTGAAGCGGACCCTCACCGACGAGGAGCGGAGTTTCCTGCTCGAGTCCGCGAAGCACTACGTCCGTACGGCCGCCGACCACCGGGCCAGCCGTTAACGTGACGCCCGCCAGCGTGCGTGTTAGGACCACCTCGCATGGAGGTTGCAGCCGCACTCAAGGCATCACCGCTCTTCAAGGATTTCACCGATGTCGGCATCCAGATCTTCGCCGCCATCGGGGTCGCGCGGGCTTTTCCCAAGGGATCGGCCCTGTTCCTGGAGAACCGTCCGGGCGAGTCCCTCTTCATTGTTGGGGACGGCACGGTGCGGCTGAGTGCGAAGAACACCGCGGGCGAGGACGTGACGCTCGGGGATGTGGTGGCCGGAGAGCCCTTGGGCGAACTGACGCTCATCCAGAAGGGCGAGCGGCTGTGCACCGCCGTGGCGATGACGGACGTGACGGCGGTGGAGATCCGTCACGCGGACTTCCAGAAGCTCACCATCCAGAAGCCGCAGGCCTGCATGAAGCTGCTGATGGGGATCGTGAGCCACTTTGGCCAGAAGGTCCGAGACAACCGGGAAGCCATGAAGTCGCTCGTGGGAAAGACTTGAAACACCCCCCCTTGCGCACCGTGCTACCTTCCTCGCGGACGAAGCGAGGGACTTTCGAGACACCCACACGCCCATACCTCGCCCTTTGAGGAGCAGCCGGGCGAACGGACGCAGGCCCAGGTGTCCGCACTCCGAGCAGCGGACAAGCCTGGGGATTATGAGTCGGCCCATGGGGGCTCGGAGTTTTGAAGACGCGTACCCGGTTGATGCGGGGGCGCTGGAGGCCTGGGCTCGGATGACGATGCCTGCCTGGTCTCCCCGGACGGGACAGAGAGACGAGCGTGCAAGAATTCCTCACCAACCTGCTGGGCAGTACCCAAGGCTTCTTCGCCTATGCCACGGTGTTCGGCATCCTGGTGGCCTGTGGGCTCGGTGTGCCGCTGCCCGAGGACATCTCGCTCATCCTGGGTGGTTTCCTCGCCCACAAGGGCGCGGCCAGCCTGTCGATGATGATGCTGGTCGGCTTCCTGGGCATTCTCGTGGGCGACAGCCTCATCTTCTATGCCGGCCGCCGGTTCGGCTCGAAGGTGGGCCGTTCTACTACCCCTAGCGGCTTCCTGGGCAAGTTCATCACCCCCGAGAAGCGTGCGCGGGTGGAGGGGCTGTTCGCCCTGCACGGGCAGAAGATCGTGATGATTGCGCGCTTCATGCCCGGGGTGCGTGCGGTGACGTACTTCAGCGCCGGTTCCGCGGGCATGTCCTACTGGCGCTTCCTCTTCTGGGACGGGCTGGCGGCGCTGCTGTCGGCGCCGTTCTTCGTGTGGCTCGGCTTCCACTTCGGCGACAAGCTGGATTACGCCATCGACCGGATGAAGGAGGGGCAGCTGGTGGTGTTCGGCACCCTGGCGGTGGTGGGGCTCGGGGTGTTCCTGTGGCGCAAGCGGCTGGCGGCCCTGCGTGGGGCGGCGATGGAGGCGGCGGTGAAGGCCTCGCCGGTGTCCGCGCACCTGCTGACGGGTGCGGCGGCTGATATCCAGCCGGCCACGGCGCCCGTCTTCGAGATGGCGGAGAAGCCCTCCGGTACGGATCGTCTGCCGGTCCGCGACTGAGCCCATATCCCCTCTCCCCCCGGGAGAGGGACGGGGTGAGGGTATCCGCCCCCGTGTTGTTCCCCTGTGAGCCGGAAGGGAAGGGCCCGAAGATTGGGTCGCCCTCTCCGGCTCACGCGCGTCCGAGGATGCGCTTCAACCACCCCACGAGTCCGCCTGGAGCCACGTCGCGAGCGTTCGCGGCGATGGCGATGGGCAGGGCCACGGGCGGCACCGCGGTGGGCTTCTGCACGGGGCCTCCGACGGCGGGCATGCCCGGCAGGGACTGCCTGCGCGGCAGGGGAGGGAGCTCGGGCTGACTCGGGTGATTGGGCCCGAGCTTCGTCTTCACCTGCTCCGGGTTGTCGCGGGTGGAGAAGACGCTCATCACCTCGATGCCGACGGTCTGCTCGCGGGCGGTCACGGTGAGGATGCACTCGTTGTTCACCGCGAAGGTGACGGACACCTTCACCGAGCCGCGGGGGCCCGGGGGCAGCCCGGAGATCTTCAGCGTCCCGAGGTACTCGTTCTCCACGGCGCGCTCGGAGTCCCCCTGCAGGATGATGAGATCGATCTCCTCCTGATCCTCGCGGCTGGTGGAGATCTGATAGCCCTTGGTGGCGGGCAGGGGCGCATTGCGCTCGAGCACGGGCTTGAAGCGGCCGCCGGGCAGGCCCACGCCAATGGCCATGGGCAGCACGTCGATGAGCTGCACGCCCTCGTTCTCGGCCAGGCTGTGGGCCAGCAGGGCCGCGCCGAGCGCCACGGCCTCGTCCGGGTGCACGTTCTTGGTGGGCGCCTTGCCGAAGAACCAGTTGATCTTCTCGTGGACGAGCGGCGAGCGGCTCTGGCCGCCCACGAGGATGATCTCGTCGATGTCCTTGGGGGTGAGCCCCTTGGCGTCGAGCACGTCGGCGCAGACCTGGAGGGTGCGATTGACGAGCTCCTCGGTGAGCTCGACGAGCTTCTCGCGGGTGAGGGGGACGTCGAGGTCCACGGGCTTGCCGTCGACCATGGTGAGGAAGGCCACGTGGACGCGGACCTGGGAGCGCTCGGAGAGGGAGCACTTGGCGCGCTCGGCGGCATCCTGGATGCGCTGCATGGCCACGCGGTCCAGCTGGATGGAGAGGCCGGTCTGCTGCCGGAACTGCTCCATCAGGTACTCGACGATGGCGGTGTCGAAGTCGATGCCACCCAGGAAGGTGTCGCCGCCGGTGGAGACGACCTCGTAGAGGGTGTCCTTGAGCTCGAGCACGGAGGCGTCGAAGGTGCCGCCGCCCAGGTCATAGACGAGCACGCGCTGGGTGAGCTTGCGGCCGAAGCCGTAGGCGAGCGCGGCGGCGGTGGGCTCGTTGAGGATGCGCTCCACGTGGAGCCCGGCGAGCCGTCCGGCCTCGCGCACGGCCTGGCGCTGGTTGTCGTTGTAGTAGGCGGGGACGGTGACGACGGCGCGCGAGACGGGTTGGCCGAGCTGGTTCTGGGCGACCTCCTTCACCTCGCGGAGGATGAGGGCGGAGATCTGCTGGAGGCTGTAGATGCGATCCCCGAGCCGCACGGCGGCTTCCCCGTTGTCGCCGGGGGCGATCTCATAGGCGAAGCGGTCCTTGATCTGCTGGACGATGGGGGACTCGTAGGGGCGGCCGACGAGACGCTTGGCGCCGTAGACGGTCTGCCGGGGGTTGGTGAGCATCTGCCCCTTGGCGGGGTGGCCCACCACGAGCTTGCCGCGGGTGTTGAGGGCGAGGATGGAGGGGACGGTGTTGTGCCCCTCGCGGCTGTGCAGGACGGCCGGCTTGCTCTGGCGCACGTAGCCGGCGCAGGAGTTGGTGGTGCCCAGGTCGATGCCGATGATGGGCCCGGTGCGCTTGGGCTCCTCGGTAGGGGCCTCGAAGGCGGGGGCGCTGGGAACCATCGGCGTGGCCGATGCGGCGAGCGTCTGGGTCGGATCGGGAGGAGGCGCGGGACGGCTCGAGGCCACCGCGGGAGGCCGGGGCGCCACTTGAACAGCCGGGCTCTCAGGCGTGTGCGCGGGCCGCTCGGCGGGAGGGGTGGAGCCAGGAGGGGGCGGATGCGCGAGCTGCTCGGTGGCGGGAACGGCTCCGGGCTGAGGCGAAGGCGCGGGAGCCGCCGGGGTGAACGCGGCGATGGTCCCGGGCCACGGGGTGTGGGCGGGGATCAGCATCTCCTGCCCGGGGTCGGGAGTGAGCTCGGGAGCGACCGCTGGCGCATCCGTCAGCGCCGGAGGCGGCGGCATCCCCGGGGGGATCGACTCATCCGCGGGACCCACCCCGGCGGGAAGCGGGGGAAGGGGTGATTGGGCGTGCGGCAGGGGAGCGATCGCGGAGTCGAGGAACTGCTGGGTGGTGGGGTCCACGGAGAGGAAGCGGAACCCCATACCGGAGACGCCCTGGCCGGCCTGTCCGGTGACGAAGTGGATGACGGCCGTGGCGTGGATGATGCGGGAGCCGTCGGCCAGCTTGAGATCCAGGGTGACCTTGGAACCGGGAGGCTTCACCGTCTTCGCGCGCAGATAGATGCCGCCGCGGGTGACGTTGGCGCCGTATTTGGCCACGAACTCCTCGGGGGTCGCGAAGGGCAACTTGACGACCAACCCGATGGCTTCTCCCTTGGGTGTGTTGTGTGGCTGCGTCACGGGGGATCCTGTTTCGACACCGGACAGAAGGTGTGAGCGAATCCTAACATCAATCGCCTGCATGCCAGGGAGACGGGCGGTGAAAACGCGGTTTTGATCGTTGCGCCCCTGGCTTTCACCCCTTATGGAAGCGGCTTCACCGCGGGCATGACCCGCTGCTCCCGGGAGCCCCCATGCTGACCTCCGAAGTCCGGCTCGCGCTGACCTTCGATGACGTGCTTCTCCAGCCGGCCGAGAGCGCCATCCTTCCCAAGGACGCCGATCTCACGACCCGGTTGACCCGCAACCTGCGGCTCAACATCCCGCTCTTGTCCGCGGCGATGGACACCGTGACCGAGGCCCGGACCGCCATCGCGATGGCGCAGGAGGGCGGCATCGGTGTCATCCACAAGAACATGACCCCCGAGCAGCAGGCGCTCGAGGTGATGAAGGTGAAGAAGTTCGAGAGCGGGATGGTGGTGGACCCCATCACCGTCGAGCCGCAGGTGCCGCTGGCCCGGGCCATCGAGCTGATGCGCCAGTACAACATCTCGGGCATCCCCGTGGTGCAGGGCCGCAAGCTGGTGGGCATCGTCACCAGCCGCGACGTGCGCTTCGTCACGGACCTGGGGCAGAAGGTGGAAGCGGTGATGACGCGCAAGCTCGTCACCGGCCGCGAGGGCATCAGCCAGACGGAGGCCCAGCAGCTGCTGCACGAGCACCGCATCGAGAAGCTGCTCATCGTGGACGAGCAGTTCGAGCTCCGGGGCCTCATCACCATCAAGGACATGGAGAAGCGGCGGACGCGGCCCAACGCGGCCAAGGACGCCAAGGGCCGGCTGCTGTGCGCCGCCGCGATCGGCGCCTCGGCGGACCGTGAGGCCCGCATCGACGCGCTGGTGAAGGCGGGCGTGGACGTCATCGTCATCGACACGGCCCACGGGCACTCCAAGGGCGTCATCGACGCGGTGCGCGATACGCGGAAGAACTTCCGTGGCTTCGAGCTGATCGCCGGCAACGTGGCCACGGCGGCCGCGACCCGGGCGCTCATCGAGGCGGGCGTGGACGCGGTGAAGGTGGGCATCGGCCCCGGCTCCATCTGCACCACGCGCGTGGTGGCCGGCGTGGGCGTGCCCCAGCTCACCGCGATCGACGACTGCGCGCGCGAGGCGGACAAGCACGGCGTGCCCGTCATCGCCGACGGCGGCATCAAGTACTCCGGCGACATCGTCAAGGCGCTGGCCGCCGGAGCGAGCACGGTGATGATCGGCTCGCTCTTCGCGGGCACCGAGGAGGCGCCGGGCGAGGTCATCCTGTACCAGGGCCGCAGCTACAAGAGCTACCGCGGCATGGGCTCGATGGGCGCGATGAAGCAGGGCGCCAAGGACCGCTACTTCCAGTCGGACGTGGAGGCGGTGAAGCTGGTGCCCGAGGGCATTGAAGGCCGCGTGCCGTACAAGGGCAGCCTGGGGATGAACATCCACCAGATGCTGGGTGGACTGCGCAGCGGCATGGGCTACGTGGGCTGCGGCACCATCGAGGATCTGCGCACCAAGGCCGAGTTCGTGCGGATCACCTCGGCCGGGCTCAAGGAGAGCCACGTGCACGACGTGATCATCACCGAGGAGGCGCCCAACTACCGGGTGGAGTAGGGCGCCCGGGCCGGCCGGAGGGCCGCGAGCCGGCTACTTGCCGCGCTTGCGGCTGGAGCCGGTGCTGGGGCTGCTGGCGGGCTCCTCCGCGGTGGCGGCGGGAGCCACCTTCTTCTCCGCGTTGACCACCCGCGACAGGAGCTGCTCCTTGTCGTCCGGGTTGAGCGTTTCGATGGCCTGGCGCAGGGTGTTGAAGTCCAGCCGGGCCACGGTGACGGTGTTGCCGCCCTTGACCTCCTGCACGGTGGGCACGTCCACCAGCTCGCGCACGTAGGTCTCGAACTCCACTTTCACATCCGCGGTCTGCTGGATGCAGTTCTCGCGGGCGGCCACCAGCTTCTGGCTGCCCTCGGTGTAGTTCAGGTCCGGGTTGCGGTTCATCGCCTCCTCGAAGGTGGCGTTGCGCTTCATCAACGAGGTGTAGAGGTCGATGTAGCTCATCACCCGGTCGGTCTCCGGCCGGTTGACGTTGCGGGCCTGGTTGAGGACATCCCCCGTGTCGTCGCAGTGGACCTTGCCCAGCGCTTCGGCATCCGGGGTGTCGCCGGCCGAGGAACGGGAGGGTGACTCGCGCTCCAGACGCTCTTCCGAGGAGATCTCCTTCACGCAACCGGTGGCGGACAGCAGCAGGACGGTTGCAACGGCGGGCAGGCGCATCCAGGACCTCTTCGAGTTCGAGCGGGACTTAATGGTTGATTTCCGAAAGTTTGTAGCGATAAGGCCCGCATCCGTCAACGCGCGCCCCCTATGGAGAGTGTGTGGATATTCACGCTGAGAAGATCCTGATCCTCGATTTCGGGAGCCAGTACACGCAGCTGATCGCCCGCCGGGTGCGGGAGCTCGGCGTGTACTGTGAGATTCACCGTCCGGATCTCCCCGCGGAGGACATTCGCCGGTTCGCTCCGCGCGGCATCATCCTCTCCGGAGGGCCGGCCTCGGTGGAGGCGGAGGGCTCGCCGCGGTGCGATCCCTACGTCTTCAGCTCGGAGCTGCCGGTGCTGGGCATCTGCTACGGCCTGCAGCTGATCTCCAAGCTGCTGGGGGGCCGGGTGGATCGCTCCGCGCACCGCGAGTATGGCTCGGCCGAGCTGGAGGTGCTGTCGGCGCGAGGGCCCCTGGCGGGGTTCAAGCTGGGCGATCGGGTGAAGGTGTTGATGAGCCACGGGGACCGGGTGGACATGCTGCCGCCGGACTTCGAGGCCATTGGCCGCAGCGGCAACTCGCCGTACGCGGCGGCGGCGCACAAGAGCAAGCCCATCTACGGCCTGCAGTTCCACCCCGAGGTGGTGCACACGCCGATGGGCAAGGAGATGCTGCGCGCCTTCCTGTTCACCGACTGCAAGGTGAGTGGAAGCTGGACGATGAAGGGCTTCATCCAGGAGGCGGAGGAGGCCATCCGCCGCCAGGTGGGCGAGCACGGCCGGGTCATCTGCGGGCTGTCGGGTGGCGTGGACAGCTCGGTGGCGGCGCTGTTGCTGCACCGGGCGCTGGGCTCGCGGCTGCAGTGTATCTTCGTGGACAACGGCCTGTTGCGGCAGGGCGAGCGCGAGCAGGTGGAGGCGCTCTTCGTGGATCGCTTCCACGTGCCGCTGAAGACGGTGGATGCGCGGGCGCGCTTTCTGTCGGAGCTGGCCGGCGTGACGGATCCGGAGAAGAAGCGGAAGATCATCGGCCGCGAGTTCATCACGGTGTTCGAGGCGGCCGCGCGGGACGTGCAGGGCGCCGAGTTCCTGGCGCAGGGCACGCTGTACCCGGACGTGATCGAGTCCGTGTCGTACAAGGGTCCGTCGGTCACCATCAAGAGCCACCACAACGTGGGCGGGCTGCCGGAGAAGATGAACCTCAAGTTGGTGGAGCCGCTGCGCGAGCTCTTCAAGGACGAGGTCCGCGCGCTGGGCCGCGAGCTGGGGTTGCCGGACGAGATGGTGTCGAGGCAGCCGTTCCCGGGGCCGGGCCTGGCCATCCGGGTGCTGGGGGAGATCACCGAGGAGCGGCTGGAGTTGGTGCGCCGCGCGGATGCGATCGTCCAGCAGGAGGTGCGGGACGCGGGGCTGTACAAGGAGCTGTGGCAGGCGTTCGCGGTGTTGCTGCCGGTGCAGAGCGTGGGCGTGATGGGAGACGAGCGCACCTACGAGTCCACGTGCGTGCTGCGCGCGGTGACGAGCGTGGACGGCATGACGGCGGACTGGGCGCGGCTGCCGTACCCGGTGCTCGAGCGCATCTCCACGCGCATCACCAACGAGGTGCGCGGCATCAACCGCGTCGTCTACGACATCTCCTCCAAGCCGCCCGCCACCATCGAGTGGGAGTAGCCGCGGGGGCAGGGGGAGTGGAGGAAGAACAAAGGGGCTGCCCGGATCCACTCGGGCAGCCCCTTCGTATTTCAAACGATACAGCCCGGACTACATGCCGGGGCTGGCCTTCACGGTCGGCTTGGCGCCGGGGCGCAGCTCCTTGAGGACGCGCTCGGCCTTGTAGACCGTCTTGAGCGCCTCGATGAGGGCCTCGCTGTGGACGGCGACAGTGCGGTTGACGCTCTCGTCGAAGCCGTAGTCACCGCCGAGCGACTGGATGTTGCCGTCGAACACCAGGCCGACGACCTCCGCGTTCTTGTTGATGACGGGCGAGCCCGAGTTGCCACCGATGATGTCGTTGGTGGTGACGAAGTTCATCGGGGTGTTGGCCGGCAACTGCTTCTGCGCGGCGAGCCAGGACTGGGGCAGCGCGAACGGATCCTCGCCGGTGTGGCGGTCGAAGGTGCCGCTCATGACGGTGATGGGGTCCACCTTCTTGCCGTCCTCGGTGTAGCCCTTCACGGAGCCGAAGGACAGGCGCAGCGTGCCCGTGGCGTCCGGGTAGATGCCGGTGCCGTAGACGTCGAACTTCGCCTGGGCCACCAGCTCGCTGTTCTTGCGGATGACGGCCTCGACCTGCTCCTCGTACGTCTTGCGGATGGCGCGGCCGTCCGGGTCCACCAGGGCCGCCAGCTGGATCATCGGATCCTTGGAAGCCTCGATGGCCTGCTTGCCACCCTTGTAGAGCTGCTCGCGGACCGCGAGGTCGGCCAGCTGCGAGCCCTTGATGATCCGGGTGGCCAGCGACGCGGGGGACTCCTTGCCGAGCACCTTCCTCACGAACGCGTGATCCGGGCCCAGCTCCTCACGGATCTTCGTGAGAGCGAACGTCAGCTGGGCGATCTCCAGCTCGGGGTAGACGGGCGCCTTGCTCATCAGCTGCATCTCGAGCGAGCGCAGGTTGGCCTCGTTGAAGCCGCGCAGCCGCTCGGTGTCCGGCTTGGCGCGCTCGTCGGCGGCGCGCACCAGGGTGCGGGCCACGTGGAAGAGCTGCGAGTTGATGCCGTTCTCGATGTTCTCGTAGTCCTTGCGGAGGTTGCGGTAGGTGTTCTGGGCGCGGGCGATCTCGTCCCAGGCGGCACCATACTTCGCCTTCATCTTCGGATCCGCGTCGACCTTGGCGCGCAGCTCCTGCTCGGCGGCGACCTTCTGGGCGAAGAAGGCCTTGTCGACCAGTTGCTCGTGCTTGCCTTTGATGGACTTGAGGCCGTTCTCCACACCGAAGAGCAGGTTGGTGGAGATGCGCTTCTGCTCGGGACCACGGTTCTGGAACTCGGAGACCATGCCGCGGATCTCCGACATCTTGAAGAGCTGCTTGGGCAGGCCGGTGTCGCGCAGGTACTCGAGCTGCGCCACCGTCAGGCCACGCGAGGTCCTTCCGGGGTGGCCGGAGACGAAGGTGAGATCGCCTTCCTTGGCGCCCTTGTCGGACCACTTGAAGTAGTTGGGGCTCTTCGCGGGCTTGCCGTCCTTGCCGTAGGCGCGCACGAAGGTGACGTCCAGGTCGTACCGGGGGAACTCGAAATTGTCCGGATCGCCGCCGAAGAAAGCGATGGCGTGCTCGGGGGCGAACACCAGCCGCACGTCCTGGAATCGCTGGTACTTGTAGAGGTTGTACTTGCCGCCCTGGTAGAGCGTCACCACGTCACAGCGCACGTCCGCGGCGCCGGCGGTGCAGGCCTTCTCCAGCTTGGACATCTCGGCCTTGAGGGTGTCGGCGTACGCCTTGCCGGTGAGGCCCTGGGTGGCGGTGTTGAGCTGGTCGGTGACGTCGGTGATCTCGACGAGCTGGCTGACCTCGAGGGCCGGGCACTGGAGTTCCTCGGCCTGGGTCTTGGCGTAGAAGCCGTTGGCGATGAAGTCCTTCTCGGCGGTGGACAGCTGCTGGATGCAGCCACGGGCACAGTGGTGATTCGTCATCACCAGGCCGTCCGGGGAGACGAAGCTGGACGAGCAGCCGCCGCCGAACTTGGCCGAGGCCAGACGGACCTTGTCGAGCCACTGCTGGTTGGGCTGGAAGCCGTACTTCTCCTTGACCTTGGAGGCAGGGAAGTTGTTGTACGTCCACATGCCCTCATCGGCGAGCGCGGGGGCAGCGCCGAGGAGAGATGCCACGATGAGAAGACGCTTCATGGAGTTGAAGTTCCTTTCCGGGAAGCCGGAAGAGAGGCGGGCGGGGTTGTCCTGGGAACAGCCGGTCCCGGTCAAGCAGGGAGAAAATTCCCGGGCCCAGCAACCCATGAGCGGAACTTTGATTTCCGAATTGCGGAGGAGCACGTCGATTGACGCGGCTCGTCGCGATCGGAACCAGGCCTGGGGGGACGGGGGGAGGCATGCCGGCCACAGCCGTTGGGCCCGGGCTGGAGACCGCCTGGGAAGCCCGTGGGCTGAGTTGACATAACGCATCTTATCAGACCCAACGTCAGAGGGAAACGGGGTGGCGTCGGCCGTCCCCGGGCCCGGTTCCAAGCCCCTGGGAATGCCCCTCCCGGGCTTCCGGAACGGCGTTTCCCAGCAGCCGGGGCCCTGGCTTTCGCACTTCTCGGTCCGGGCGTTGAGACATAGGGTCTGCGAGCCCTATGCGACTCCTCCGTTTGAGCTTCGCTGTCTGCGCGGCCGCGCTCGCCGTGGCCGGATGCCCCAAGCCCTCCGCCCCTACCGATGACGCGGGCGTCACCGCCGCCGGTGAATCCGACACGTCCGCTGAAGCCGACGCGGGCTCGGGCCCCGCGTCGTTCTCGCTCCAGTCCATGCTCCCGGATGCCGGCCTGGAAGCCATACCCCTCGTGGGCGAAGAAGAAGGCCGTCCGGTCATCGATCCCACCTCGACGCTCGAGCTGCGCAGCACGCTGGCGCTCCGCAACTACCGCGTCCGGCTGTTCGACGAGGCCGAGCGCGCCATGGTCTCGGACGACTCCGCCGAGGAATCCCCCAACGGGCTGCTGTACCGGATCTCCCTGCCCACGCCCCTCAAGAGCGGCCACAAATACACCCTCGTCATCGACGCGCAGACCGGCACGTCGATGACGGATTCCCAGGGCCGCGAGGTCCCCGACATGCGGATTCCCTTCCAGGTCTCCGGCGAAAAGGAAAAGCCGCCGCCCCCTAAAAAACAGCGCCGGCGCTGACTCACTCAGTGCTCGTTGCGCTGCGGCGCCGTGTCCGGGAACACCTCCGGCTCCAGGACGTCCGCGGACTCGCGCAGCAACTCCGCCTCCTTCACGGCCACGAGCACCTCCCGCGCCGCCTCCAGCCGCCCGTACGAGCGCCCCTGGACCACGAGGAACTCCCGGAGCGCATCCCGCAGCTCCAGACCGGACTGGTAGCGCTCGGCCGGCTCCCGCCGCAGCGCCCGGTGCACCACCGCCCGCAGGGGCTCGGAAATCCCCTGCGTGGCCCGCTCCACGTCCTCCGGTCCGAACCGCTGGATGCGTGCCGCCATCTCCGCGATGGGCACCCAGCTGGGCTCCTCGCAATGCGCCTCGGCGAGCGCGGCGGACACCGGCCCGGACGCCTGCGCCGCCTGCTCCACGTCATCCAGGTCGAACAGGTGCTTGCCCGTGAGCAGCTCCAGCATCACCAGCCCCAGCGAGAACAGATCCGAGCGGTGATCCACCTTCTCCAGGCGCATGCGCTCCGGGGACGCATAGGCGATGTCCCCGCGCAGCACGTTGGCCGTGGTGGCCTCGCGCCCGGGCAGCAACGAGTACGCCACGCCGAAGTCCACCAGCTTCACCTCGCCGTTGCTGCCCACCCGGATGTTCTCCGGGTTGACGTCCCGGTGGATGATTCCCAGGGGCCGCCCGTGCTCGTCCGTCCGCGTGTGGGCATGGTGAAGCGCGTCCGCGACCTCGGACGCCACGTGGCACACGAAGGCCTCGGACATGGGCCGCTGCCGCATGGCCGTGACGCTCAACACCGTCTCCAGGGAGCGGCCCTCCACGTACTCCATCACCACGTACGGCAGGCCCCCATGCAGCACCAGTTGGTACACCTTGGCGATGCCCGGATGATCCAGCCGGTACGCCAGCTGGACCTCTTCCTTCAACCGCTGCTTCTGCTTCTCACTGACTGGCCGCGACAGCCGCTTGATGATCACGGAGCCCGCGGGCCCCTTCGCGTAGCGGCGCCGGGCGAGCATCAGCTCGCCATTGCTGCGCCGTCCCAGCCTGCGGACGAGCTCGTAACGGGTCCCATCCACGGAGAAAAGCAGCCGGGGGTGGTTCGAGGACTCGGGCCTGTCGATGGACACTCGGGCTCTCCTTCGCGACGCCAACGCCGCGCCAGTGAAATGCCGGAGGTAGGGCCCAGACGCCGAACCTCCAGCGTCAGCCACCCTACCAGCCCGGGCTGACACGGCCACCCGACCTCGCCCCTCGGGTCCGAGGGGCGTCAGTCCTGGTGCAGATCCCGATCCTGGGCGCGCACCCGCTCGAGCACCCGCAGATCCCTCTCCGTGGGCCCCAGCTCCATGATGAGCCGGCTCACGTCGTAGAGGACTTCGCCCCGCTCGAACACCGGCACCCGCGGCTCGGCCTCCAGGTTCAGGTCGTCCAGGGCCCGGTTGTACGCCTTGTCCATCAGGCTCCGGAGCTGGAACGAGTCATAGAGGTTGTACTCCACCAGGAAGCGCAGGGCCTCCACGTCCCCGCGCGCCAGGTACGCACGCCACAGCAGCACCGCGTCCCACCCGTTCACGCCCTTCATGTGCGGCGGCCGCCCCAGCCCCAGCTTGTCCTCGATCTCCTTCAGCCCGCCGCCCATCCCCAGCCGCCGGCACACGAAGCGCAAATCAATGTGCGCGTCCGGCGTCGGGAAGCGCTTGCCGAAGTACTCGCGCAGCACCGGCACGTCGAAGCACGAGCCATTGAACGTCACCCACAGCCGCCGCTCCGCCATGGCCTCTGGCAGCTCGTCCATGTTGCGGCCCTGGATGAAGACGCGCAGGCCCGCGTCATCGAACAGGGCCACCACCGTGGGCGCCTGCTCCTGCTTTCCGTCCGTCTCGATGTCGAAGTAGACCGCGTCGCGCGCGAACTCGGGGTACAGCCGCCAGTGCTCCCGCGGCGGCACCATGGCGGCCAGGCCCTTCAGATCGCGCCGCTCCAGGGCCTCTCGCGCCAGCGCCAGCCTCCGGCGGGCTCCCTCGTCCAACTTCTGGCCGAGCACCGACCCGTTCTCCGGAAAGTCGTCCCAGGTGTGGATGCCCCGGGCCCACAGGTCCTTCTCCTTCCAGGGACCCACCCCCGGAATGAGCTGGAACGTGCGCCGCAACATCACCCCAGCGGTCCCAGCCTGCCCGCTACCAGGTCCTCCAGGGGCGGAATGTCCGCCTCGCAGAACGGCAGCGCCTGCATCTCCGCCGGCGTCAGGAAGGCCAGGGCGTTGGCTCCCAACGTCTTCGGCTCCCCCGACGTCAGCCGGGCCGCGTACAGCACCAGCTCCACCGTCAGGTCCGAATACTCGTGTCTCCCCGCCCATAGCCGCCTCCCCACTTGGAGCTGCACATCCAGCTCCTCCCGGCACTCCCGAGCCAGCGCCTCCGGCTCGGACTCCCCGGGCTCCACCTTGCCGCCCGGAAACTCCCAAAGGAGCCCCCGGCTCCCACCCGGCAGCCGCTGCTGCACCAGGAACCGCGAGTCATCCCCAGGCTGGGGAATCAGGGCGGCCACCACACGGACCGTCCTCTTCGCGGCCCCCTGCGTCAACCGCTCCTCCCGTCCAGCCGGAGGGAGTACAGGTAGCCGTTGTTGGACAGCACGTACAGCTTGCCGCCCACCACCCGCGGAGGAGCCGAGATTCCCTCTCCCGGGTTCCACGCCAGGCGCGACTCGCCCGTGCGCGGGTCCACGAAGAGCAACGAGCGCTGTGCAGGTACCAGGAGCATCCCCTTGACCAACACCGGCTCCATCCCGGCCCGTTCCTGGAGGGTTTGCGACCAGAGGAGCTTTCCACTGTCGCCCAGGTAGGCATCCAGGCGGTCATCCCCCGTGGCCACCAGCACGTTGCCGTGCATCATCAGCGAGGTGATGCCCTGGGTCACCGAATTCCACACCACATCGCCCGTCTCGGCGTCGAGCGAGTAGAGGCCGCCCGCATACGAGGCCGCGTACACATGGCCCGCCTCGTCCAGCACCGGCGTGGTGTCCACGTCCACGAACTGCGTGACCCCACCCGGCGCCAGCGCCTTCTCCCAGCGCACGCCACCGTCCGACAGGTCCAGCGACACCAGCGTGCCGTCGGCGAAGCCCACCCAGGCCGTCTGCTCACGCACCACCGGCGTGGCGGCCCGGTGGATGGTGAAACCCGCGGGAGGATCCCTCCGGTACAGCCACGCCAGCTCGCCCGTGACCCGCTTCACCGCGAACAGGGTGTCGCTCTGCGAGGCCACCAGCACCAGATCTCCCGCGACCACCGGCGCCGTCGCCAGGGCCTCGCCCGCGCCGTACTTCCACTTGAGCGCGCCCGTCTTCGCGTCCAGCGCGTGCAGCACGCCGTCGGTGCCCGGCACGTAGGCGATGCCGTCGTCCACCGTCGCGCCCGCGTAGAAGCGATTGCCCACCGTGTAACGCCAGACCTCCGTGCCCTCCGCGTCGAAGCTCCGGACCAGACCGTCCCGGGTGAGCGTGAGGACGCGCTCGTTCTTCGCGTCATACGCCGGCTGCGCGTGCTCGCGCGGGGCGTACTCGAGCAGCGTGGGACTGACGAGCTGCCTCCACCAGTCCACCGTGAAGAAGTGGTGGGGAGGCTGCACCGGTGCGGCGGTGACGGGGTTGCCGTACACCGGGACCGTGGTGCAGCCACCGAGCAGACCCGCTACCGCGAGCCCACCCACCCAACGCTTCCACCCGCTCGCGGTGCGCATAGTCAGGCGCTCACCCCGCGTCCGGCGTCAGGGTGGCCGCGGGCGGCGTCTTCGGCTCGGGGATCTTCACGCCCTGCGCCGCCAACACCGCCAGCCGCTCGGTGGCCAGACGGCCCGAGGCCGAGGTTCCCTGGGAGGCCTTCAGGTCCGCCAGCACCTGCGCCGCCTCGTCCTTCTTGCCCTGGGCCACGAGGATGCGTGCCTGGTGGTACTGCCCCATGCCCGCCATGAACTCACCGGCCTCCGTCTGCCCCATCTGCTTGAAGGCCTCGAGCGCCTGATCCAGCTGCCCCTTGGCCTCGTGGGCGTAACCCAGGCCCTCATAGGCCGAGGTCAGCAGCGGAGAGCCCTTCGGGGCCTCCTTCGTGTACTCCCCGAAGGTGGCCTGGGCCTCGTCGTACTTGCCCAGACGGTACTGCGCCTTGCCCAGCGGCAGCGCCGCCGTCAGCGCGGCGTCCGTGCCCTTGTGGTCCGCCCGGAACTTCGTGAGCTCCGTCACGGCCGTCCCGTCTCGCTCCTGCTCGGACTTGAAGGGAGGCAGCTCCCCCGCGGCCGGCTGCAGCGCTACGCCCTCCACCACCGGACGCTCCAGCGTCTCCAGCGTCTGGCCGAGCTGCTTGGCCGCGGCCTCCTCGCTCCGGTTGTTGAAGTACTGCACCAGCGCGGCGATCAGACCGCCCACGATGAGCACGGCCACCGCGGTGCTGATGATCTGGCTGCGCTTCATCAGCCAGTCACTCGCCTCGGCGCCGTACAGCTGGAAGGCATCGGGAGCGCTGAGCTCCTGCTTCGTCATCTTCTCGGACTTCTCGGCCACGGTGGTTCGCACCTCTGTACAGAGTCGAAGGGCGCGCAATCTACGGAGCGCGCACCCACAGTGTCAACGCGGACAACCCTCAATGCTTCGACTTCCCGGCCAGCTTGGGCCGCTTGCGCGCCGCGCGCTTGGCCTGGCCCGGGCGATCCCGGAACAGCAACCGGATGGGCACCCGCAGGTCAAACGTCCCGCGCAGCTGGTTGGTGATGTACCGCTTGTACATGTCCGGTACACCGTCCGGCCGGTTGCAGGTGATGGCGAACGTGGGAGGCGCCGTCCCCACCTGGGCCATGTAGTACAACCGGAGCGGCCCTCGGCCCACGATGGGCGCCGGGTGGTTGTCCGACATGTGCTCCAGCAGCCGGTTGAGCTGCGGCGTGGGCGCCCGGTAGCGGAACTGGACCGCCAGCTCCACCGCCAGCTCCAGCACCTTCTCCACCTTGGAGCCCGTCAGCGCCGAGGTGAACACGATGGGCGCGTACCCCACGAACTTCAGCGCGTGCTTGAGATCCTCCCGGAAGAGCTCCTGCTTGCGCTTGTCCGTGCTGATCAAATCCCACTTGTTCACCACGATGACCAGCGCGCGGCCCTTCTCCTCGGCGATGCCGGCCAGCTTCGCGTCCTGGTCCACCGCCGGCTCCGTGGCGTCCATCAGCAACACCGCCACGTCGCTGCGATCCAGCGACTTGAGCGCCGCCACCACCGAGAACTTCTCCACCCGGTGGGCGATCGTCTTCTTGCGCCGGATGCCGGCCGTGTCCGTGAGGATGACCTTGCGGTCCTTGTACGTCAGCTCCGAGTCGATCGGATCCCGCGTGGTGCCGGGTATCTCGCTGGCCACCACGCGCTTCTGCTTCAGCAGCGCGTTGACCAGGGTGCTCTTGCCCACGTTGGGCCGGCCGATGATGGCCACCCGGATGGGGCGCTCCTCCGACCCCTCCTCGGCGGGCGCCTCCTCACCTTCCGCGCCCTCCTCCCCTGCCTCCGCGGCTTCCTCGGCCTTGGCGGCCTGCTCGCGGGCCACGAGCTCCTCCGCAGACGGCGGGGGCAGCTTGCCCATCACCGTCTCCATCATGGAGCCCACCCCCAGGCCGTGCTCGGCCGAGATGGGGAACACCTCCCCCAGTCCCAGCTTGAAGAACTCGCCGGCCAGCGACTGCATGGTGCCCGATTCGGTGTCCAGCTTGTTGGCGGCCACCACCACCGGCTTGCCACTCTGGCGCAGGTAGGTGGCCACGTCCTGGTCCGCCGAGGTCAGGCCCACCCGGGCGTCCGTCACGAAGATGATGGCATCACACTCCTCCACCGCCAGCTGCGCCTGCTCGCGCACCTGCTGCAGCAGGGAGTCCTTCTCCCCGGGCACGAATCCGCCCGTGTCGATGATGGTGATGTCCCGGCCGTCGTACTCCACGTCCCAGTAATGCCGGTCGCGGGTGACTCCGGGTTGGTCCTCCACCAGGGCGATGCGACGCCTGGCGAGGCGATTGAAGAGCGTGGACTTGCCCACGTTGGGGCGACCCACGATAGCGACCAGAGGCTTCATGCGCGTACTTCCTACTCGTAACCCAGCTTCTTGAGGCCCTCGGGACGCTCGCTCCAGCGAGGCTCCACCCGGACCCGTAACGAGAGGTACACGTGCGCCCCCAGCAACCGCTGGATGGCCTTGCGCGCGTCCGTCCCGATCGTCTTCAGCATCTGCCCTTGCTTCCCGATGATGATGGCCTTCTGGCTGTCACGCTCCACGTAGATGGAGGCGGCAATCCGGATGAGGCCCGCCAGCTTGCCAGGGGGCGTTCCTGGCGGTGGCTCGCGCTCGGACTCGTCGAAGAAGTCCACCAGCACCGCCGTGGAGTACGGAATCTCCTGCCGGCAGTGACGCAGCACCTGCTCACGGATGTACTCGGCCACCAGCGTCTTCTCCGCCTGGTCCGTCAGCACATCCTCGGGAAAGAGTGGATCACCCTCGGGCATGTGCTGGAGCACCGCCTGGAAGAGGTTTTCCACGCCGTCGTCATCCTTCGCGGAGATGGGCACCACCTCGGCGAAGGGGAACTCCTTTCGGTACAGCTCGATGAGCGGCAACAGCACCGGCTTGAGCACGGTGTCGATCTTGTTGATGACCAGGAAGGTGGGCTTGCCCGCCTTCTGCAGCCGCTCGAGGATGAACCGGTTGCCCGGACTTACCTCGGGTTTCTCCGCGAGGCCCCCGGGCTCGACGACGAAGAGGACCAGGTCCACGTCGTCCACCGCCTGCAGGGCCACGTCCACCATGTAACGGTTGAGCTCGCCCTTGGCCTGATGGATGCCGGGCGTGTCGAGGAAGGCCACCTGCCCCTCCGGCCGCGTCACCACGCCCAGAATCCGGTTCCGGGTGGTCTGCGGCTTGGGAGAGACGATGGCGAGCTTCTCGCCTGTCAGTTGATTGAGCAGCGTGCTCTTGCCCACGTTCGGACGGCCAATGAGCGCGGCGAACCCGCTGCGGTGTGTCTGCTGAGGAGCCATCTAAAGCTTCGAAGGTCGAAGGTGATCAGGGAACCCCCTCTGGAGGGGGCGCCCCAAGAACTACTCGGAACGACATGGAACAGCGGACCCGCCGTGAAGTGAACCAACCCGGCGGGCAACCGCCTCCAGGGCGGCTGGGACGCCTAGGCCGGCGCCGTGGTGCTGATGGTCAGCTTGCTGATGACCACGTCCTTCCTCGGCCGATCGTTCGGGCCCTTGGGAATCTCGTTGGCGACGCGGTCGGCCACATCCTGGCCCTTCACGACCTCACCGAAGATGGTGTGCTTGTTGTTCAGCCACGTCGTCGGCGCCACCGTGATGAAGAACTGGCTGCCACCGGTGTTCGGACGGCCCGTGTTGGCCATGGCCAGCTTGCCCTTCTTGTCGAAGAGGTGGCCGTTGTTGAACTCGTCCTTGATGTTGTACCCCGGCCCGCCAACGCCCTGGCCGAGCGGATCCCCACCCTGGACCATGAAGTTGGGGATGCAGCGGTGGAAGATCGTCCCGTCGAAGTAGGGCTTGCCCGTCATGCGCTCGCGCGTCCCCGGGTGCACCCACTCCTTCTCGCCCGTGGCCAGCCCCACGAAGTTCTGCACCGTCTCCGGCGCGGCCTTCGAGAAGAGCTTCACGACAATCTGCCCCTCGGTGGTGTCGAAGGTGGCGTAGAGATCATTGCCCGCACGCACCTCATCCAGCATTCCCATGGCTGCCTCCCGAATTGAAACCCACTAGCGGATGGGCGCGGGACCTTATGCTCCGCCCCCTGGTCGGCCAAGCAGTTTCAAGCCGGGGTGTCGTCCTTCAGACCCGAAACGGGTGCGGAAGGTGGCTCGGAAGCCCCCTGCCCCGGCTTCTCCCCCCGGTCCAGCAGCACCAGGGCCCCATGGGCGGCCGTCTGCTCGGCGTCCTTCTTGCTGCGGCCCGTGGCGCGCGCATACACGTCCGAGCCCAGCATCACCTCCACCTCGAAGATCTTCTCGTGGTCGGGGCCCACCTCGGAGACGATCTGGTAGCGGGGCGTCAGCTTGAGCCGATCCTGCGCCGCCTCCTGCAGCTTCGTCTTGTAGTCCTGCCGGCTGAGCGCCTGCGCGACGCCCTCCAGCGCCTCCGCGAAGTGCCGGTCCACCAGCCCCATCACCGGCTCCAGCCCCGAGCCCAGGTACACCGCGGCGAACACCGCCTCCAGCGCGTTGGCCAGCAGCGAGCTCTTCTCCCGGCCACCGCTCAGCTCCTCGCCCCGCCCCAACTGCAACAGCTCGCCCAACCCCAGCCGCCGGGCGATGCGCGAGAGGCCCTCCTCGTTGACGATGCGGGCGCGCAGCGGCGTGAGCTCCCCCTCCTTCATCTGGGGGAAGCGCTCCATCAGCCGGTGGCCCACCGCCAGGTTGAGCACCGCGTCCCCGAGGAACTCCAGCCGCTCGTTGTCCTGGAAGCCCTCCCCCCGGTGCTCGTTGATCCAGCTCTTGTGCGTCAACGCGGTGAGCCCCAGCTCGGGACGGGAAAACGCCGTGCCCAGCCGCTCCTCCAGGGCCTTCACTCGCTCAGCGGGTTGCAGGGTCGCCACGTCCTCATCCAGTTCGAAACCTTCCGCTGCGAAACGGTAGGGTCTCCCCTCCACTTCGAGCAGCACCCACGGCTCCAGCCCCACCCCTCGGGGGGACGAGCCCTCCCTCCCCTCGCCTGCCACGGGGAGGCTCTGTAGCACGACGAACAGGACGAGGGGGCGCCTTCCTGGCCCACCCCTCGTCCCGTCTCCAGCCCGAGCTGTCGCGCCGGGCCGTGTCCTTACGCCTTCTTGAAGACCTCGCGGGCGATGATGGAGCGCTGGATCTCGCTCGTGCCCTCGCCGATCTCGCACAGCTTGGCGTCGCGCAGGTAGCGCTCCACGGGGAACTCCCGGGTGTAGCCGTAGCCGCCGTGGATCTGCACCGCCTTGTTGCAGGCCCGCGTGGCCACCTCGGAGGCGAACAGCTTGGCCATGGAGGCCTCCTGGCTGTACGGCTGGCCAGCATCGGCCAGGTACGCCGCCCGGTGCACCAGCAGCCGAGCCGCGTCCGTCTCCGTCTTCATGTCCGCGAACATCCAGCGCAGCCCCTGGAACTCGGAGATGGGCTGGCCGAAGGCCGTGCGCTCCCGGGCGTAACGCACCGACTCCTCCAGTGCGCCCCGGGCCAGGCCCACCGCCAACGCGCCGATGGTGATGCGGCCCTTGTCGAGGATCTTCATCGTGTCGATGAAGCCGTGGTCCACCTCGCCCAGCCGATTCGAGTCCGGAACCTCCACGTTCTCCAGCACCAGCTCCGCCGTGTCCGAGGAGCGCATGCCCAGCTTGCCGTGGATGGACCGCTGGCTGAAGCCCGGCATCCCCTTCTCGAGGATGAAGGCGGTGATGCCCTTCTGCTTCTTCGCCGGCGAGGTGACGGCCAGCACCACGAAGACGTTGCCCACCGTGCCCTGGGTGATGAACATCTTGGAGCCGTTGAGCACCCAGTTGTCACCCTTGCGCACGGCCGTGGTCTTCATCCCCGCGGAGTCCGAGCCGCTGCCCGGCTCCGTCAGGCCCCAGGCGCCGAGGTACTCGCCGGACGCCAGCTTGGGCAGGTACTTGCGCCGCTGGGCGTCGTTGCCGAACACACGCAGGTGGCTGGTGCCCAGCCCGTTGTGCGAGGCCACCGTGAGTGCCAGCGAGCCGTCGTAGCGGGCGATCTCCTCGACCGCCACCGCCACCGCGAGCGAGTCCATGGCGGCGCCGCCGTACTCCTCGGTCACCAGCATGCCCAACACGCCCAGCTCGCCCAGCTCCTTCACTACCTCCATCGGGAACGTCTCGTCCTTGTCCCACTCGCGCGCGTAGGGCTTGACCTTACGCTCGCAGAAGTCACGAAGGGAGGACTGGAGGGCTCGATGGCTTTCGGGAAGTTCGAAGTCCATGGGGGGATGTATAGCAGAGGGTGGAGGGGGGACCGTCAAACCGGGTAGACGCCGTGCTTCTTCGTCTCCCGGGGCTGGAAGCGCCGGGAATACAACTCATAACGCTGGCGCAACTCGTTGCGCAGCCGGTCGCCCGGGACGATCTCGTCCACCACCAGCTCGCTCGCCAGCTTGTAGATGTCCACATCCTGACGGTACTCGTCGCGGAGCTGCTGGACGTAGGCGGCCCGCTCGGCCTCGGGCTTCTCCTGGATCTTGTTGAAGAAGACGGCGTTCACCGCCGCCTCGGGGCCCATCACGGCGATCATCGCCTGGGGCAGCGCCAGGGTGGCGTCCGGTGCGAAGCCCGGCCCGCTCATGGCGTACAGGCCCGCGCCGTACGCCTTGCGCACCACCACGCAGATCCTCGGCACGCTGGCCTCGGACACCGCGGAGATCATCTTCGCGCCCGCCCGGATGATGCCCGCGCGCTCCACCTTGGTGCCGATCATGAAGCCCGGCACGTCCGCCAGGTACAAGAGCGGGATGTTGAAGGCGTCGCACAGCCAGATGAAGCGCGCCGCCTTGTCCGCCGAGTCCACGAAGAGCACGCCGCCCTTGTACTTGGGCTGATTGGCGACGATTCCCACTGGCCGGCCGTCGATGCGCGCCAGACCCGTGATGAGCTCCTGCGCGAAGAGCTTCTTCACCTCGAACCAGCTCCCCTCGTCGATCAGCTCGGCGATGAGCGCGTGCATGTCGAAGGGCTTGTTCTGATCCGCGGGGATGATCTCATCCACCCGCTTGCCACTGGCCTTGGGCGCCTTGGGCTCCACCCGCGGCGGGGCCTGGGTGAAGTTCTCCGGGAAGAAGGAGATGTACTTCTTGGCCGCCTCGATGGCCTCCTGCTCCGTCTTCACCAGCACGTCGCCCACGCCGGACACCGAGCAGTGCATCTTCGCGCCGCCCATCTCCTCGAGCGTCACCTTCTCGCCAATGACCATCTCGGCCATGCGCGGGCTGCCCAGGTACATGGAGGCGTTGCCGTCCACCATGATGACGATGTCGCAGAAGGCCGGGATGTACGCGCCGCCAGCCGCCGAGGGCCCGAAGAGCAGGCACACCTGCGGCACCTCGCCGGACATGTGCACCTCGTTGTAGAAGATGCGGCCCGCGCCCCGCCGGCCCGGGAACATGTCCACCTGGTCGGTGATGCGCGCTCCCGCCGAGTCCACCAGGTACAGCAGCGGGCACTTCAGCCCCTTGGCCGTCTCCTGGATGCGGAGGATCTTCTCCACCGTCCGCGCGCCCCAGCTCCCCGCCTTCACCGTGGAGTCGTTGGCCATGATGGCCACCGGGCGCCCCCCTACCTTCCCCACCCCGATGATCACCCCGTCCGAGGGCAGCTCCGCGTCCACGTTGTTGGCGAGCTTCGCGTCCTCGACGAACGTGCCCTCGTCCACCAGCAGCCGGATGCGCTCACGGGCGAACAGCTTCCCCGTCTCCCGGTTCTTCGCGTGGTACTTCTCGGCTCCGCCCTTCTCCACCTGGGCAATCTTCTCGAGCAGCTTCTGATCGAATGACATGGCGCCGGGGGGCATAGCAGAAAGGTGCTCGGCTGGCTGCCCTCTCCGTTCACTCCCCAGCTTGGGCACGGCGCGTCATGACCCCACTCTGACCGCCAGCCGACGCCTACCCCCTCCCCCGCCACCAGGACGTTGCCCAGGGGGTTCCCCCCTCGCTCGCCCTCCCTAGTTTCACGGCTCGCAGGGGTGGGTGCCGTGGGGGTGACCACCTCTCGGATTGGCTGTGGCCAAGGAGGAGGACGGAATGTTGTTCACGAAGAAGGCCAAGTGGGCGGTGAAGAGCGATATCTACCGGAAGCTGATCGCCCGGAAGGTCATGAACGACCTGCCCAAGTTCGCCAAGAACCAGTGGGATGACTTCGACGCCGATGACGTGCTGCGCTACGTGGGTCTCACCACCTACAAGCCCGCCCGCAGCTCGTTCGCCGGCATCGGTGCGTTCGTCATCGGCTGCGCTGTCGGTGGCATCGCCGCGCTCATGCTCGCGCCGAAGACGGGCACCGAGCTGCGCACCGACGTGAAGGACAAGGCGATGGGCTACCTCGGCAAGCAGGGCATCAACGTGGGCCAGGAGAAGACCGCCAGCGCCTAGTGGTTGCCGGGTTGTCCCAGCAGGGACAGAGGGGAGCGCGAGGTTGTGCTCCCCTGAGTGGGGAGAGAGGCTCCGGAGGCGCCGCATCGTGCGCTTCCAGGGGCCTTTGTTCGTTCAAGCCCCTGAAACTCCTGGGGTTTTCAGTACACGCGCAGGAGCCGGGTCCGGATGTCGAAGTGCGGCCGGCGGAAGTCTGGGACGATCACCTCGCCCCGCGTCTCCTCGAAGTTGCCCGACAAGAGCCCCAGGGGTAGCAGTGCCGAGAAGTAGGCCGCGTCCTCCGCGTTGAGCTCGCCGAGCTTCGAGAATCGGAGGGTGCGCGAGAAGCTCACGTTCCCGTCGATGCTCCAGACACTGCGCACGTTCCCCTTGGATCTCAGCGCGAAGTGCTCCGTCGCTGGCCCGAGCGCCTCCAGCGATTGGGGGACGCGCTCGACGACGTACGCGTCGAAGAGGGGATTGCCGGAGCTGTCGATCAGCTTCACCCCCAGCACCTGGCCTGTGCGCGACTGCTCCAACTCGAGCGTCGCGTGCAGCGCGCCGTTGGCCTTGTTGTACGTCTCGAACATGTCCACGGCCGAGGGCCTCGACCGGGCGCGCGCTCCCGCCGTCCCCGAGCGCGCCACGTCCTCCAGCCGATCCGTCCCCGAGGGCTCGCTCACCGCGTCCGGGCTGCCCGTCGCGCCATAGTTCCCGGCGCTCTTGACCAGCTCGCGCAGGCCCTGGATGCGCCCCGGGGTGGCCTCGAAGAAATGCTTGAACACGCCCTCGTAGGCGAAGAGCGGCGCGCCGGTGAGCCCCTTCTCCAGCGCCTTGTCCATCTCGCCGAAGTAGGTGTCGACGAGGCCATTCTGTACGCGCAGGCTCGCCATGCCGTCGTCGAGGAAGCCCTGGACGCGGCCCTGGACCCGCTCCCGCTCCTGGGCGAGGCGCTGCTCTGGGGAGGGCCCATCCCCCGGCCTCCACGTGTGTCCGGTGGGGGCTCCCGGGGTGGCTCCCGTGGACGGGCCCACGGCGAGGCCTCCAGGGCCCGGGAACAGCCGGACCTGGCGCGGCACATCTGGCACCTCGGGCTCCGCCGTCGCGGGAGGCGTGGCGGGTGGAGGGGCACCCGGGGGCGGCGGAGCGGGAGCCGGTGCGGCGCGTGGAGGCCGCGGAGTGCCACGCGGCGGCCGGGGAGGCTCCACGGCTGGAGGCGCGGGCGGAAGCGGCTCCACGCGCGCGAGGGGCGTGCGCTCGACCACCTCGAACTGGATCGGCTCCCGACGGGCGTTCAGGAGGGAGGAATCGCGCTTCGACGGCGCCAGGTACAGCAGGAGCCCCAGGCCCAGGTGTAGGGCCAACGAGAGGATCAGGGCCTGGAGCAAGCGGGAGCGCCGCATCGAATCCCCCCACGCTGGCAGAGATGCGCCCTCCGCACAAAGGGTGTCGCCCCCTCCCCTCTCAGCTCAGCGTGTCGCGCAACAGCCGCACGAAGTTGCCGCCGAGGATCTTCTCGATGTCGGCCGGCTTGTACCCCCGGCGCTCCAGCCCCTCGGCGAGCCGCAGCAGCCGGTCCGGTCCCTTCAACTCGGCCACGTGCATGTGCTGGGGCAGTTGCTCCGAGCCGGGCAGGCCCTTGTTGCGCTCGACGAAACGTTTGAAGCCCTCGATGTCCCGCTGGGGATCCCTCCCGCCGGTGCGCAGCACGTTCCCGTC
This sequence comes from Archangium sp., assembly GCA_035645295.1. GTDB lineage: Bacteria > Myxococcota > Myxococcia > Myxococcales > Myxococcaceae > Archangium. The sequence continues at coordinate 39,285 of DASQMW010000297.1, forward strand.
GCTGCCGAATCCCACGTGCTCCACCCCGGCCACCTTCACCGCGTGGTCCACGTGCGCCAGCAACTCGTCGAGCCCCACCGTGGGCTTGTCCGTCAGCCATACCGACATGTTGAAGACGCCGAACACGCCGCCCTTGTCCGCCAGGGCCTTCAGCAACTCGTCCGGCTTGTTGCGCCCGCTGGCGTACACCGCGCGGCAACCCGCGTGCGTGATGGCGCAGGGCTTCTTCGAGCGCTCGAGGGCCTCGGCGGTGGTGCGGTCTCCACAGTGCGACAGGTCCACGAGCATCCCCAGCTCGTTCATCCGCTCCACCACGCGCTGGCCCAGGAGGCTCAACCCCGCGTTGCCCGGCTCGCGGTAGGAGTCACCCAGGGCGTTGCGCTCGTTGTGGGCGAGCTGCAGCACCCGCAGGCCCTGGGCGTGGAACATCTCCAGGTTCTCCAGGTTCTGGTCGTTCACCGAGTACATGGCCGCGTCGAGAATCTGTGCGTCCTGGCAGGCCAGCACGATGCCCAGCTTGCGCTCGGCCTTGGCGCGCTGCAGGTCCGCGGCACGCAGCACCGGCAGCAGCTTGCTCCCGGGCCGGCGGAACACCGGCTGCCACTCCGCGATCGCCTGGAGCGCGCTCTGGAAGTTGCGCGGGTACATCTGCATGTCGACGATGGCCGCGGTCATTCCCGCCTCGATGGCCTCGTCCGGCTTCAGCAGCGGGCTGTCGTTGGTGAGCCCGTCGATGACCACGGCCCGCCGGTACACCTCCGCCACCTTCGAGTCAGGGGCGCCCAGCGCCGGTACCGCCGTGGTGCTGAGCAGCGCCGCGAGGCCCTGGAGGACATCGCGGCGGGAAGGACGGGCTGCGCAAGAGGACGGGGTCATGATGGAGCGCAGCTTACTCAAGGCCGTGGGCCGCGCGCCTGCTCGAACCAGCGGCGCCAAGCCGTTACGTCATCGCCGAAGTCCTGTCCCGCCAGCTGCGCAAGCACCTTGCGCGCGGGCGCATGGTCGAGGTCCGACCGCATGCTCGCCATCTCCACCAGCACCTCGCCCGCCTGGTCGAGGATCTGCTGCCGGTGGACCGTGCCCTCGGCCTCCATGATGTGCACCAGCGTCCAGCCCGCCTTGTTGCGATCGGTCGCCAGCGGGAACCAGAGCGCCTCGAGCACCGGCTCGATCGGGACGATGCCGGGCTTCTTCGACTTCTCCTGCGCCGACCCGAGCCGCCGCAGCGCCTCGTTGCGCACGCCCTGGTCCGGATCCCTCACCGACGGGAGCAGCGCCTTCACCAGCTGCTCGGGCGAGGACAGGTACGTCAGGAGCATGAGCGCGTGCATGCGATTGCCGCTGTCCTTGTCCTCGCGCAGCACCCGCACCAGCGCGTCGGCGTTGCGCGGCACTCCGTCGAGGAAGCGCTGCTCCAGGGGCGCGAGCCCGGGGTGTTCGAAGCCTCCGTAGCACCCCATGGGCGCACGGCAGGTTCCCATGCCCCACTCCGGCACCGCCCCCTGGTTCCGCAACTTCCAGAACGCCTTCAGATAGTCCGACCAGGCCGCGAGCAGTCCCTCCGGATCGGCCACCTCCCCCGTGGGCTCGGGGTTGAAGGCCATGCGCCACTCGTCCCCGGTGTCGACCAGGTCCACCGTCACACTCATCGTGTGCTTCTGGTCCTGCCCCACCGTCATCCGGATGAACGCGAAGGCCCCGGTCTCCGTGAGCCGCTTCTTGCTCTCCATGAGATTCGCGACGAACTCCTTCTGCTGCTGCTCATTCTTCGTGTCGAGCCGCGTGCCCGGAGCCGGTAGCGTGATGAGCGCGAGCAGCTTCTCCCTGGGCACCTTGCGCGAGCCGAAGACCTCCACGCCCTGGAACACGTAGATGGACCCGGGCGGCTGTGGTGCCTCGGCCTTCGCGGGCGTCGCGGCCTGCTGCGTGGTGGTGGTGCAGCCGGCGAGCAGGGCAAGACTGACGACGAAGCGTTTCATGGATTCCCCCGGTGCCTGGAAGCAGGCACAGGCCGCGCGACTGTAGTGACACGCGCACGGGCTGGCGAGGCGAAGTGCCGCACGGCCCGGCCGCGTCTCTCCCCTTCCTGGAAGTCTTCACGTGGAGCGGAGCGCCCATCCGAGGCTCGCCGCCCAACCAGGGCGTGGGCCATGATGCGTGCCCCTCGCAGTCCCTGAGGACCCTCATGCACTCCGCTCCCAAGTCTCGCGTGTGGCGGCTCGCCGCGGCGCTGCTCTCCCTCTCCGTGTCGGCCCCCGCGCTCGCTTCCGATCCGAAGAAGTCCGCTCCCGCTCCCGCCCCCTCCCCTGCTCCGGCCCCCGCGCAGGCCGCGCCCGCTCCCGCCCCCTCCGCTCCGGAGGCGAAGCCGGAGGACGTGGCCACTCCCGAGTCCATCGTCGCCGCGCTCTATGACGTCATCTCCGGACCCAAGGGCCAGGCACGCGACTGGAACCGCTTCCGTTCCCTCTTCGCTCCCGGCGCGCGGATGATCCCCGCCGGCAAGCGCAAGGACGGCTCCACCGGCTACAAGCTGCTCACCCCCGAGGAGTACATCACCTCGTCCGAGAAGGCGCTCCTCGCGGAGGGGTTCCGCGAGCGGGAACTCCACCGCGTGGAGGAGCGCTTCGGCGCCCTCGTGCACGTCTTCAGCACCTACGAGGCCCTGCGCGACGCGGACACGAAGCCCTTCATGCGCGGCATCAACAGCATCCAGCTCCTCCACGATGGCAAGCGGTGGTGGGTGCTGACGGTGGCCTGGACCGCCGAGACGCCGGAGCAGCCGTTGCCCGCGAAGTACCTCCCCGCCTCCAAGCGCTGAGCCGGGACGGCCGTCAGCGCGCCGCGAGCAGCAGGAAGAGCCCGTTGAACCCCAGCCCCACCGAGGCATGGAGGGGACTGAATCGCGAGGAGCCCACGGCGAAATCCAGGTGCCCGATGGGTCCCAGGCACAGCTTCAACCCAACCTCTCCCCCGTAGTTGAGCCCCACTCCGGGGGGAGCCGAGGGCAGCCCCCCGAGCAGCACCCGCGCATACGGCACGGCCCAGGTGGACGCGAAGTGCTGGTACCCGATGAAGCCGTTGAGCTCCGTCACCGGGGTGAAGGCAGCGTGGAACCCGAGACTCAGCCGGCGTGACAGGAAGGCCATCGGCTGCACGTTGAAGGTGAGCGCCGCGCCGGGGATCCCCCGCGAGTCCATCCGGAAGTGGTAGACGAACTCCGTGGCCGGCTTGTCGATGGCGGGCGCCTCGAAGCGCAGTCCCTCGGCGATCTTCACATCCGGGGGCGTTCCCCGGGCCTGGTAGAGGTCCGCCAGCGCCTCGTGCGCCTCCGGCATCTCCTCCAGGTACGCCTTGCGGAGCGGAAGCTCGGCGGCCTCCAGCTCGCCGCGCCGCATGAGGAACTGGCCCTGGGTGATGCAGCTCATGACGAAGCCGCCCTGGCACGCCTGTCCGTAGGCGGCCTCGGCCCCGAGCTGATCTCCCCTGCCGGCCAGCTCGTCCCCCCAGTCCACGCACGCGCCCGCGCTGCCCGCCTCACAGTCCTTCCGCGGATGGTACGCCACCGATGGGGTGGCACACGCCGCGGTGACGAGCGGCAACAGCGCGGCGAGCCAGATGGAGAGACGCATGCGGTGATGATGCCGCTTCCGGCCGCCCCTCGTCCAAGGGGGGCTCCCTACTTCAGCACGTAGGTCGCGAGCACCTTCTGGATCTCGAGGATGCTCGAACCCTTCTTGAACTGCTTGAGCAGGGGCTCGGGCGAACCCGACACCCAGATCTTCAGCTCGGAGTCCGCGTCGAAGGTGCCGGCTGTCTCGACGCAGAAGCGGGTGATGGACCGGTACGGCAGTGACATGTACTCGACCTTCGAGCCGGTGAGCCCCTGCTTGTCCACGAGCAGCAGCCGCTTATCGGTGAAGAGGTAGAGGTCGCGGAAGATCTTGAAGGCGCGTTCCAGCCTCTCGTTGGGCGCCAGGACCTCGGCCGCTTCCTCCTGCAGCTTGCCGATGTCCACCTCGGATGCATTGCCCATGAGATTGTCGAAGAGGCCCATGTCGTCTCCTGAAGAGGGGTCGCGGCGCGCTATAGCACGGGTATAGTCGCCAGGACCCGACACAGGGAGAGACGATGGGCACCAGTGGCACCCTGGAGACGCTCGGCGGCACCGGTGGAGGTCTGGACGCCTTCCTGAGGGGCCTCCTGGTGTTGTTCGTGCTCTCGCTGGCGGCCGAGCGCCTCTCGGCGGTGCTCAAGCACCGCAACTGGCAACCCTTCCGGCCCCGATGGCACTTCGGAAAGGACGCGGAGCGCGCGGGCAACCTCCAGGTCGACCTGCGCACCGGCGAGACCTATGTCGATTCGAAGCAGCCGGTGCCGATCTCACTCGGTAGCAACGAGGTGGATCGGCTGACCCGGGCCGCCAACGCCGAGAACTCGCTGTTCATCGGGCTCGTGCTCGCGCTCGTGTCGGGAGCCAACGCCTTCCTGGGCACGTGCGGCTGGCCCGACCTCACCCAGGGTGGCACCCCCATCCGCTCCACCCTCTCCTTCCTGGGGCAGGTCCTCCTCACTGGCGCGGCTTCGGCCATCGGCTCATCCTTCTGGTACGAGCTGCTGAGCGTGCTGACCGAGGCCCGGCGCGTCCGTTCCGCCCTGGCGCAGCAGAAGCAGGCGGACGGGCCGCACACGCCCCCTCAGCCAGGGACTCCGCTGACACCGGTCTCGCCCCTGACCGACACCGCTCCCCTCCCCTTCTCCGCCGCCACCGCCTTCCGGGCGCAGCCCTCCCCGGTGCCCCTCGAGCAGCTCCGCCAGGCCGCACTGCAAATGCTGCCCGAGCTCCAGCGGCTCGAAGGGGTGAAGCAGGTCCGGTTGGTGGATGCGCCCCGGCGCTGGGCGTCCCACCCCTGCCTCGAGTTCCGCGTGGAGCTGGAACCGGGCGCTCCACCCGTGCCGGGGGAAATCAAGGTCAACGTGGGAGGCGTCGAGCACTCCATCCCGGTGACGAGATGATCGGCGGCTGGTCGGCGGCCCAACTGGGCCTCTTCTTCCAGAACCAGCCGCTCGAGGGGAGCTTCACCCCGGTGGCGGCGCTCGAGGCCTCCGCCTGGAACCGCTCCCAGGTGGCCAGCGGCCTGCTGGTGCACCCGCGGCTGGTGCTGACGGTGGCGCACGCCGTGCTGTTCCGCGCCGGAGCCCAGCTCTTCGCCGCGGCCCAGGTGAAGGTGGAGCTGGGAAACGTCCGGGCGTGGGCCGATGCCGTGGTCATCCCCTCGCGCTTCCTCGAGCACTCGGGCTTCCTGGGTACCACGGATCTCGCCGTGCTGCGCATGCCCATGGAGGTGAGTGGCCCGCTCCAGCCGCCCCTGCTCGCCGACTCGGCGAAGGACGGGGATGCCATGCTGTGCGGGTGGACGCTGGTGCGGCCGCGCGCCCAGGTGTCCATCCCCGTCACCGTCACCACCGGCGAGGATGGCAACCTGCGCTACCCCGCCGCCAACCTCCCGGCCTTCAGCGGAGGCCCGCTGTTGCGCAGCACCGGCCCGGGCCAGCCGGACGAGGTCATTGGCCTGCACCGGGCTTTCCATGCCGACACCCAACAGGGTGAGGCCATTCCATTCTCCAGCGATGACGTGGTCGAGGCCATGCGCGCACTGGGGTTCGACGTCTAGAAAGGACGCTGTATGTATCCGCGTGCACCGGTTGGTGCCCTCCTGGCCCTGCTCCTGCTGTCCACCCCCGCACTCTCGCAGCCCAGAGCGGTTCCCCAGGTGGCGGGTCCCGCTCCCGGAGCTCCGCTGACCGGTGGCTCCGTGCCGCTGTCCACCGCCGGGCTGGATGCCGCTCCGGGCCCCACCGCCCCCCTTCCCACCCGGGACACGCCGAGTGCCTTCGCCCTGTGGTGGGGGGAGATCCGGAGCAACCTCCCCGGCCGCATCCGCACGGCCTGCACCCCCCCCCAGTCCGTTGCCGAGCTCGCGACCTGGTGCCAGCGCTACCACGGCCCCACCGCGACGGAGTTCGACGTGGCGGGGCTGTTCGGCTCGGACGCGCTGGTGCTGGCCGCGTACTTCAGTGAGCGCGCGCCGCTCCTTCGGGCGCTCGACGAGCTGGACTCGGCACTCGAGGCCGTGCGGCGTTCGAAGACCGTTCCCCGCGAGCAACAGGACGCGGCGCTCTCCACCTCGGAGATGCTGGATGCCGCGAGGGGCCAGGTCTCGTTGAACGCGGGCGTGGAGACCGCCACCAGCCTGCCGGGCCTGCTGCCGGGGCTCGATCTGAACGCGTTCCTGGATCAGGTCTTCACGGGGCTGGCGGGGGCGCTCCAGGAGCGCGCCGAGGCCGAGGCCGTGCTGTACGTCCTCGTCGAGTTCGACGAGCGCATCTGCAAGCAGGAGGTGAAGGACCAGTGGGGCCAGCGGCAGGGCCACATCCGGGACTGGTTGCCCGCCACCTGCACCGCGGCGCACAACAACGCGTTCGCCTCCACGCTCGGCGCGGGGGGAACGGCCTCGCTCGCGCTGCTGCGCAAGACGGTGGAGGAGGATCTCCGCTCCATCCCCTCGCACCTCGTCTTCGAGGTGGTGTCCCAGGCGCACGGGCGCCGGTACGAGCGGGCCGCGCCTCCCGTCCGGGACATGATCGACTCGATGGTGGGCGGCGTGCACCCGGTGCGTGCGCTGGACACGCTGTCGCGCCGGCTCGAGACCCTCCCCCTGGAGCCCGGCTCGCCCGCGGAGGTCTCGAAGCTCTACACGCAACTGGCGTGCGTGAGTGGCATGCCCGCCTCCTTCACGCGCTACACCGCGCTGGTGGAGGATGCCAACCGGGGCCTCGTTCCCCAGATGGACGCGAACGCCCGAGGGCTGGCCGTGCTGCTGCTCTCGCTGCAGAAGGAGAGCTGCGGCTGGGTGTACGCGCCCGCCGGGAAGCAATCGCGGTTGAAGGTCTGGGCCGCGCTCGCCCCTCCCCTCTCCGAGTCCGCCGAGGGGGTCTTCAACGTGTCGGCGGATCTGCGGCGGCTGGTGGAGCAGGCGCGGGACGGGAGCCCCGAGCGGCTCGCCGAGACCACCCGGCTGCTGGCCCAGGAGGGCGTGTCGGCGCTCGATGCCGCGGACGTGGCGCTGGACGGGCTGCTGCGCCTCAACAAGCTGATGGGGGCGTGGCTGGAGTCCTCTGACGCCGGGGCGCTGGAGCAGGTGGCGGAGAACCAGAAGGCCCTGCTCGAGGCCCGGGGCCTGCTCGCCTCGTCCCGGGACGTGCTGCGCATGGTGGTGGCGGCGATCGCGAGGGACCTCTCCACCGTGTACCAGCTGCTGCTCGAGCACCAAGCCGTCTCCAGCAGGACGGAGCGGTACGGCGGAGAGACAGCCAACCGGTGCGTCCAGGAGCAGGCGTGGAATGCCCCCTCGACGGCGGAGCCGGAGGCGCGGACGTCCGAGTGGCGGTGCGAGCGCGCGCCCTGCATCTGCCTGCCAGAGGGGTTCGCCCGGTATGGCGGCCTGCTGGTGTCGCTCGCCGACGCGAAGGACGCGCGGGAGGTGAAGGCCGTGGTGCTCGCCTCGGCCTCGCCGGTGGGCAGCTGGCGGTGGCGGAGCGATCCGGACGTGCACCGCTTCGTCTCGCTGGGGGGCCTGGTGGGGTTTGGCGGCAGCTACTCGCTCGCCGGTCCCCGCGAGGGCCGCGTCACGCCCCGGCTGCTGGTGCCCTTCGGCGTCGACTACCAGCTTGGCCGCGCTGGGCTCACCTGGAGCGCGTTCTTCCAGGTCATCGATCTGGCGGGCTACACCCAGTTCGCCGGCGTGGAGGAGCGCAAGGCGCCTCGGGTGATGGAGGCGGTCAGCCCCGGCTTGTGGCTCAAGGGGATGATTCCCCGGACGCCCGTCTCGCTCTCGGTGGGCGCGGCGTATGACCTCGACGCGGGCGGCGTGACGCCGGCTCCGGCCTGGCGCTTCAGCGCGGGCCTCTCGATCGATACGCCCCTGTTCCTCCTGTACCGGAACTGAGAGCGCATTCTACCCGGGTAGTATCGAAAAGTCACAATATTACCCGGTAAATATGCATTGTGCCTGAATTCAGCCCGGGTAATATTCTCGTTCATGGATTTCACCCTGTGGGATTTGTTTCTACCCGGGTGGTTTTGGGTCCACGGAGAGGAGCCGGGCATGGGCGAGGAAAAGCAGAGGAATTACACGGGCTTCGCGGGCCACCGCCTGATCGCGTCGGGGGAGCTGACGGAGGTCGCCCTGAAGGCCAAGAAGTGGCTGGACCGGGGTGACAGCGCGCCGATCCTGATCTTCGAGGACGAGACGGGCCATCTGGTCGACCTGGACTTCCGGGGGAGCCTGTACGAGTTCCTGGACAAGCTGGAGAAGAAGCGGGCCCGGCGAGCCGAGGCCGAGCAAGTCACGGAAGAGACCAGGAGGTCCGGACCGGGCCGGCCGAAGCTGGGAGTCGTCTCCCGGGAGGTGTCGCTCCTGCCCCGCCACTGGGACTGGCTCAACTCGCAGCCGGGCGGGGCCTCGGTGACGTTGCGCAAGCTCGTCGAGGAAGCGAAGCGCAACAGCGCGGGAGCGGATCGGGCCCGGCGTTCCCAGGAAGCGGCCTACAAGTTCATGTCCGCCATGGCGGGAGACTTCCCAGGCTTCGAGGAGGCCTCGCGCGCCTTCTTCGCCCAGGACCCTGAGCGCTTCGATCAGCTCATCCAGCCCTGGCCGGAGGATGTCCGCGAGCACGTCCGGCGGCTGGTGGCGGTCGCCCTCCGGGCTCAGGAGAGCGCGCTTCGTGAACAGGATTGATCGGCCCGGGTGCTCCTTGGCCAGCGGGCCCGTGTTCCTCCTATGATCCCCCGGGTCCTGGAAAGACCGTGGAGGGGCACACGATGGATGACCAGCCCAGGAACGCAGTCCAAGAGGCGGAGCGGGTCCAACGTGGCATCCACGGCATCGCGGGGATAGGGGGGACCAGCGTCAACCTCGCGATGATCATCGCGTTCTGGGGCCAGTGGCGCGTGGTCCTCGTCATCGCGGGGGTGGGCGTGGTGCTCGCCGTGGGCAACGGCGTGGTCCTCGAATGGCTCGTCAGCAAGACCAGCCGCGCCCGGGTGGAGGCGATGCGGATGGTGCTCAACGTGGCGGGCATCGCCCTCGCTGGCCTCTACACCCGGTGGTCGGTGCTGATCTGGGTCTTCGTGCCCTACAACATGCTCTGGTACTTCGGGCTCGACCCGTGGGTCCGTCCGCGCATGGCCATCTACCTGGTGGTGCTCAACGGGGTGGCCTTGTCCACCGGCGCCGAGCCCGTCACGGCCCTGGCCTTCAGCCTGATCGGCATCTTCGGATACCTGGTGTCCGAGAAGCGAGGCACGCTGCTGATGCAGAAGCACACGGAGCTGGAGAAGGCCCACCAGGAGCTGCAGCAGTTGCACCAGCGGGCGCTCGAGCAGGAGCGGCTCTCCAGCCTGGGACTGCTGGCGGCGAGCGTGGCGCATGAGATCAACAACCCGATGAGCTACGTGACGAGCAACGTCGACTCGCTGCTCCAGGACATGCGGGACGAGCCGAACCTGTCCGCCCCCCTGAAGGAGTACGTGGACGACGTGCTCCCGGCGACGCTGGATGGCATCAAACGGGTGAACTCCATCGTCTCGGACCTGCGCCGCTTCTCGCGCGGGGATTACGAGGGCTACACCTCCTACGACTTCAACGCCGAGGTGCGGACGGCGCTGCGCATCGCGCGAATCCAGCTCGGCCATGTGCAGGTGGAGGAGTCGCTGAACGAGGTGGGGACGGTGGTGGGCCGGCCGCGCCAGCTCGTGCAGGTGCTGGTGAACCTGCTGGTCAACGCGGGGCAGGCCACCCCCTCGGGCGGCGTGGTGAGCCTCGCCACGCACCGCCAGGGCAATCACGTGCGCGTGGAGGTGCGGGACACCGGCTCGGGCATGTCCGAGGAGACGAAGCAGCACCTCTTCGAGCCGTTCTTCACCACCAAGCCCGCCGGGTTGGGCACGGGGCTGGGGCTCTCCGTGGTGTACGGCATCATCAAGGCCCACGGCGGCCGCATCGAGGTAGAGAGCGAGCTGGGCAAGGGCACGTGCTTCACCATCGAGCTGCCGAACGTGCCTCCCCTGCCCGCGGAGAAAACCTCGGGCGCGGACCTGCGCGCGGCGGGCCGCTGAGCCGGCGGCGGGGCCTGTTCGCCAGCAGGCACTTGCGTGGCGGGTCCAGTCCAACAGTAGGGGATCGCCGCCTCCCCCGGATCACGCCCGCTTCTCTTTCGAGGCACAGTGGGACACGTGTATCCGGGAGGAGGAAGAGCCATGAGGAGACAGGTGCTGGCCGTCACGGTGCTGCTGGCCGCGGCGCTGGGGACGGGGTGCGTGAACCGGCGGCAGGCCGCGGGCGTGTACGTGGGCGAGCCGATGGTGGAGACCGGCGTCTTCACCCACGTGGGCAAGGAGGGAAAGGCCTGGGTGTTCAACCCCATGGCCCCCTGGGAGAAGAAGGTGCGGGTCTGGGTGACGCCCGAGACGAGCGTCGTGGAGAACGGCATCCAGACCGATCTGCACGCGGTCAAGGCCGGACGGAAGGTCCGGCTCATCTACGAGCTCCGGCGCGATGGGACCGGCGTGGCCGAGCGCATCGACATCATGAGCAAGGTGACGGGCGAGGAGCCGCCCGACACGGACACCTGAGCGATCCGTCTACTTCCCGGCCGGCTTCTTGCCCTTCGGGGCGGGGGCGGGCGCCGGGGCTGGCTCGCTCGGAGCGGCCTCCTCGGCGGGCGGCCCGTCCTTTCGCACGTCGAGCAGCTCCACCTCGAACACGAGCGCCGCGCCAGCGGGAATGCCCGGCGTGCCGCGGTCGCCGTAGGCCAGGTCGGACGGGCACACCAGCCTGGCCTTGCCGCCCACCTTCATCTTCTGCACGCCCTCGGTCCAGCAGCGGATGACGCCGTTGAGTGGGAACTGGGCCGTCTCGTTGCGCTTGTACGAGCTGTCGAACTCCTTGCCGTCGATCAGCGTGCCCCGGTAGTGCACCTCCACGATGTCGGTGGCTTCCGGCTGCACCCCGGTGCCTTCCGTCACCGGCACGAAGATGAGGCCGGACTCGGTGCGCACCGCGCCCGGCTCCCTGGCCGCCTGCTCGAGGAAGCTCCTGGACTTCTCCTTCTCCTTCTCCGCGCGAGCAGTGGAGCGGGTGCTCGCCAGCTCCGGCAGCTTCGGCCCGTAGGTCTGGATGTCCACCGTGGGCTCCTCGCCCGTCACCTGCGCCCTGATGCCCGCCTGCATGTACGCCAGTTCCTCGGGCGTCATGTCGAAGACCTGGACCTGCCGGCCCACGGTGAGGCCGAGCGCGTAGAAAGTCTTCTGCTCCTCTGACTGGGGCACCCCCACGGCGGCGCCGGAGCCCTGGGATGCCGGGGCGTCCGCCTGGGCGGGCACCTCCGAGGGAGTCTTCCGCGCCCCCTGCTGCGACGCGCAGCCCCCGAGGGTGAACATCATCACGGCCGCACCTGCCCACGACATCCGCGAGTTCATCCGTCTCCTCTTTGCCGGGCTCCACCGCACCCGGCGCGCCCCTTTTCGTAGCGCGCCCCTCCCGTCCACGCCAGAACGCAACCACCGGGTGCCCGAAAAACGAAGGGCCACCGGAGCTCCACCCGCGTGAGGGGGGGAGCACCGATGGCCCGTGTTCGGACGATGGGTCCGTCAGTGGCTCGTGGGCTGGAGGCTGTGGCCCGTCACCCACTCGGCGATCTGACGCCCGGAATCCGCGCCCACCACGCCCGAGTTGCGGAAGTGCATGCCCCCGATGATGCGGCCGAGCACCACGTCATCGACCATCTGCTGGAAGCTGTTGAAGCTACGCTCCCGGCCCTGGGGATTGCGCACCACCAGAGGCGTGGTGAAGGGCTCGGAACCAAAGAGCTTGGCGTACGTGTTCGCCACGGCGCTCGACTGCTGCGGGTGCCCGGCCGGGTACTCCTGGTTCGGGGGCGTGTCGAGCATCGGCGCCCAGGTGGGGTCCGCCGCCACGCCAGGGCTGCCCTCGCGAATGGCGGTGATGGGACGCCAGAAGTTGTAGGCCTGCTTGCTGTGGGTGTTGATGATCACGGCATCCGCCGCGGCCATGCTGCCCAGCGCGAGGACCCGGGCCGTATCCTCCAGATCGAGCCCCTTGCGGGTCGCCATCTTCTGGCCGACGTCGATGGCGAGCAGGGGCGCCGTGATGGGCGCCCAGAACAGGCCCGACTCGGTCTGGTCCGCCGTGCGCACCGCGCTCGTCTTCGCACCCAGGAGCTTCACCTCCTCGAGGTCACGCACGAAGAGCTCGCTCGTGATGGCGGGCGGAGGGGGGCAACGGAACTCCGCGGCACTGGGGACGGACCACGTCTGGACGGCGCTCCACTGGGCCATGAAGGTGTTCGGGTAGAGGCCCTGCTCCGACCAGGGCGGCACCTGCCGCCAGACGCCCGGCTCCGGCGTGGGCGCGACATAGGTGGGCGCGTCGTTGGCGCGGTCACCGGCGCGCGACTCCCACAGTTGGGAGGCCGCGGCCTCGCCGACCCGGACACCCTCGGTCTTGCGTTCGCCGTCCGGCAGGGCCGCCAGCGAGGCGGTGTAGCGCGCATCGAGCTCCGCCTGACGCTCGGGGTGGAGCCGCACGAGCATGAAATGGGCGGCGGCGATCGCGGCGGCCTCGGGCGAGGCGTTGGCGGAGGCGGCTACCGGCGTGCCATAGGTCGCATAGCGATGGCGGATCGAGTTGATCGCGTCATGCATGGCGACGTGGGTGAACGCCACCTGACGGGAGTGGGGCACGAAAGCCCCGACCATGGAGGGGACCATCTCGCGCGAGGTGGTGCTCCAGTCCAGGACGGCCTGGTTCGTCTCCTTCCAGGTGATGTCCTCGGGCTCCTCGCGACAAGCGGCCAGTGCCAGCACCGCCATCAATCCCATGCTCCGCTTCAAGAAACTGCGCATGCACCAACCCCCTACTGGGAAAAGGCCGCGACTATACTCCCGTTCACGAGCTGACGCTCGCCTGCTTGGCCGAGCATGATGGGATGGCATGCGCCGATGGCTGACTCGGAGAGCGACCGGGTCCTGCGCACCTATCGTGTCGGCAAGGGACGTGTGGTGGAGGTGGGCAAGCTCACCGTCATGGCGGGCAACGAGGCCGGGCCCCAGGCCTGGACAACCCCCGCCATCGTGGCCTGGCGGGACCTCGATGGGGACGGACGGACCGATGCGCTCCTCCCCTGCCCTTTCGGCGGCTACTGCACCCAGGCGAAGGGCTTCACCCGTTAGTGCGCCGCTAGAAATCCAGTCCTCGGGAGGAGCGTCGTCGGCGTGGACGCACCGGGACAGGCGGTGCCCTGTGCGGCGCCGCTGGCCCGCCGCATGCTTACTCCGGGGCCGCGCGTCATGCCCGGCCCTCATGATCTCTTCGCCCGTTATGCCTTTGGTCAGCCCGAGCGGGCCGCGGCCGAGCTGCGCGCCGTCCTGCCTCCTCGGGTCGTCTCCCAGGTGGACTGGTCCACCCTGCAGCGGGAGTCCGGCTCCGTGGTGGACCCGGAGCTGCGAGAGACCGAGAGCGACCTGCTCTTCTCGGCCCGGCTGAGTGGTGGGCGTCCGCTGTTGTTCTACGTGCTGCTGGAACACCAATCCCGGGTGGATCGGTGGATGGCGCTGCGCATGCTGCGCTACGTGGTGCGCCAGCTCGAGCACTGGCGCAAGGCGAACCCGGAAAGCGAGGGGCTGCCGGTGGTGGTGCCGCTCGTCATGTACCACGGGCCTGACGGCGCCTGGTCCGCACCCCGCCGGGTAGAAGAACTCTTCGACCTGCCGGACGAGGAGGAGCAGGAAGGCTGGCACACTCTCGTGCCGCGCTTCGAGTACCTGCTGGATGACCTGACGGCCGAACGGGCCGAGGCGCTGATGGCTCGCCCTGGCCCTCCCCTCTCCCGGCTGGCGTGGCTCGTGCTGCGCTACGGGCGCAGTACGGAATTGGCCCACCGTCTACCGGACTGGACGGTCCTGTCGCGCAAGTGCATGCCGCTCCGGATGGCACCGAGAATCTGGTGGTAGTCATCCGCTACCTCTTGTTGATCGGGGACAAGAGCATCCGCAGAGCAGCGGGGCAGGTGTTACATTCGGTGATGGATGCGCAGCAAGCGGAGGCGCTGATGCGAAGCTATGGCGAAACGCTCATCGAGCGGGGACACCGGCGGGGGCTAAAACAGGGATTGGCACAGGGGGTGCTTCGGATTCTCGCCGCGCGAGGCCTGCTCGTGGATGAACAGGCCCGGCAGCGCATCCTGACCTGCACGGACATGGCCACCCTCGACACCTGGTTCGATCGCGCCCTGACGGCCACCACTCTCTCCGAGGTGTGGGGGGACGACGCGGCCCAATAAGGTCAGGCCCCCCCACGACGATCAGCCCTTCATGCGGCCCCTCCGTCCAGGAGCTCCACGAAGCCCCGCGTGCCGTCCACTCGAATGCGCTGACCGGTGCGGATGCGCTGTGTGGCTCCGGCCACGCTGACGACGGCCGGAATACCGTACTCGCGAGCCACGACCGAGCCGTGCGTCATGAGCCCTCCCACTTCCGTCACCAGGCCGGCCGCGTGGACGAACAGCGGCGTCCAGCCCGGATCCGTATGCGGTGCCACGAGGATCTCCCCTGCATGGAGCACCTCGCGCGCCGGGTCGAGCACCACGCGCGCCACTCCCTCCACCACCCCGGCGGAAGCCGCAGTCCCGGACAGGGCGCCCGGGGGCAGATCCGCGCGGGCCGCCAGCGCGGGAATCTCCCCGTCGCTCGCCATCACGAAGGGCGGCGAGCGCCGGGCATCGCGCTGAAGAGCCGCTCGCCGCTTCCCGGCGAGGGGGCGCAGATCCGGCGCCTGGGCGGCCTCGAGCGCCGCGATCAGCTCCTCGAAACGGAACAGGTACACATCCTCCGCCGCACCGAGCGACCCGCGCTGGACCAGGAGGGCTCCGGCCTCGCGCACCGCGTCGCGCACGAGGTCCAGCACGCGGACGAGCAGGTACTTGGGGTGCTCTCTCAGCCCCATGCCCGTGCGGACCACGCGCACCCACCGGCGAGCCAGCCCCGCTCGCAGCCACCCGAACAGCCCGCGGCGCGATGCGGCGATCAACCGCTCGCTCGCGGCTTCTGCCTTGGCGGCCAGTGTCGCATGGTGGGCCCGGTGCTCGCCCGCGGCCCGGTTCGCGGAGGCAGGCCCGAGCCCTCCCACGATGGCCGCGATGAGCGGCGCGGGCTCATCCTTGTAGCGAGGCCGGGACAAGTCCACCTCGCCGGGCCCCCGCATGCCATAGCGCTCGAGGAAGGCCCGCCACGCTTCGAGGAAGGCGGGTCCCCCTTCCACGTCGCGCGCCGCGGCCAGGGCCTCGGAGGCGGGACGGCTTCGCAGCAGCTCCGCCAGGGCCGGATACGGGCGCACCCGATCCGTCAGATCGCCCACGGCCAGATCCATCTCGGTGGTGACGTTGCCGGGCAGGCCCCGCTCCAGCGCGGAGAGGTCCTCCTCCGTCCCGCCGAGCACCCCCTTGCGGACCAGGTGGACGAGGAGCCGGTTCCCGAGGATTCCCACGCCGATGTTCGGGGCCACGACGACGATGACCTCGGAGAAGAGCTCCCAGAGCGCACGCCGCGCCTCGCGCAGCCGTGCCGCCCCC
>DASQMW010000298.1:0-8637 GCA_035645295.1 Archangium sp.
CATCATCATCGGTGGCAGGATGGGCCGGTCGTTCTCCCGGTCCTCATGGCCACCGATGATGATGAGCCGCCCGGAGACCGGACGCCGTGACTCGGCGGGCGCCGCGGTACGGGCCGGGGGACCCTTCTCCGCGTCGCTCGAGCGCGTCATCTGGGTCCGCCGCTGCGCCGTGCGCTCCCGTACCTCGCTCTTGCCGTTCCCGTTCTTCTTCGTCCCGCCGGTCCTTCGTGCCATGTCACTCACTCCTCTCCTGGAACGCCTTGGCCACCGCCCCGTCCCCCTTCTCGGAAAGCGGGACGATGGGGCGGCGCTCCTTCAGGTTGTAACGGTCGCCTCGGCCCAGGACGTGGACGCGCGCGTCATGGACGGTGAGGATCCTCTCGGGGTGGCGCTCGGACAGGCTGGTGAAGCGAATGCCCCGGCCGTCGATGACATAGACGGCGCCCGAGCCGAGGACGGTGAGCTCCTCGTCGTTCTCCGACACGAGCACGGCGGTGTCCTCGTCGAGGCCGATGCCCAGGTTGTGGGGATTCTGCGCGACGGCGCCCATCAGCCGCGCGAAGCGGCCCCGCTCGGTGAAGTGCGAGTCCACGACGACGCCCTTGAGCAACCCGAGCCCCGGAGCCATGGCCAGGGTACTGAGGCAGGACCGGTTGGTGGGTCCGCCGATGAGCATGGTTTCGGACATGGCCGCCGCGCCGGCCGAAGTCCCGACGATGGCCGCTCCCTCCTCATGCAGCGCGAAGATGCGCTCCAGCAGTGGCGAGCCTCCCATCTGGCTGGTGATGCGCAGCTGGTCTCCGCCGGTGAAGAAGAGCACCGAGGCGCCCGCGAGCTTCTGCACGTTGGCTGGCTCATAGGCCTGCTCGCGGTTGCGGATGTCGAGCACCTCCATCTGGCGCACGCCCAGCCGGCCGAAGGCCTTCTGGTAGATCTCCGCCAGCGGCTCGGGCTCCATGGAGGCCACGGTGAGCACGACGATGCGTCCGCCCTCCGCCTCCAGGGCCTTCCTCGCGGCCTGGCGCAGGATGGCGCGCTCCTCATCCGAGTCCTTCTTCTCGCTGCCGCCAATCACCAGCAGATCGCCCCGGCGCCGCTGCGTCATGTCCCGCGGCCCTCCGGCGGGACGAACAGCTTCCCGCTTCCGACCCGCCGCTTCCCCCGCGAGAAGACGTGGACGACGTCCAGGGTGCGCGAATCCAGGAGGAGGAGATCCGCATCCATTCCCGGAGCCAGCCGTCCCTTCTGGCGCAGCTTCAGCGCCGCCGCGGGGTTGGCCGTGAAGAAGGGCAGCACCGTGTCCAGCGCCAGCCCGTGCTCGCGCACCGAGGCGACGAGCTCCTGGTGCAGCCGGGCCGGCTCCGCCCCCGCCGTGTGCGCATCGGAGGACACCGTCAGCCGCTCGGGCACACCGCCGTGCTCGAGGTAGTAGCGCAACCACCGCCCCAGCCCCGGGTCCACCGTGTCCATGTCGACATAGGCGCCCCGGCGCGAGAGGGCGATGGCGTCATCCAGCAACTCATCGGTGCGGTTGGCGTGGGTGGCGTAGAGGGACTCGGGCCGCACCTCGTACGTATCCAGCAGCTCGTGGAGCTGGGACATGCGGGCGCGTCCCGGTCCCGTGTGGAAATGGGTGACGCCGGCCTTGCCGGAGAGCGTGCCTCCCACCATGGCCTCGGCCACCACGCGCGCCAGCTCGGCGGTGCTCGCCTGGCTGGAGCGGGCATCGGCGATGGCCAGCTCGCCCACACCGAGGATGCAATCAATGAGCACCAGGTCATCCATCACGGAGCCGGTGAGGGTGCGCGGCGGGAGGTGGAAGCCACCGGTGTAGAGGAAGGCGCTCACCCCGCCCTCGGTGAGCTGCCGGGCCTTGCCCACCAACGCGCCCAGGTGCCGCGTGGCGCTGTCCGTGCCCAGACAGCCCACCACGGTGGTGATGCCCGCCAGCAGCAACTGCTCCAGCGTCACCTCGTGCATGCGGCTGGCGAAACCCTTCTCCCCGCCCGCGCCGATGAGGTGCTCGTGCGGATCCACGAGGCCCGGGACGACGAGACAGCCGCGCGCATCCACCACCTCGCACGGAATCTCCAGGGACGTCAGCCGCGCCTCGTCCACCGGCCCCACGTGCGCGATGCGGTCCCCCACGAGCAGCACCGGCTGGACGCCCGCCGGTGCCGGGGTGTGGAGCTCGCCATCGCGGATGAGGGTGAGCATCGGGCCGCCTATTCGAACGCCTGGGTCACCGGCGCCTCGCAGGCCTCCACTTCGGTCTCGTCCGCCGCCGCGAGCTCCCGGATGACCGCGAGGGCCTCGTCCACCAGGTCCGCGAGGATGATGATGCGGTCTCCGGGCTTCGAGCGGGCGAAGGCTCGCAGAATGCCCTGATGGTGGTCCGAAGCAATCTCATGGGGCGTGCCCGGCTTCAGGCAGCTGCGCATGAGCAGGGGCACCTCGTTCTCCGCGCGCTCGCGCCGGTCCCTCAGGTCATGGAGCACGTACTCGTCCACGAAGGGGAGCGTCGCCTGGACGGTGGCCAGGAGATCCTCGTCCCGGCGGTCCCCCGGCAGGCCGATGACCATGATGTTGCGGCGCTCTCCGCCCCGGGGCACGGCCTCGCCGAGCGCCTTGATGGCGGCGACGTTGTGCCCGTAGTCCAGGATGACCTGCCGCCCCGCCACGGCGAGCACGTTGAAGCGGCCCGGCGCCATGGTGGGGTCCATGCGGAAGGTGGTCAGCGCGCGCACGATGAACGCGGGGTTGAGCCCCTGGGCCCAGGCGGCCGCGGTGGCGGCCAGGGCATTCTCCAGCTGGAAGCGGATGGTGCCTCCGGCGGTGAAGGTGATGCGGTCCAGGTGCGTCAGCAGCAGGCGGCGGCCGTCGCGGGCCGTGACGATGGTGCCGTTCTCGACGAATACGCCCATGCCGCCCCCGGCCAGGTGGGCCTGGAGGATGGGGTTGTCCGCGTGGCGCGAGAAGTAGACGACCTTGCCCTTCGTGGCGGCCGCCATCTCCGCCACCAGCGGGTCATCCGCGTTGAGCACCGCGTGGCCATCCTTCGCCACCGACTCGATGACGACCTGCTTCACCCGCGCCAGCTCTTCCAGGGTGTTGATGCCGCCCTGGCCCAGGTGGTCCGGGCTGACGTTGGTGACGACGCCCACGCTGCACCAGTCGAAGCCGAGCCCCGCGCGCAGGATGCCTCCGCGCGCCACCTCCAGCACCGCCACCTCCACGCGCGGGTGCAGCAGCACCGCCTGGGCGCTCCTCGGCCCGGAGCAGTCCCCCTCGAGGATGCGCTCGCGGCGGATGTACGTGCCGTCGGTGCTCGTCATGCCCACGCACTGGTGCGACGTCTCGAACATGTGCGCCACCAGCCGCGTCACCGTCGTCTTCCCGTTGGTGCCGGTGATGGCGACGATGGGGATGCGCGAGGGCGCTCCATTCGGGTAGAGCGACTCCACGATGGGCCCGCCCACGTCGCGCGGCAGGCCATTCGTCGGCTGCAGGTGCATGCGCAGCCCAGGCGCCGCGTTCACCTCGACGATGGCCCCGCCCTGCTCCATCAGCGGGCGCCGGATGTCCTTGCACAGCAGATCGATTCCGGCCACATCCAGGTTGAGCACCTGCGCGGCGAGCTCGGCCATCTGCGCGTTGCTCGGGTGCACCTCGTCCGTCACGTCCGTGGCCGTGCCGCCGGTGGACAGGTTGCAGTTCTGCCGCAGCTTCACCACCTGCCCCGCTGCCGGCACGGACTCGAACGAGAGGCCCTGCTGGCCGAGCACCACGCGCGCGGCATCGTCCAGCCGGATGCGGGTGAGGGCGCTGCTGTGGCCCGGACGCCTGCGGGGATCCTGGTTGGCCACTTCGACCAGTTGCGCCACGGTGCGCTTGCCGTCGCCCACCACCTGCGCCGGGTCTCTCCGGGCCGCGGCCACCATCTTCCCGTTGACGACCAGGATGCGGTAGTCCTCGCCCTCAATGTGGCGCTCCACCAGCACGTCGCCGCGGAACTGGCTGGCCACCTCGTAGGCCTGGCGCACCTCGCTCTCGGAGCGCAGGTTGACCATCACGCCCTTGCCCTGGTTGCCCGCCTCCGGCTTGAGGATGACGGGCAGGCCCAGCTCCTCGGCCACCTCCCACGCCTCGTCCGCCGAGCGCACGGTGCGGCCCTCGGGCACGGAGATGCCCACGTTGCGCAGCACCATGTTGGTGAGCGGCTTCTCCTGGCAGATCTCCACCGCGAGCGCGGAGGTGTCGGACGTCTGCGAGGCCAGAATCCGCTTCTGATGGATGCCGTAGCCCAGCTGCACGAGGCTGCCGGTGGGGGTGAGCCGGCGCACGGGGATGCCGCGGCGGCGCGCGGCGTCGACGATGGCGCGCGTGCTCGGCCCCAGCCGGTAGTCGTCGGCCATGTCGCGCAGGCGCTCGAGTGCGGCGGGCGCGTCGTAGGCCTCGTCGAGCATGGCGGCGAGCGTCATCTCCAGCGCCGTCTTGAAGGCCTCGCGCGCGGGCTCCTCCTCCTCATAGGCGACGACGACGTTGTAGACGCCGCGCTGGCCGGTGCCCCGTGCCCGGCCGTACGCCACGTCGAAGCCCATCTCGTTCTGCAGCGCGATGGTGACGTGCTCGGTGATGTGGGCCAGCCAGGTGCCGCGCCGCAGCCGCTCCACGAACCCGCCGGGCCTGCCGATGCTGCACTCGTGCTTGTGCAATCCGGGCAGCCAGGACGTCAGCCGCTCGACGAAGCCGGGGAAGGTGTCGCTGGGCCGTTCCTCGAAAGGTCCAATGTCCAGCTCCACCTTCAGCACGGGCTTGTAGGCATGGAGGTTGGGTCCCCGCAGTGCCTGCATCCTTCGGATCGTCACACCATGGGAGTTCATGGAAGGAATTCCGGGTCAGGGTGATTCAAGAGATTTTGGCGACATCGCCAGATGACTGGTTTTAGAGGTATCCCCGCCCCCCAGGACGTGCACCTGTCCTTGGGTTCAAGGGTCCCCCCCCGGAACGATGCGCCGGTTGTCATCCGGGCGACGTAGCCCTGGCCCCTGGTCCGGATTGATTCCAGGGTCCTGCTCAGACGTGGATACGGCGCCGCAGGCCCATGCCGCCCTGAAGCGGACGCTCGGCTGCCTTGTAGTTGGTCGTCAGCCAGACCAGGAAAAGGCCAATTCCCGAGACGAGGAAGAAGTTGCGCGCCGAAATGTCTCGCGAGAAACCGAACAGGAAGGGCGCGATGACGAGGAAGGCCGAGACGACGACCTCGATGGAGCCGTGGACGGGGAAGGGGATGATCTTCGCCACGCCGAGCGGATAGGCCGTCATCAGGCTCATGCCCAGCTGCGCCACGGCCAGCACGTAACAGAACACCGCTGGCAATCCCGAGAAGTCGAACAAGGTGGGCGCCAGCGCGAGCAGCGCCACGATGAGATAGTCGCCGTAGCCGTGAACCCGGGGAGAGAGAAGGGCTTTCATTGCGGAACCTCGTGAACCAGGAGTGAACCCGGAAGGACACACACCGTCCGGGAGAGGCACATCCGTGTCTGGAATTGGATGGCTTCCAGAAGTGGACATGTCCTGTCCCGCAGCGTGGGCATGCCCGGCGCCAATGCCATCCCACCGCGGTAAGCCTCCGCGGTGGATGCTCATGCAGCGGGGAAGCAACCCTGCCTGAGGAGACCCCGTGTCCCGGGGTCCACTGTCACTCGGAAGGAGGAACGGTGGGGCCCGGCCGGGTCTTCACGGTGCGGAAGCTCAGCGAGTAGCGAAGGGTCTTCACCGGAGAGATCGTGTGCTGCCAGGTGAAGCGTGACGCGCCGGCCATGATGTACGCGGAGCGCGGCGGGAGCTCGAGCACGAACGTCTCATACGCGCCGCCCACCTCGCGCCGGAAGCGCATCCGCGACGCGCCGAGCAGTGAGACGCCGATGACGCTGGGGCCGAACATCGGCGCATCCCGGTGCCAGCCGATGCCCGCGCCCGGAGGGTAGCGGGAGACGAGGAGTTCCTCGAGCGCCTCGGGTTGCAGGCCCGCTGCTTCGGCGCAGCGGGCCCTCACCGGTTCGAGGAACCGTGGCAGGGGTGGCGCGGGCGTGAGGCGCCAGGACTCGTAGCCGTAGTCCCAGCCGTAGTGCACCACGGTGCGCCGCGCCACCACGCCATGCATGTGGATCTCCCGGAAGGAGAGCCGGGACAGCTCGTCCACCAGCACCCGCTCTTCTTCCTCGGCGAGGAAGCCGGGCAGGAAACGGAGTCCTTCCGGGGTCTCACTCATGTCCTACGAACAGCGTGGAGCCGGGCTTTACTCAGCGGTGCGTTCCGCCTCCGCTGCCCGTGCCACCACCCGCACCCGTGCCACCACCCGCACCCGTGCCCGTGGTGCCCGCGCCGCTGCCGGTGCCCGTGCCGGTGGTGCCCGCCGCGTCGCTCCCCGTGCCCGTGCCCGTGCCCGTGCCGCGAGTGCCACTCGTCCCGGAGCCCGTGGGAGAACCCGCGCTCCCGCCGCCCTGCATGCCCGTCGAGCCCTGACCGCCAGTGCCCGAGCCGCCCATGTCGGAGCCTCCACCCGCTCCCGAGCCGCCCATGTCGGAGCCTCCACCCGCTCCCGAGCCTCCCTGCATGCCGGCACCGCCCGCGCCGCCCGTGCCGCCCTGGTCACCGCCGCCACCGCCCCTGCAGCCCACGCCAAGGACCAGCGCCGCCGACAACGCCCCGATGACCACCGCCTTCATGTTCCTCATGACATTCCTCCGTTTCACAACGGTTCAGCCAAGGCTAGGGATGGATCACGCACCGCGGCATCGGACCTGGAGGCAATCTCCCACCCCATTTTCCGGACACTCGGGCAGGGAGGGGCTTGTCCACACACGTGCCAGGACGTCCCGGGCTGCCCATCTTCCGCCCGTGCTGGAACACCGGGTGCAGAACTGGGTGGAGCTGCAGGACGCGCTCTTCGCGGGCTCGTGGAACGAAAGCCTCCAGCGCTTCCGCCCCACGCTCGCCTTCCGAGGCATGCCCGACTCGCGCCACGACCTGGCCACCAGCCTCAACCGGCGCGGGGGCAACTACTCCCGGCAGGAGCACGTCATGCTGCGCGCCTTCCGCAAATACGCGCGCGGCACCTCCAACCCCTGCGAGTCCCTCTGGGATTGGCTGTCGCTCGCCCAGCACCACGGCCTGCCCACCCGCCTGCTGGACTGGACCTTCAGCCCCTACGTAGCGCTGCATTTCCTCTCGGAAGACCCCGAGCTGTACGGCGTGGACGGCGTGGTGTGGAGCGTGGACTACCGGGAGACGAACCGGCTGCTGCCCCGCCCCCTCAAGGCCCAGCTCCACGAAGAGGGCGCGGACGTCTTCAGCGCCGAGATGCTCGCCACCGTGGCCCCGGACCTCGCCACCTTCGAGCGGCTCACCCGCCATCCCTTCGTGCTCTTCTTCGAGCCGCCTTCCATCGACGAGCGCATCGTCAACCAGTTCGCCCTCTTCTCGGTGATGAACGATGCCTCCGCGCGGCTGGACACGTTCCTCGAGAAGCAGAAGCGGGGTGTGCGCCGCCTCATCGTCCCCGCGCACCTCAAGCAGGAGGTGCGGGACAAGCTCGACCAGGCCAACATCACCGAGCGGGTGCTCTTCCCCGGCCTGGACGGGCTGTCCCGCTGGTTGCGGCGCTACTACAACCCGCGGCCTCCCGGCGTGCTGAACAAGCCTCAGTAACCGTGGGCTTCGCGGTCCGTGGGGAGACGCTGCCCCTCGGTGGGGCGGCCCTCCAGCTCCACGCGCCTGTCTCCCATCTTGCTGATGCCCCCGAGGATGACGGTGAGCGCGATGGCCAGGAAGAACAAGACGAAACCAATGAGGAATGCCATTCGAACGATCTCCTTTCCGCTCAAGCTAGGGCCGCCCCTGGAGCGCGTGGGGCAGAGACACGGGTGAGCCGCTGCCCGCCCGCCTGGTCTCCATGCCGCCCCCAGGCTTGCCGTCTCCTCCGGACCACCCGACCTTGAGTCACAAGTCCAACAAACCCATCGCGCCGGAGGACGCACGATATGCCTCGCAAGCCGCAGGAAGAGAACCCCACGATGCACGGGGACGCGAAGATGAGCGAAGAGACCCGCAAGGAGCTCTTCGGCAAGTCGGAGAAGGAGAGCGCTCCCAGCGACGCCGAGGGCACCGAGCGTCAGCGCGAGTTCAGCGGGCCCTCCCAGCAGGGCAGCAAGGACAGCTCGGGCAGCGACAAGCACAGCTGACGGTTCGCACGGGGGAGGGCTCGAGGACCTCGATACCCTCACCCCGTCCCTCTCCCGAGGAGCGTGGGGGTTGCGTCCAGACGTTACCAGCCATTCGCAAGCCCTCGGAAGCATTGAGGCTGCGGGGGGGCCCGGCTCCGTCCAACCGTCCCAACCCGTCACGGGGCTTACCAAGCCTTTTGCTGCACCGGTGCTGCAAGCGCGGCCCATGTTGGCGCGGCTGCTGACGGTGCGAGAGGTGGCGGAACGGCTGGCGGTGTCTCCTGCCACCGTTCACAGGCTGTGCGCCGGGGGGCGGCTCCGGTTCGTTCGGGTTGGAGCTGTTGTGAGGATCGACTCGGCCAGTCTGGAGACGTTCCTGGCCACCGGAAGCTGATGCTCCCCGGGGGAG
>DASQMW010000299.1:0-8687 GCA_035645295.1 Archangium sp.
TGCGGGCTCGCGCCCTTCTCGTCATCGAGGTGGGCGCGGAACTTCTCCAGCAGCGGCGACAGCTCGGCGGTGCTCATGGGCGGCCCCAGCGTAGACCCAACCGGGCCGCCCGCAAGCTTCTCACGGCTGGGCGGGTGCCACGTACACGCCGGCGTTCGCGCCCTTCAGCACGTACACCGCCAACGAGTCATCCTGCCCCGCGAAGTACGCCGGCAGCTGCGCGCCCTGGTCGAGCGTCTTCCGCGCCTGCGTCTTCACGTCGTAGACGGCCACGTCGAACGTGTCCGAGTCCATCCGCGCCGAGGTGGCCAGAATCCGATTGCCGTCCTCGGACAGCTTGTAGCTGTAGATGCCCTGCAGCCACGTCTGCGGCTGGGCCTGCTCCTGCTTGGGCAGCGGCAGCGCCTTGAAGTCACAGGCACGGCCCTCGCGGATGCAACCCGCGCGGAACACCAGCGCCCCCGGGGCGAAGCCATAGCCGAACACGCCCGGGTGGGCCTTCTCCGCCTTCTCCGCGCCCACCTGGTACAGCATCAGGTCCACCGAATAGATGGGCTTGAGGAAGCGCGAGAGGAAGGCCACGTACTTGCCGTCCTTGCCCCACGTGAAGTTGGGCACGCGGCTGCCCACCAGCTTCGGCTCACCGTCCGGCAGGGCCACCACGCCCATCAACCCCGCGCCCGCCGGCTGGTCGTACTTCGCCAGGAAGCCCAGCGCCTGCGAGTCCGGAGAGAAGGCCAGGTCCTTCACGCGCTCGCCCACCTTGCGCCCCGGCTCGCCCGAGGCCGGGCCCACGTACAGGTCGCCCAGCACCTCCGGCTTGCCCCCGTCGTTGCGCGCCAGCCACTTCGAGTCCGACGAGAAGGCGAACGCCGTCGTCCCCGAGGCCACCTTCCGGCCCTTCAGCTCCGGCAGGTCCGCCAGGTACAGGTCATACATCCCCGACACCGTGGGGGTGCGCACCTGGTACGCCACGCGCTTGGAGTCCGGCGACAGCACGTAGTCGCCCACCTGGTCCGCCAGCTTGAGCGGCTCGGTCTGCTTGCCCGGGGGCTGCTCCACCGGCACCGCCAGCAGTCCGCCCGCCGCCGCCAGCCGCCGCTTGAAGAACAGCATCGTGCCGTCCGGCGAGAACTCGGCGTTGGACACCTCGCCGCCCACCTGGCGGAAGGGGCCCGAGGGCAGCGGCCCCAGCTTCAGCACTCCGCCGTCCACGAAGGCCAGCTTCGTCCCGTCCGGGCTCGGCAGGAAGTACGCCACCGCGTCTCCCAGCTTCTGGGGCTCGGCGCTCGGGTCGCTCAGGGCCAGCACATGCAGCGCCCCGGACTGGTTCGCCAGGTTGTACCCGGTGAGGAACAGCACGTGCTTCGAGTCCGGGGTGAAGAGCATGCCCCCGGGCACGTTGGTCACCCCGTCTCCCAGCTTGCGCGGCGAGCCGCCCGTCACCGGCACCATGTACAGCGTGCCCAGCCGCATCTGCGGAGGAATCCCTTCCACCGTCGGCTTGCGCGTCTTCGTCAGGTACGTGGCGAACTGCCCATCCTCGGTGACGCGCAGGTCCTCCGCCGGGCCCTCGGCCAGCATCACCCCCAGCCCGCCCACGGCCGTCGCGGACCGGGCCTTCCCCTGCCCTCCTCCGCCCCCCTTGTCCTCGGCGCGCTTGCACCCCACCAGCGCGAGCGCCAGCAGCGCCCCCGCCATCACGCTTCGTCGGTTCATGCGGTCCCCTGGTGCTCCTGCGGCTCCTGCGCGGGAGGCACGCTCGGCAGCCAGGTGGCCAGGTCGGCCCGTGCCCGCTCCGCGTAACGCGCCCGCTTGTCCGCCTTCTTCACCCGCCCCGGCAGCGGCGGGAACAACCCGAAGATGACGTTCGAGGGCTGGTAGTCATAGTCCGGCGGGTGCGCCTCGCCCGTCACGTGACGGTAGAGCGAGCCCATCGACGTCGTGGCCGGCGGCGGGACGAACTCGCGCCCCGTCAACCGCGCGTACACCGCCAGCGCCGTCAGGTACCCGCACGCCGCCGACTCCACGTACCCCTCCACGCCGGTGATCTGTCCCGCGAAGAACAGCCGCGGCTCCGCCTTCAGCGACAAGTCCCTGTCCAGCAGCCTCGGCGAGTCGATGAAGGTGTTGCGGTGGATCTGCCCCATCCGCAGGAACTCGGCGTTGGCCAGGCCCGGCACGCACGTGGTGAAGATGCGCTTCTGCTCGCCCCACGTCAGGCGCGTCTGGAAACCCACCATGTTCCACGACGTGCCTGCCTTGTCCTCCATGCGCAGCTGCACCACCGCATAGGGCTCCTGGCCCGTGCGCGGATCCTTCAGCCCCACCGGCTTCATCGGCCCGTAGGCCAGCGTGTCATCGCCTCGATCGGCCATCACTTCAATCGGCAGACACCCTTCGAAGTATTTGGGTTCCTCGAAGCTGTGCGGCTGCAGCTTCTGGCCCGCCTTCACCTCGGCGATGAACCGGTAGTACTCCTCCTTGTTCATCGGCAGGTTGATGTAGTCGTCGCCCCCGCCCTTGCCGTAGCGGCTGGCGCGGAAGGCGATGTTCATGTCGATGGAGTCCCCCGCCACGATGGGGGCGATGGAGTCGTAGAAGTAGAGTTTCTCCCCCACGTAGCGCTCGAGGTCCCTCGTCAGCGCGTCCGAGGTGAGCGGCCCGGTGGCCACCACCACCACGCCCTCGGGCAGCTGGTCCACCTCGCCTGGCACCACCTCCACGCCCGGGGCCTCGCGCACCGAGCGCGTCACCGCCGCCGAGAAGGCCTCGCGCTCCACCGCCAGCGCGTCCCCCGCCGGCACGCGGTGCGTGTCCGCGCACCCGAGGATCACCGAGGAGAGCGTCCGCAGCTCCGCGTGCAGCAGGCCAATGGCGCTCTCCGGATTGTCCGAGCGCAACGAGTTGGAGCACACCAGCTCCGCGAACTGATCCGACTTGTGCGCCGGCGAGCGCCGCTGCGGCTTCATCTCGCGCAACGTCACCGGTACTCCGCGCCGCGCCAGCTGCCAGGCGCACTCACTGCCCGCCAGTCCGCCGCCAATCACCGTCACCCGCTGAAGCTTCACGTCCCGACTCCCTCTCTTCACGGGCCAGTTTCGGCCCGTCCGCCAACTGTTAGCAGGACCCCCACGCCCTGTCCCACCCTTCCGCTCCTGCATGTCCACCCCCCGGATGACGGCCTCCTGCCCGCTCGCCTGCCCTCCGGCCATCCTACAAGTAGGGTCTTCAGAAACAGTTTCCCTACCTGCCCGTGGCTCCTAGGTTTTCCCCGTTCATCGCGCGGGAAATAGGGCCGGGCGACGCAGTGCACCATTGACGGAGCGACAGGCCATGAAGCGAACCAACGACCTTCTGAAGATCCGTGAGCTACTGCAGCGCCGCCGCCGGGACATCCTGATGGCCACGCAGGGAGCTCAACGTGAGCTCACCGCGTTGAAGGACCAGGATCGGGATCCCGAGTACGAGGAGAACGCGCAGACGGAGCTGGCGGACTACACCCTCTCCAGCCTGATGGAGACGCAGCGGCGCGAGGTGATGCTCATCGATGCCGCGCTGCGTCGCATGGACACCGGTGTCTTCGGCGCCTGCGTGGACTGCGGCTACGACATCCCCATCGAGCGGCTGGAGGCGCTGCCCTTCGCCATCCGCTGCGAGGAGGACGCCACGCGCCACGAGCTGGAAGTCCGCGGCGGCCACCAGGCCACGCCGACCCTCTAGCGCCTCGAGAGGCAGGGGCCGCGGGGGCCTCCGGGAGACCGGGGGCCTACTGCGGCTTGCCCTCGTCCTGGAGGACGACGAAGCGGTAGTTCTCCAGCTCGTTCTGCCCGGCGGTGTAGAGCACCGTGAGCAGCATGTCGTAGGGGATCGCCTTGTCCGCGATGATGGACAGCTCCCGGCTGAAGGGCGCCGCCGGGTTGCGCTCGGCGATGTACTTCAGCTTCTCCACTTCCTTCTTGAGCTGAGCATCCAGCGCCATCACCACGCGGCCCTGGAGCGCCTCGGGAGGAATCTGCCCCTTGGACAGCCGCAGCACCTCCTTCTCCCCCACGAGGATGTTCTTGGGGGTGACGGTGACGACGACGGTGTCCTTGGGCGTGGCGCGCGTGGAGGACACCGGCGGGCGCACGTCCTCGCTGGCCGTCATCGCCGCCGAGGAGGAAGCGAAGGACTTCAGGAGGAACACCAGGAGGATGGTCATCATGTCCATCATCGCGGTGATGTTCAGCTCCTTGATCTCCCCGGCCGCCTCGCGCTCCTTGCGCTTCTTGCGCGCCAGGGCCTTGCGGTAGCGCAGCCGCTGCAGCCGCTCGCCGTCGGCCGGCACCTGCTGCGTCGTCTCGCCTGGGGCCGACATCTAGAGGGCTCCCAGGGTGACGTCCGGGAAGAGCTCGCGGTGCGGCTTCTCGCGCGTCTCGCGGATGGCGTCCATGGTCTGGATGAGCGTGTCGTAGGGGATCTCCGGATCCGCGGCGACGATGACCTTGGTCTCGGTGGGGAAGGCGCTCTTGATCTTCATCATCTGCGCGTTGAGGGACGCGTAGTCGTAGGAGCCATCCGCCCCGAGGGGCACGGTGGGGGCGCCGTCCTGGCCGAGGATGGCGTTCTCGCTGTTGATGAAGTGGCCTTTCTTGCTGATGAGCACGCTGAGCACCAGGCGCGGCTGCTCCGGATTCGTCTCCGGGGCCACCGTGGTGCTGGGGCCGCCGTAGCTGGGGGCGCTCACGTTGACGGTGCCGAAGGCCGCCAGCCCGTTGATGGACAGCAGCATGAACAGGATGAGGTTCATGAGGATGTCGAGGTAGGGGATGATGTTCAACTCCCCCGACTCCTCTTCCTCACGCGGCTTGAGCTTCCGCCTGGAGTAGTAGAACGCCATGGCGCCTCAGGCGGCCCGGGCCTCGTCGATTTGCGTCTCGCCCGCGGCGCGGCGCGCCAGCAGGTTCTCCAGCTTGAGCGCGTACAGCTCCATCGTCTCCACCATGCTCTTGGCGTACGAGGTGAGGAACAGGTGGAAGATGATGCATAGCACCGCGATGGAGAGCGCGAAGGCGGTGTTGTTCATCGCCTTGGAGATACCGTCCGAGAGCAGCGCCTGCTTCTGCTCCGCGGGCACGTTGCCGAGCGCCTGGAAGGTGCCGATCAGACCGAAGATGGTGCCGACGAGGCCCACCAGGGTGGCGATATTGGCCAGCGACCACAGCCAGGGGATGCGAGCGCCCACGTGGGGGCTGTTCTCCACCAGCGCCTCCTCCACGGCCTTGGCGACCTCGATCTCGCCGCGGTTGGCGCGGGTGAGGCCGGCGCGGATGATCTTGGCCAGGGGCGAGTGGGGAGCGGCGGCGCACAGCTTCACGGCGCGGTCCACGTTGCCGGTCATCACCAGCTTCGTCACCTGCTCCATGAAGGGCGGCGCGTTGAGGTTGTAGCGGAACATCAGCGTGACAATCCGCTCCAGGGCCACCGCGAGCGCGGCGGCCAGCCAGAACAGATTGACGAACATGAACGGGCCGCCGTCCTTGAAGAACTTGATGGTGGAGTCCACGACGCCGAGCTTGGCCGGTGCCGCCTTGACGGCCTCCGCCGCGGCCGGGACCTGGGTCAGCACCACGTCCAGCAGCTCGCTCATCATCGGAATCATCGCGAAAGGGTCCTTTCGACGCCCGCGCCTGCCCTGGGGGCAGCCACTGAACTTCTAGAGGACCCTCCTCGGAGGTGTCAAGCCAGGGGCAGGCCATGCCCCTGAAATCCTTGGACTTTCAGCCTCTCAAGCGGCCGAGGAGGCATCGCTCCCGCCCGGAGCGGGCGTGGCGGCGGCCGCCGCGGCGACGGCCTCCGGCTCGACGATCTGCCGGCGGTAGTCGCACTCCTTGTTGGGGCAGGCGATGAAGGGGCCGTCCCGCTTGGAGTACTTCTGCACCAGGTAGGGCGCCTGGCAGCTGGGGCACGCCTCCGGCAGCGGCCGATCCCACGCGGCGAACTTGCAGTCCGGGTAGCGGTTGCAGCCGAAGAAGATCTTCCCGAAGCGGCTGCGGCGCTCGGTGAGGTAGCCCTGCTTGCAGTCCGGGCAGCTCACACCGATGGAGATCGGCTTGGACGTCTTGCACTCGGGGTAGCCCGAGCACGCGAGGAACTTCCCGAAGCGGCCGCGCTTCACCACCATGGGCTTGGTGCAGTTCTCGCACTTCTCGTCCGTCGTCTCCTCCTCGATGATGACGATCTTCCCCTCGGCGTCGCGCTTGAAGTCCTTGGTGTTCTTGCACTCGGGGTAGTTCGAGCACGCGAGGAAGTGGCCCATCTTCCCCCACTTGATCACCATGACGTTGGAGCACTTCTCGCACGCCACGTCGGTCTTGATCTCCTCGCGCTTGACGTCGCGCATCTCCGCTTCGGCCTTCTCGAGCGTCTCCTTGAAGGGCGCGTAGAAGTCCTGCAGCACGGCCTTCCAGTTGGCCTCGCCCTCGGAGATCTGATCCAGCTTCTCCTCCATGCTGGCGGTGAAGGCGGCGTCCAGCTCGTGGGGGAAGTGCTTGACGAGCAGCTCGTTGCAGATGACGCCCAGGTCCGTGGGACGGAAACGGCCCTCGATCTTCTCCACGTACTTCTTGTCCTGGATGGTGGAGAGGATGGCGGCGTAGGTGGACGGACGGCCGATGCCCCGCTCCTCGAGCTCCTTGACCAGGGTGGCTTCGGAGAAGCGCGGAGGCGGCTGGGTGAAGTGCTGCTCGTTGAGCAGCTTCTGCAGGGTGAGGGCATGGCCCTCCTCGAGCACGGGCAGCTCGCCCACGCCGTCGTCGTCAGCGTCCTCGCCGGCGGCGCGCGCCTTCTCCTGGGCGGCCTCCTCCTCGGGGGTGAGGCTGGCGCCGTAGACGGCCAGGTAGCCCGGGAACTTCAGCGTGGAGCCCGAGGCCCGGAAGGTGGCCCGGCCCGCGGTGATGTCCGCGCTCGTCTGGTCATACACGGCCGGCATCATCTGGCACGCCACGAAGCGGTTCCAGATGAGCTCGTAGAGGCGGAACATGTCCGCGGCCATGTCGTCGTCCATCGCGTCGAAGGCGGCCTTCACCTTCGAGGGCGGGTACTCGAGCGACGTGGGGCGGATGGCCTCGTGGGCGTCCTGGGCGCCCTTCTTGGTGCGGTACACCACCGGGGCCTCGGGCAGGTAGTCCGCGCCGTAGGTGGTGCCAATGAAGTCGCGCACCCCCGCCACCGCCTGATCCGACAGACGGGTGGAGTCCGTACGCATGTACGTGATGAGTGCCGTCTGGCCCTCCTCACCGCCGAGCATCACGCCCTCGTAGAGCCGCTGGGCGAGCGCCATCGTCTTCTTGGCGGTGAAGTGCAGCCGGTTGGCGGCCTCCTGCTGCAGCTTGGAGGTGATGAACGGAGCGGGCGCGTTGCGGCGCCGCTCGCGCTTGTCCACCTTGGACACCACGAAGGAGGCGTTCTGGAGCTCCGCCACCAGCGCGTCGGTGGTGGCCTTGTCCTTCAGCTCCACCTTCTTGCCGTCCACCCGGGACAGCTTCGTCTTGAAGGTCGGAGGTCCGGAGGGCCCCTGGAGGAGCGCGTCCAGCGTCCAGTACTCCTGGGGCACGAAGGCCTTGATGGCGTCCTCGCGCTCGCAGACGAGGCGCACGGCCACCGACTGCACGCGGCCCGCGGACAGGCCCCGGCGGACCTTCTTCCAGAGCAACGGGGAGATCTGATAGCCCACGAGCCGGTCGAGGATGCGCCGCGTCTGCTGGGAGTCGTAGTTCTCCTGGCTGAGCTGGCGCGGATGCGCGATGGCCTCCTGGATGGCCGTCTTGGTGATCTCGTTGAACATCACCCGGTAGGCGTCGTGGTGGCCGAGCTGCTGGTGGATGTGCCAGGCAATGGCCTCGCCCTCGCGGTCGGGGTCCGTCGCGAGGAAGACCTTGTCCACGCCCTGGGCCGCCTTCTTCAGCTCGTTGAGGACCTTCTCCTTGCCCTTGATGACTTCGTACTGGGGCTCGAAGTCGTGCTCGATGTCCACGCCCATCTTGCTCTTGGGCAGATCGAGGATGTGGCCCACCGAGGCCTTCACCGTGTAGCCGGAGCCCAGGTACTTCTTGATGGTCTTCGCCTTCGCGGGCGACTCGACCACCACCAGGTAGTGCGGCCCCTTGCCCCGCCTGGGGGATTCCGTGGCCTCGCCGTCCCCGGCGTCGGCCTCCACGGTGGGCAGGTCCTCGTCAGCGCCCTTGCGGCGCGCGGAGACCTTCTTGGCCGCCGTCTTCTTGGCCGCCGTCTTCTTGGTCGTGGCGGTCTTGGTCGTGGCGTTCTTGCTGGACGTCTTCTTGCTGGCCGCCTTCTTGCTGGCCGCCTTCTTGCTGGCGGCCTTCTTGGTCGCGGTCTTCTTGCTGGTGGCCTTCTTCGCCGGGGCGTTCTTGCTGGCGGACTTCTTACTGTCGCTCTTCTTGGCGGCAGACGACTTTTCGGTCGTCCGCCGCGCGTCGGCGCCCTTCGCGGTCACGACCGCATCCACCGCGGTCTCGGCCGATCCGTGCGCGGCGCGCGAGCATCTCCCGTCACTGTCTCGCCCCTCGTCATGTGCACGGACGACCAACCGGACAATGCCCGGCGAGTCGAGGTCCCGTGAGGATAGGGGGCACGCGGAGTCCGATCAACACCACGCGCCAAACCGCGGACTCCCCCGGACGCAC
>DASQMW010000300.1:0-38055 GCA_035645295.1 Archangium sp.
CCCCTGCGAACGTGGCGGCCTCGGCCGCCAGTCGCGCCTCGACCTCGGGGTGCTTCTGCAACTGGTGGAACGCGCCCACCAGGGTGGTGCACGCGGAGAAGACACCGCCGTAGAACATCAGCGCGACGTGGCGCGCCAGCCACGCATCATCGTGGCCGGGCATCTCGCGCAGCATCCACGACATCAGATCCGCGCCACCCGGCTTCGGTGACTTCCGCAGAGCACCGAGGCGCTCCTCGAAGAACCGGTAGAACCGCTCACGGGCGGCCTCGAAGCCCTTGGGCAACGAGACGAAGCTCAAGGGCAGGTTGGACTTGAGCCGGGCATCCGCCCCCTTGGCGAGCAGCAGGAAGTCTTCGTACACCGAGTCCGGCGTCTTCTCGCCCATACCGGCAACGGCGAAGGCGTCGAACGTCCTGGCGCTTGGTGGCCCAATCTCCATTCAGGTTCGCGATGAAGATCGAATGCGCCGTGATGGATGGCTTGAGCTGCTCGTGGAGCGAGCCCTTCTCGAACTCCATGCGGCGGGAGTCGAGCACCTGCTCGATGAGCGTGGGGGCGTTGAGCACCAGGGCCGGCTTGGGCCCCAGCCAGACCACGGTGACGCCGCCGTACTCACGGCCATAGCGCGCGCAGACGTTCCAGGGCTTCGCGCCCCCGAGGAAGTCTCCCGCGTTGCCGAGGATTCCAGGCACGGGCCCGGGCAGAGACGCGAAGGCCTTGCGCCTGGAGCCAAAGAACAGGTTGAAGATGCGAGCACGGAAGCGGCCGTCCGCGACGTCATTGGCCAGACGCCGCTGGGCCGGCTCGGCGAGGTATCGGACATGGCGGATGCCGCTGTGTTCCTCGCCTCGGACGCCTCGCGGTTCATCACGGGCATCGGTCTGCCGGTAGACGGCGGCATGGGCATGTGAGCCACATGGGGGCCGTCGCCACGACCGGCCGGAAGGCGCGGGGGCTGACTCCGCCCCCGCCGAGCGCTGCCCCGCCACTCGCCGGAACCCCCCAATCCCTGAATCAATCCCTCACGGCTGAATCGAAAGCTTGATGGCGTCGCGCATCTGCTTGCGGATGCCATACAAGCCCGAGTTGGGGAAGGGCCCCCCGTTCTGGGTCTCCTCGGCCAGGGTGGGATAGAACGGATCGGCGCGAAGCCCGGGCGCCTTGTAGACGTCGAGCGCGGCCGGCAGGAGGTACCGGGGCACGCGCGCCGCCTCTGGAGCATCCTCGCTCATCAAGATCCACTCGAAGGTGCTCGCCTGGCTCATGTACCGCACGAACTCGAGCGCCGCCTGCTCACATTCGCCGGTGCAGCGCACTCCCAGGAAGTAGGAGTCCGTGAACAGGATGGGGCGGCTCCCCTCCGCCAGCGGAGCGGAGGAAATCTTGATGGCGGAGGGGCTCTCTCCCGCCGGGAGACTCTTGAGGATGACGTGCAACCGCTCGGAGTACCCGGCGGTGGCATCGGCCTTGTTCTCGGCGAACAGCCTCGCGGGCAGGTCGGCGTTCTCCTCGAGGTCATACGTCCCGTCGAGACAGGGATTGCTTCCGGAGGAGTCACAGGTGCTGGCGAAGGCTCGCAGTGACTGGAGCACCTCGGGATCGTAGCTCGAGGTGGTCACGGCGGACCGAAGATCCTCCAGGCCCTTGGCGTCCGCCCAGGCATCCAGATAGAGCGAGGGAAGGTTCCAGCTCCCGAGCATGTTCACGGCCATATCGGGAACAGCCGTGTTCCGGGCTTCCAGGGCCTGGACCAACGCGCTCACCGTCCCGGCCTGGCGCACGGTCTCATCGCGCGACATGACGAAGTGGCCACAGAGCCAGTGCGGTACGCCGTAGAGGGCGTTCTGTTCCGTGTGGGTGGAGGCCTCGACCCCCGACGGATGCCAGTCGATGTTCTCCGGCAGCCGCGGCCATGGACGCACCCCGCCCTCG
The DNA here is from genome assembly GCA_035645295.1 of Archangium sp. Taxonomy (GTDB): domain Bacteria; phylum Myxococcota; class Myxococcia; order Myxococcales; family Myxococcaceae; genus Archangium. Next base: position 1,936 of record DASQMW010000300.1, read on the forward strand.
GCGACCAGCTCACCCAATATCGCCGTATCCGTCTCGATGACATCGTAGCTGCAGTCCCCCTCCCCCTTCAGGGAGCGCGCGATCTGCGCCGGCTCATAGAAATCATCCTTGAAGCAGGATGGATTGAGCACGAGATCGATGTCCGGGTGCGCGCTCTCGAACTCCGTCTCGATCCGTGTGGCCATGGCGTTGAATCGATCGCCAGCGGCATCGGGGATGTACGGATAGAGCGGAACCCTGAGAACCGTCTTCTCCTGGTCGGGAGGAGTGCAGCCCAGAAGCAGAGACATGGTTACACCGCAAACGAAAGACACTCGATTCATGGGATGTGGGGGCATGGGTTTGTAGTGTGGGTTTTTGCCGAAAGTGTATCAAAGAGTTCGAGTGATGCGACCGGGACCTGGAGAGGAAGAGACATGAAGCTCGACAAGCAGGACCACGGCGCCCTGGTGCTCTGGGCCACGGACTGCGCCGAGCATGTCCTCCCCTACTTCGAGGAGAAGTACCCGGCGGACCCCCGGCCCCGGAAGGCCGTCGAAGCAGGGCGTGCCTGGGTACGGGGAGAAATGACGATGAGCGAGGCGCGCGCCGCCGCGTTCGCCGCCCACGCCGCTGCCCGCGACGCCGACCAAGGCGCGGCCCGCGCCGCCGCCCGTGCCGCCGGTCACGCCGCCGCCACCGCCCACGTCGCCGGTCATGCCGTCCATGCGGCCACCTACGCTGTCAACGCCGCCACCTGCGCCGCCCCCACCGATGCCGCCACTGCCGGTGCCCAGGAGCGTGAATGGCAATACCAACACCTCGCGCCACACCTTCGGCCCGTGGCGTTTTCCGCCCGAGGACCTGACTGAGACCGCGCGCTACTCCCAGGAGACGTCGTACACGAAGCGGGTAGTGCGCGGGCCAAGGGCGTGCAGGTCCACCCGCCCCTCGCGGTTGCTGCGGTGCAGGAACATCGCGAAGGCCCCCGCGAGCGTCCCGCAGACGAAGCCGCGAATGGCGGGCTGGGGGGACATGGCTCCTCATTGTGTCACACCGCCCGTCTTCCAGAAGTTCTGGGCCGCCTTCCGTCTGGCTCGAGGGTGTCCGCCGTCCCGGGAGCGCTCTAAGCTGGAGGGCACCATGCTCACTGGTGCCTCGACCCTGCCCACCCTGGAGACGCCCCGCCTGCGCCTGCGCTGGATGACGGAGGCGGACATCCCCGCGCTCTTCGAGCTCTTCTCCCACCCCGAGGTGACACGCTACTGGAGCTGGTCCGCGTACACCGAGCTGGCCCAGGCGGAGAAGCTGTTGCGCAACATCCACCATCACTTCGCCGAGCGCTCGCTCTTCAATTGGGGCTTCGCCCGGCGCGAGGACGACCGGATCATCGGCACCTGCACCCTGGCGGAGCTGAGCGCCCAGCACCGGCGCGCGAGTCTCGGCTACGCGTTGAACCGCGCCTATTGGGGCCACGGCTACGGGCGGGAGGCGGTGCGCCGGGTGGTGGAGTTCGGCTTCACCTCGCTCGAGCTGCACCGGCTGGAGGCGGACGTGGACCCGCGCAACGCGAGCTCCATCCTGGCGCTCGAGGGCCTGGGTTTCCAGCGCGAGGGTTACCAGCGCCAGCGCTACTTCCTCGACGGCGAGCTCCAGGACGCGGTGCTGTACGGACTGTTGCGGCCGGAGTGGCGGCCGGGTCCCGCCTCCCCCTGAATGCACGGCGTGCTGGAGTCCTCAAGGCGTGGGCGCGGGAGGAACGTCTCGCCCCTCGCCGAAGCCCAGCACCCACCACTCGGGGGCCTGCCCTCCCCGCTCCGCCAGCACCCGCTTCAGCTCCTCCACCGGCTCGTTCTCGCCATCGTCCGCGAGCCTGAAGGTGCCGTAGTGCATGGGGACGCTGTAGCGCGCTCCCAGGTCCACGCTGGCCTGGACGGCCTCGCCCGGCGATACGTGCACCGGGGACATGAACCACTCGGGCTTGTAGGCGCCGATGGGCAGCACCGCCAGGCGCATGGGGCCGAAGCGCTCACGGGCCTCGGCGAACTGCCGGCCCCAGCCGGTGTCCCCCGCGAAGTAGGTGGCCCCATGCGGGCCCCGGAAGACGTAGCCCGTCCACAGCGTGCCGCCACGATCGAACAGGCCCCGGTTGGAGAAGTGCTGGGTGCGCGCGCTCACCAGCGTCACCTCGGGGCCCAGGGGGAACTCCTGCCACCAGTCCACGTCGGTCACCTGGCGCAGGCCCTTGCCCTCGAGGAAGGCCCGGTTGCCCAGGCCCGCGAAGATGCGCAGCCCGGGGAACTTCTCCTGGAGCCGCCGCAGCGTGGCCACGTCCATGTGGTCATAGTGGTTGTGGCTGAGCACCACCACGTCGATGGGAGGGAGGTCCTCGAAACGGATGCCCGGGGGCCGCACCCGCTTGGGGCCCACGAAGGAGACCGGGCTGCAGCGCTCGCTGTAGATGGGGTCCGTGAGGATGTTGAGCCCGTCCAGCTGCAGCAGCACCGTGGCGTGGTTGATGAACGTCACCCGCAGGGCACCACGTGCCACGCGCTCGGGAGGAGGCGGGCCAGGAGGCACGTCGTGCCACTCCTTCCACGGGCCCTGCTTCCGGTTGAGCTGCCAGTCCAGGAAACTCCCCCTCTGCTCCCGGGGCTCCAGGTTGACGAAGCGCTCCCCATCGAAGTGGTCCGTCTTCGGCCCCTTCCAGGTCGGAGCCGAGAAGATGCAGCCGCCCATGCCCACGCCACCCGCGATGAAGGCCAACAGCACGGCCAGGGACAGGAGCAACCGGCGCGGCAGGGTTCGTTTCATGGGGCTCGTTCTACCCGGGATTCGCGCCCGCCTGCTATTCAGCGTCCATGAACCAGGGTACCAGACGCGCGGTGGGGTGGATGGGCTTCTGCGGTGTGCTGCTGCTCGTCCTGCTCGTCCCCTTCTTCCTCTGGGGCGTGGACCTGGAGCTGGCCGCGCGCGGCTTCCTCGGGACACGCCGGCCGGACTGGCAGGTGGCGCTGGTGCTGGGTGGACTGCTGGCCGGTGACATCGCCCTGCCCGTGCCCTCCAGCCTCGCCGCCACCGCCGCTGGCGCACTGCTCGGCTTCTGGCGTGGCACGTTGACGTGCTGGGCCGGCATGACGGTGGGGAGCGTGCTGGGCTATCTGCTCGGCGCCAGGGCGGGAGGAGCCGCCCTGCGGCGCATGGTGGGCGAGTCCGAGGTGGCCCGCTTCGCCCGCCTGGCCGGGCGCCATGGCCCCTGGTTTCTCGTCGCCCTGCGCGCGGTGCCCGTGCTGGCCGAGGCCTCCGTGGTCTTCGCCGGAGTCAGCCGCATGCCGTGGCGCGGTTTCCTGACCGCGTCCCTGCTCGCCAACCTGGGCATCTCCGCCACCTATGCGGCGGTGGGGGCCTCCGCCGCGCGAGCCGGCTCCTTCCTGCTCTTCTTCGCCGGCATGGTGCTCCTCCCCGCGGCGGCGCTGTGGCTCGTCCGGTCCGCCACGGCCCGGCGCGAGCACGCCGAGGGAAATCAGACGCGCTCGTAGTACCGGAGTTCCGTGCCGTCCGGCGGATTGCATTTCCGCCCTGGGGAAGAGATCAGCCCTCCCGCGCGTCATCGGGCTGGTGCCCTCCTTTCGCATCCTCTCCTGGCTGCTCCTGGGGGCCGCCTGCCTGCTCTGGGTGGTGGCCCTCGGCTTCGTGGCGATCTGGCCGCAGGAGCCCACGGGTGCGCGCCAGTTGAGCTGGTCGGATGCCGCCGGTCACCCCCTCGTTTCCGCCCCCAGCAGTTGCGGCCGGGATGCCCGCATTCCCCTGCTCGCCCAGGAGAACCAGGTGTGGGTCCCCTGCCCGGCCGCGCCCGATCTCCCCACCGGCACCTTCGCCCTCCTCCAGCCCCGGCGCGGTGAAGCCCGGCTTCTGCCCCCCCTGCCCGAGCGGCTGTCGCTCGACCGGGTGGAAGGCCTGCTTCCCGGACCTGGCGGCCTCGTGGGGCTCGTCTACCGGGCGAGCACCCGCACGTCCATGGCGGGCGGCGTGTTCGAGGTGCTCGTGGCGGCCGTGGCGAGCGCGGAGGGCTGGCTCGTGCCTCCAGAGCGACTTCCGGGCGGAACTGGCAGCCGTCTGCTCGGCCTGGCGTGGGCGGACAACCGGCTGGAGGTGGCGCTCGCGCCCGCACGCGGCGAGGACGCGCGGGCCGAGGCCGCGGACGCGGTGCTCGTCCGGGTGGGCGACACGGACCTCCCCCGCACCGTCACCCGCGAGGAGATGTGCCTGAACCGCCTGGACTGCATCGTGCGCGTGGCCTGGAACGCGAGCCTTGCCCAGGGCTGGCGCTTCCTCATCGAGGACGGAGGCACCCTGCGCGAGGTGCGCGAGAGCGGGGCCGGCGAGGTGGCCGGACAGTCCGTTCAGTTGCTGGCCGGGCTCGACCTGCGCGTGGCCGGGCGCATGCGCCCTCCGGGCCTGCCGCCCACCCATCGGCTCGAACCGGACGGCAGCATCCTCCCCTCGGAGCCACCGCCCTCCGGGCTGCGCCCCCTGCCCGCGCCGGGGGTGGCCGAGGGCACCCGGCTCGAGACCTTCTCCCGTTTCCTGCCAGAACAGGGCGCGGGTGCCATCCATGAAGGGCGGGGCCAGCGGTGGCATACGGCCGCCGGGGCGGATGGCACGCTGCGGGTGGGTGAAGGCACCAGGGTCCTGGCTCCCATCGCCCGCCTCGACGGCCCCTGTACCCGCCTGCCCACCGGTTTCCTCGTGCCCTCGCGCCGGGGCCTCACGCTGCTCACCCCCCAGGGATGCCACGTGGGCCTCACCGCCTCGGGCCAGCGTGCCGACCCGCTGAACCTCTTCGAGCACCTCGAGCGGAGCCGCGTCCCCTATGCCGTGCCCGCGCTGCTCTTCCTTCTGCTCGCGCTGCCGGCGTTGCTCATCCCCGCGGGCCTGTCGAGCCGGCCCCGCGCCCACGAGCACCGGCTGCTCGCGGGCGCGCTGCTCGCCTCCTGCTACCTGCTCGGCGCCGTGCCGATCATCTCCTGGCTCTGGCCGCTGCTGTCCTGACGCCCTGTGCGCTTCCCAGCAGTGGGACACGTCATCCCATTTCCGGTGGGCTCCCGCCCGGTGAACACAACGGGCTCCCCACATTTGTTGAACTGAACGATCGCGAGCCTGCCCGCTTGGCGCTGCCGGGCAGCGGCACCACATTTCTCCTCCACGATAGGAGAACCCCCATGAAGCCGCTCGCCGCAAACCGTCTGGTCCTCTCGAGGAAGCAGCACCGCGCCTGCACCCTGAGTGTCTCGAGGGCGGAGCTCGAGCAGCGTCTGGGGCCTCCGCTCGCCATCGACGACGAGGGAGACGGCCTGGGGTCCCGCTACCGGTGGGAGTACCAGGGGGAGTGTGGTCTCGAGCTGCTCATCGACATCCCGCGCGAGTCGTCCCCCGCGGCGCAAGAGGCCGTGCTGTGGATGAAGCACCTGGAGGTCGAGCACGCCCTGGAGCACCTGGGCCTCGCCACCGACCGGGTGCTCTGGCGGGCGGACATGATGGAGCCGCTGCCGCTGGATGGCTGGGCCGTGGTGCGGCAGGACGGCGCCGGCAACCGGTTCGACATCTGCGTGCTGTCCGTCGTGGACCATGCGGAGTGCCTGGCGCGGTGGCTGGAGGCTCGCGCCCACGCGCAGACCTACGCCGTCGAGTTCCGGGGGGCGAAGCCGAAGTTCCGGCGGACCGCCCAGCGTGATTGGGCCCTCCCGAGCCAGGAAGAGCACGCCGCCGCCCTGTAGGGGTGGGGCTCGCACGCCTGCCCGTTCCACGTGCGCCCCGCCATCCGGCGCCTCCACGCCAGTGTCCTCGCCGTGTCCAGTACCCACCTTGCTGGAAACGGAGGACACCTACATGGCGGGAATTCGTAAATCCAAGGCGAAGAAGCTGCAGGCGGAGGCATCCGAGGCGACGGGCCGTACCCGCAAGGGACGCAACAAGGTGCCGAAGATCACCCGGACGGACTCGAAGAAGGGGGGTCCCAAGTCGGGTGAGCCCAGGGGTTCGCGCGGCAACGCCTGAGGCCCTGCTCACGCAGGTTTCACCCTCCGCATGGCCCCGGCCTGATACACCGCTCGCCCGCAGCCCAGAGAGCGGACATGTCCAAGCGCACCTCCCCCAGCCGGAACGGCTCCAACAAACCCGTCGAGCGGGACACCATCCCGCCCGGGACGGACGTGCCGGACAGCGGCCTCTTCTTCAACCGGGAGCTGTCCTGGCTCGCCTTCAACAACCGGGTCCTCCAGCTGGCCGAGGACGCCTCGGTGCCGTTGATGGAGCGGATGAAATTCTGCGCCATCTACGCCCGCAACCTCGATGAGTTCTTCATGATCCGGGTGGCGCGCCTGCACGAGCAGGTGCGCAACCGCGTGGCGCGGCTGGTACCGGATGGCGCCACCCCGGGCGAGACGCTCGACAAGATGCACACGCGCATCCTCGAGCAGGCCCGGCGTCACAGCGACTGCTTCGAGCGCCAGCTGCGCCCCGCCCTCGCCGACAAGGGCCTGCGCATCCTGTCCATGAAGGAGCTCGATGCCGAGTCGCGCGCCCAGCTGCATCAGCGCTTCCGCGAGCAGATCTTCCCCGTGCTCACCCCGCTGGCCATCGGCCTGGGGCGGCACTTCCCCTACATCTCCAACCTCTCGCTCAGCCTGGCGGTGCTGCTGAGGGATCCGGTGACGGAGACGGAGAACGTGGCACGGGTGAAGGTACCCAAGGAGCTGCTGCCGCGCTTCGTGCCGATCAAGGGGGGCACGACCTTCGTCCCGCTCGAGGAGATCATCGCCCACCACCTGGACGCCCTGTTCCCCGGCATGGAGGTGCTGGACCGGGGGTTGTTCCGCGTCACCCGCGACGCGGACTTCACCGTGTCCGAGGACGCGGAGGATCTGCTGGTGGCGGTACAGACGGAGCTGCGCCAGCGCCGCTTCGGAGACGTCATCCGCCTGGAGGTGCAGGCGGGGATGAGCCCCAAGATGCTCGAGCCCCTCATGGAGGCGCTCACGCTGGAGCCGCGCCAGCTCTACGAGGAGCAGGGGCTGCTGGACTACACGGATTTGATGTCCGTGGTGGCCACGCCGGGCTTCGCCGAGCTGAGGGATCCGCCCTGGACGCCCGTCACCCAGCCTCGCCTGAAGGCCGAGGGGGACGGGGGCGAGGTGGGCACGGTGCTGTCGGCCATGCGGCGGGGGGATCTGCTCGTCCACCACCCCTACGAGTCCTTCACCACCTCGGTGGAGCGCTTCGTCACGGAGGCGGTGGAGGATCCGGACGTGCTCGCCATCAAGCAGACCGTGTACCGCACCTCGGACAAGTCTCCGCTGGTGCCCGCGCTCATCCGCGCCACCGAGCGGGGTAAGCAGGCGGTGTGCATGGTGGAGCTCAAGGCGCGCTTCGACGAGCGCACCAACATCCAGTGGGCGCTGGCACTGGAGGAGGCGGGGGTGCACGTCGTCTACGGCATCCCCGGCCTCAAGACGCACGCCAAGGCCATCCTCATCGTCCGCCGCGAGGGCGAGCGGGTGCGCCACTACGTCCACGTGGGCACGGGCAACTACAACTCGAAGACGGCCCGTCTCTACACGGACCTGGGGCTCTTCACCACGGATCCGGAGATCGGCGCGGACGTGGCGGACCTCTTCAACTTCCTCACCGGCTTCGCCCGCCCCAAAACCTTTCGCAAGCTGCTGGTGGCCCCCATCAACATGCGCGAGGGCCTGCTCGAGCAGATCCGCCGCACCATCGCCGAGCACTCCGCCGAGCGCCCCGCCCGCATCGTGATGAAGATGAACGCGCTGGTGGACCCGGCGATGATCCACGCCCTCTATGACGCCTCGCGCGCCGGCGTGAAGGTGGACCTCAACGTGCGCGGCATCTGCTGCCTGCGGCCCCACGTCCCCGGCGTCTCGGAGAACATCCGCGTCGTCTCCACGCTGGGCCGCTTCCTGGAGCACTCGCGCATCTACCTCTTCGAGCGCGGCGGGGGAACGCGCTGCTACATCGGCTCGGCGGACCTCATGCCCCGCAACCTGGATCACCGCGTGGAGGCCCTCACGCCGGTGGAGGAGCCGCAGCTGCTCGCCCAGGTGAGGGATCTGCTCGACCGGAGCCTCGCGGACAACACCCATGCCTGGGTGCTCGACGCGGACGGCTCGTGGAAGCGCCGCGCGCTGGAGGGCGACAAGCGCTGGTCCCAGGGCGAGCTGATGGATCGCGCGGTGCGCATGGCCCAGGCCTCCACCGGCCGGCCCCTGCCCTGACCCCGCCTGCTTGCCTCCCGGGCGGGCCTTCCGGCTTTTCTGGACAACCGCCTTCTGTTGCACCTGCAACCATGCAGTGGGGCGAATCCCCGGAGGAGTGTCGGACAGACGATTGAATTGAGACCCGCACAGGGCGGATGATGGGGCCCCGTCTTCCCGCGTGGGCCCATGTCAAACGATCCGCAGAACCCCCTTACCCCGACTTCGGAAGAGAGCCTGCTCGACGCCGTGGCTCTGACTCACAAGAAATTGGGCCAACCCGCGACGTGGCCCGGCAACGTGCCCTCCCAGGCGCAGGCCCTGGAGGTGCTGTGCGGCAAGCGGACGCTGGCGATGTCGCTGCCCAACGCCCGCAGGCTGCAGGAGAAGTTCACCCTGCCCGAGCGCGAGGTCCTCATGGATGAGGGCCTGGCCGATTCCCTGCGCAACGCCGTCGCGGTGCGCTGGCGCCTGGCCGCGGCGCAGGATCTGCTGCTGACCGCCGGAGGCCGGGTGGATCAGGTGGCGCTCGAGGCGCTGCTCGCCGAGGTGGACCGGACCCTGGAGGCGCTGCGCGCCGCGACCCCCGCCTCCCCGGACATGGGGCTGGCCATTGATCGCACCTGGGAGACGCTGACCCAGGAGGCCGTGGACTTCGCCAGCAACGTGAAGGCGGCGGCCTCGGGCCAGCCGCTCGCGGCGCTCGCCCCCGCGCATGGGGCGCCGAAGAAGCCCGCCGCCACCGGCAAGGTGACGTTCCAGCCGGACGAGGCCGAGCAGAAGAAGGCTCCGAAGGGGCCGAACAAGTCCCTGTTCATCGGGCTGGGCGTGGCGGTGGCCCTGGCGGGCGCCTACCACGGCGTCAACCTGGGCCAGGAGCCCCAGCCGCTGCCCCCCGCCTACACCTACCCGGGCGCGCCCCCCGACACCGTCATCCTCTCCAATGCGTCCGATGGCTCCCTGCTGATGCGCTCGACGCGCATCGGTCCCCTCACGCCGGAGCAGCAGGCGTGGATCAAGCAGCAGGAGGCCCGGGGCATGCAGATGAAGCCCCAGGGCTCGGGCAGCTACCTCCTCGTTCCCGCCGCGAAAGCTCCAGCTCCAGCCACCGCGGGCAACACCCCTCCGTGAACCGCGCGTTCCTCTCTCTGCTGTCGCCTCGAAGGAGGCATGTCATGGCGAACCGAAAGCTTCACCCCGGCCGCGCTCGGCGGGGCTTCACGCTCATCGAGCTGATGATCGTCGTCTGCATCGTCGGCCTCCTGTCCACGGTGGCCCTGCCCGAGTTCCAGAACATCATGCTGCGCTCGAAGCAGGCCGAGCGGGAGATGATGATGAACTCCATCATGCGCGTGCTGAACGAGTACGTCGCCGCGCACGGCGGGCAGTTCCCGGGAGGGGTGGACCCGGACATGCCATGGAATCCGCCGGCGCCTCCGAATGGCGCCAAGGAGCGTTTCATCATGGAGACGGGGCACTGGGCGGACCTGGGCTGGGCGCCCGACGGAATGCTCTACTACCGCTATGAGGTCCGCCGCACGGCGTCCGACGAGGTGACCATCACCGCCCAGGGTGACCTGAATGGCGACCTGCGGGTGAGCTACAAGGCCTTCGTCTACAAGCTGCAGAACGGCAGCTGGCAGAAGCTGACCGAGACCGAGTACGGCGACCGGTTCTGAGCGCCGCCCCTGGCCCCCGGTGCGGCGACTGTCCACCCGAGGGCCTGTCCGGCCGCCTGAGTTGATGAACGCGGCCCCGGAATGAGGTAGGAGCCCATCCCATGGGCGCTCAATGGAAGCACAAGGGCCGCACCGAGCATGCGGCCGCGAAGGGCCGGCTCTTCACCAAGCTGGTCAAGGAACTCATCGTCGCCGCCAAGACCGGCGGTGCCGAGCCGGGCAGCAATCCCCGGCTCCGCATGGCGATGGATGCGGCGAAGAAGGCCTCGATGCCTCGTGACACGCTCGAGCGTGCCATCAAGAAGGGCGCGGGCCTGCTCGACGAGCCGGTGAACTACGAGGTGGTGACGTACGAGGGCTTCGCCCCCCACCAGGTGCCGGTGATCGTCGAGTGCCTCACCGAGAACAAGACCCGCACCGCCGCCAACATCCGGCTGCTCTTCCGCAAGGGGCAGATCGCCACCAGCGGCGCGGTGTCCTGGGATTTCAACCGCCTGGGCGTCATCGAGGCCACGCCGCCCGAGGCCGGCGCGGATGCCGAGACCGCGGCGATCGAGGCGGGCGCGCAGGAGCTCGAGGCCGGTGAGGAGGGCGCCACGCGCTTCCTCACCGCGGCGACGGACCTGGACAGCGTGAGCCGCGCCCTGACGGGCATGGGCTGGACGGTGAGCTCGCAGAACCTGGCGTGGATCGCCAAGAATCCGGTGTCGCTCGAAGGTGAGGCGCGCGCCGAGGTCGAGGCCTTCCTGGAAGCCATGGACGAGGACGACGACGTCCAGCACATCTACGTCGGCCTCAAGTGAGCTTCGCGCCGGTGGAGCCGAACGAGCGGGCGCGGGCGCTGCTGTGCCGGGAGTCCCCGCCCCCTCCCCTGCCGAGAACGGCCCGGGGGGAGCCCGAGCTGTTCGGGCCTCCCTCCACCCTCCATCGGTTCCTCCCCTCCCTGCCCTCGCACCTCCAGCACGCGCTGTCCCTGGCGGCCCGCCTCATGGAGCTGGCCAACGCGCGGCCCGGTGAGGAGGGGCTGGGAGCGGTGCTGGACGAGGCCGAGCGGCAGGCCCAGGCGGGAGACCCCGAGTGGGCGAAGTACGCGCTGCGCGTCTTCATCGCCCACCACCCCGAGGGCCGCCGGCTGTCCGTGCCGTCCCTGCGGGAGCGCGCCCCCCACCAGGTGCTGCCTTCGGGGCGCCCCGAGCTGCCCCGGAAGGGGAACCCCGGCACGCCCGGCGCGGAGATCTGGCTGGACTACTTCCGCGAGGACACCGGGCTCAACGAGCACGTGGACACGTGGCCGGTGCTGTACCCGGCGGCGGGCCTTCCGGACCCGACGCGGCCCGAGCACCGCCTCCTGCCGGAGGGACGCAGCGGGCGGTTCGGGTACGTGCGCCAGCAGTTGCTGGCCCGCTACGACACGGAGCGGCTGTCGTTCGGCATGCCCCGCACCGTGCCCCTGGGGGACTACGCCTCGCCCATCAACGAGGGCTATGACGCGGGGCTACCCGGCTTCGCCCCCCGGCCGCCCGGCCTGAGCCCGAGGGATCTGCCCGGCTACGGCGTCACCGACCACGCGATGCGCCGCGACCGCCTCTTCACCGCGGCCTCCTCGGGGCTGCTGTGGCGGGAGGAGACGCCCATCGTCATCGAGCGCCTGGAGCAGCTCGCCGATACGGCCGAGTCCAACCCGGGCTCCGTGGATGGCGAGGCCTGGGCGGAGCCGCTCGGCCCCTACGGCTCGCACCACCACCTGGGCCACGTGCTGCTCGGCTGCCTGACGGCGCCGCGGAACCAGACGGGCCTGCCCGGGGTCCTGGCTTCCCCGGCCACCGCGGCGAGGGATCCGCTCTTCTACCGCTGGCACCGCCACGTGGACGACATCCTCGACGCCTGGCAGAGCACGCACCTGCCGCCGTCCGAGCTGTCCAACGGGCCGCGGGTGCTGGTGCGCAAGTGGCTCGGCGAGGGCATCTATCCGGCCCACCAGAGCCCGGACATCCTCTTGTGCTTCGTGAAGGACATCCCCGGGGGGACGTCACCGGACTTCGACGGGCAGCGCTGGGGCGAAGCCACCTTCGGGGGAGATTACTGGACCAGTCCCCCCCCCTCCTTCCGCTCGAGCACGCACGCGCTGAGCACCTTCATGGCGCAGCACCGGGTGCTCCTGCCGGACGGGCGGGAGGTGATGAAGCGGCACCTGGACCACGAACCCTTCCACTACTTCTTCCGGGTGGAGAACCTGCTGCCGCACGAGCAGAAGGTGACGGTGCGCATCTACCTGGCGGGGGATGCGTACGCCGAGGATCGCCGGATGTGGATGGAGATGGACCGGTTCGAGCACACGCTGAGGCCCTCGGAGCAGGCGGTCATCTTCCGGCCGGCGCGGCTCGCGTCCGTGGTGCACGAGCGTGGCTGGCCCGCGAACCTGCTGCTGCCGCGCGGCCGGCCCGAGGGCATGCTCTTCCGCTTCATGGTGATGATCACCCGCTGGGAACAGGAGCCCACGGGGGAGGAGTTGGAGGACACGCGCGAGCCGGGCTACCCGTTCAACCGGCCCGTCCCACCGGGGCAGCGCATCGCGGACCTGCTCCTCCAGCCCCACATCGCGACGCGGAACATCTGGCTCCACCACGTCACGCCCTGAGCGCGAGCGGCGGCTTCAGTACTCGCCCTTGCGCTGCTTGTAGTGGATGGCCTCGAGCTGCTTGAGCAGCTTTCCGCGCTCCTGGGAGAAGAGCTCGCGGGCCCGGGGCTTCTGCGCGTCGCTCAGCACCTTCTCCGCTTCCATGTAGGACTGCGTGTCGTTGTCCTGCATCTGGCGCAGCGTGGACTCGATGCGATCCAGACGCTCGCGCCGCACGAAGCGCTCCTTGTCCGCATCCGGAGGCCCGCTGGTGGTGGTGCCCTTTCCTCCGTGGGCGTCATGCGTCCCACCGCCCATGTAGCCCCCGTGCCAGGGACGGTTGTCCTTCTTGCTCTGGACCTGCAGGGCCTCCAGTTGATGCTGGAGCCCGATGTTCTTCTCGTGGAGGGCGAAGTCCAGCTTCTCGAACCGGTCCACCTGCTCGGCGGTGAGGGCCAGCTCGGCGCGGTGCTCGAGCAGCACGGACAGGGAAGACTTGAAGGCCGTCCCCGGGGCCTCGCCCACATGCTGGGACGAGGTGGAGCGGGCGCAGGCGGCGAGCGCGAGGGACACCCACAGCAGCAACATCTTGCGAGTCATGCCCCCATGGTGCCATCAACCCGGAGACGGCTCACGTCCGTCCGTCCCCCTGGAGGGTGGCGGAGCGCCTGACTCCCCGGTATGGGTGGGGCCTATGGTCTCAGAACCACGGATCCTCCGCCGGATCGAGGCACTCGTCTTCGTGACGGTGTTCCTCGACCTGGTGGGCTTCGGCATCGTCATCCCGCTCCTGCCCTTCTACGTCCAGTCGATGGGGGGCTCGGAGCTTACGGTCGGCGTGCTGCTCGGCAGCTTCTCCTTCACGCAGCTGCTGGCCACGCCCCTGCTCGGGAGGTTCTCGGACCGCTACGGCCGCCGGCCCATCATCCTGCTCAGCCTCGCGGCCAACGCGGTGGCCATGGGCCTCTTCTCCCTGGCCAGCTACCACCTCCTGCTGCCGCTGCTCTTCCTCTCCCGCATCCTGGCGGGCGCCACCTCGGGCAACATCTCGGCGTGCCAGGCCACCCTCGCGGACGTCACCCCGCCCGAGAGCCGCGCGCAGTCCATGGGGCGGCTCGGGGCCGGCATCGGACTGGGGCTCGTGATGGGGCCCATGATTGGCGGCCAGCTCTCCCAGTGGGGCGCGTGGGTCCCCCCGCTAGCGGCGGGCGCGCTCGCCCTCCTCGGCGCCCTCGGCGTGCTCCTGGCCATGCCCGAAACCCATGTTCCCTCCCCCCGCTCCACCTCGGCGAAGCCGCCGTCGCGGATGAGCGTATTCCACAGCTCGCCCCGGCAGCGCGCGCTGCGGCTCATGCTGCTGCTCTACTTCTTCGTCTTCCTCTCGATGACGACGCTCCAGGTGGCTTTCGCGCTGCTCGCCCAGGAGCGCGTCGGCTGGAGCGCGAAGGAGGTGGGTTACACCTTCGCCCTGGTGGGGGGCTTGGGGCTCGTCATCCAGGGCGGCCTCATCGGGCCACTGTCCAGGGCGGTGGGCGAGGTGCGCCTGCTCATCCTCGGGACGCTGCTGCTCGCCGCCGGCATGCTGGGCGTGAGCGTCTCGGCCCAACCCCTCCCCCTGGTCGGCGCCGTGGTCCTGGTCGGCATGGGGCTCGGCCTCACCCAGCCACTGCTCTCGAGCCTGGCCTCCCAGGCGGCGAACCCCTCCCTGCTGGGCCTGACGCTCGGACTGGCACAGTCCTCGGGAGGCCTCGCCCGCACCGTGGGCCCGGTGGCCAGCGGCGCGCTCTACAAGTCCCTCGGCTCCAGCGCGCCCTTCACCGCGGGAGCCCTCATCGCCATCGGGGCGGCGGTGATCGGAGCGCTGCTGAAGCGGGAGGGACTCGGGAAGGAGCGCGGCCTCGGACCCACGGCCCGGGACGGCCGCTAGCGGGTTTCCACGGCCCTCAGCGTCCACCCAGGTGGGCGCAGGCATCCGAGTCGCCGCCGTCGCACGCGCGCCGGAGGAGCTTCGTGGCCTCGGCGTCGTTCTTCGCGGCGCACTCGCCCGTCTTGTGGCACATGGCCGCGTTGTAGCAGCCGGACATGTCCCCGCCGTCACACCCACGCAGGAAGAGCGAATAGACGCGCGCCGGGTCCGCGCCCTCCTTGGACGTGAGGATGCCCAGCACGTTGCACGCCCGGGCGCCGCCCGCGTCACACACCCGGGTGTACAGCCCGGTCGCGCGCGCGACGTCGCCCTTCATCTCGGCCTCCATGGCCGCCTCCCAGCATCCCCTCACCGTCCCGCCGGGGCACGTCTCGTCCTTGTTCGCGAGGGCGAGCTCGGACTTGAGCGCCTGCGCCTGCCCCGCCCCACTGGCCTGCGCTGGCCCAGGGGCCTGCCCCGCCCCACCGGACTGCGCCTGCTTCTCGGAACACGCCACCACCGAGAGCAGCGCCAGCACCCAGATTCTTCTCATCGGCTCGACTCCTCGCGCGATACGCCGCACCCACGGCTGTATACACCCGCGCGGAAACGGCAGCGGGCCCGGCCGCGCATCGCGCCACCGGGCCCGCCACACGCATCACATCACGGACTGCTTCTCAGTTGCAGAACCAGCCGTCCTGCACCCAGCCCTTGCGGTTGAGCTGGCCGTAGGCGAAGCCATACACGTAGTCGCCGTCACGGGACTCCGGCGTGAAGGTCTCGCCGTACACGAGCGTCCCCGTCCAGGGACCGTCGTTGGGGGCGGTGCGCAGGTACAAGCTCTGCGCGCAGACGGTCTGGCGCACACCCATGCGGGCGCGAGCGTAGGGGCCAATGGCGGCGGCGGCGACACCCGCGACGAGCAGCGTGGCGGCAACGATTGCGGTGCGATTCAGGCGCATGGTCATGTCCTCGAGGGAATGAGAGGTGTTGGAGTCAGCGAGGGGGGAGCCGGACTACCAGGAGCCCCAGCCACCGAGGCACTCGTAACGCATGTAGCCCCAGTCATTCGGGCCGTAGTCGAAGGAGGCCGCCCAGCCGTTGTAGACGGGGTGCGCGCCACGGGTGTGACCGACCTTGTCGCCGTAATACAGGGTCCGCTTGAAGCCGTAGGGGCCGCTCGAGCTGTTGTAGCCCGCGTAGAAGCTCGCGCTCTGGCAGACGTTGATGCAGTGGTCCGGGGGAACCTGTGCATAGACGGCGGTGGACACGACGGCCGCCGAGGCGAGCGCCGCGCCGACGAGGAACTTCCGGTGGTTCAGAGCCATGACTGCTCCACGAATGGGGGGGAAGGAGACGATGTGGATGCGAAGCAGTCTACACTGGGAATGGCGTTTTCGCAATGCTTCCCAGATAAGCCAGGACTTCCTCGATTCCTGTGGTGTTGGGCAGTAAACAGATGACCCGGCTGGCGGGGAAAGCCGTGACAGCCACCAGAGCCCGTCGGGACACACGTCTCTCTTTGACGGGACCCACGGGCTCCGGCTCCGGAGTCACCCTCCCGCTGTTCCGTTCATCGGCCGTGCATCATTCGCACTTGCTCACCATCATCTCGCCGCCGTTGTTGGCGGCGTTGATGCGGAAGCTGAACACGTAGTCGCCTGCTTCCGGAATGGCGATGGAGGACTCCGTGCCACTGCCCGCGGCGACCGCCAGGGGCTGCTCCGTGGCAATCACCACCGGAGCCGAGCCCTGGACCGCGAACTCCCTCGACCAATCCGCGCTGGCGAACTTGAAGGTGTAGGCGGTGGGCTGCGGTTCACTGACCACCACCTGGTAGAGATTGTCGCCCTTGTAGGCGAAGCGGCGGTTGGCCGGGGTCGCGCCGAAGTTGTTCCCGCCGGCATAGCTGCCCCGGATGAAGATCTCCTTGCCGAGGGGGCCGAGGCCCTCGACGGTCGGAGTACCGCAGTTGGCCAGCGGTCCTTCTCCGGAGAGACCACTCCCCTCGCCGGTCCGCGGGCCCTCGGCCGTGGGCGAAGCGATGTCGAAGAAGCGGGCCTCGAACGGCTTCAGCGCGATCTCGTAGTTGCCACCCGAGATCGTCACCTCGGTCCCATCCAACAGACTGGCGAGCGCCCCGTCACTGCCAATGGCCGTCCCGGCCACGGTGAGCACCGCCGGGGTGGCCTTGGTGTTCAACACGTACAGGACGTTGTCGGTCCCCTTGTCCTTGCGATCGATGTAGACATTGGCATCCGAGAAGATGTGCGTGCGGCTGCCATTGGCCAGGGCCGGGTGGGCGTCGCGCAGCGCCATCAGCGAGGCCACGTGGTTCTTCAGGCTGGCCTGTTCCTCCGAGAGCACCGCGGGGGTTCCGCCCACCGTGGACGCAACGCCCTGCACGATGGCGGGGGTGCGGGAGACATGGTCATCACAGCGGCCGTTGACGGCACAGCTCGAGCTGCTGTCACGGGCCGCGAAGCCCGGCAGCTCCTGGCCGATCTCGTCCCCGTAGTAGAGGGTGATGGGACCGCTGTACGCGGCCATGAAGCTGAAAGCGGCCTTGTGCCGAGCCCACCAGGCCTCATCCGAGGGCTCCGCCAGAGCCCCGCGCTGGAGGAGATCGCCGAAGCGGACCAGATCGTGGTTGGTCAGCATCAGGTTCGGCATGGCATGGGTGGGGTAGGCCAGGTGGTTCAGATAACCGGCCTGGAGGTTGCTCGCCGCACGATTGCCATTGCCGCTCTCCTCGACGGCGAGGGTCTGCACCAGGCTGTAGCGCACGGGGAAATCGAACACGGAGAGCAGCCCCGGGCTCGCGGCGGTGCCATAACCCTGACTGGAGATCTCACCCGCGCTCCGCCAGATCTCCCCCACCATGTAGCCCAGTGGATGGACCGTCTGGCCGACGCTGTTGGTGTAGCTCGCGCTGGCCGCGGCTGCGGCGACGGCGGTGCGCAGGTCGTCCCAGTATTCCACCGGCACCTGATAGGCCTGCTCGAGCCGCCACCCGTCGATCTTGTACTCGGTCACCCAATGCGCGGCGACCTCCTTGAAGAACTCGAGGTCGGCCGGATAGACCGCCGCCCGGCCGGTGTCCCCCTGGGACTGACCGGTGGTGGAAAGCCTGCGGCCCAGCGGCGAGGCGTAGTCCTGGGCATTGATCTTGTAGTGGCCGAACACGCCATCGAGGAACACGTACAGCCCCCGGGCATGGGCGGCGGCCACCAGCTCCTTGAGCTTGTCGTTGGTGCCGAAATGGGGGTCGACGTTGAAGTAGTCCGAGGGGAAGTAGCCCGTGGCATCGAGGCGATCGGCCCAGTCGCTCTGACCGGCCACGCGCACGCTGTTGAAGATGGGGGTGAGCCAGATGGCGTTGACGCCAGTCGACTGGATGTAGTCGAGGCTGTTGAGGATCCCCTGCAGGTCCCCCTTGTGGGGGCTGGTGCCATAGCCGGTGTTGTAGTTCGCGGTGCTGTCGCCATCGACGAAGGCCTCGACCATGATCTGGTACAGCCGCAGACCACACTCGGTCTCGCCGTTGCCCTTGAAGCAGGCCAGACGGCTGTCGGCCCGGCCCGCCGCGGTACTGACCGTCACCCTGTAGGCCTCCGGCTCGGGGGCCGGCGGTGGATTGGGAGCACCACCCCCATTCCCATCGCGGCAGGAGGACAGGACGCCGGCGATCGCCAACGTGAGAAAGGATTTCCGCCACTGCATGAACCGCATGAAGAGCGCTCCTTGATTCGAGGATGGGGCGGACCGTAGGCCACGTCCCCACTGGAGCAAAGACACTGGAAGCGGCCCGTCCTCCAGGCGTCAACGCCGGTCCAGGTGCACGGCGAGCACCGGTGCGGTGGTGACGGTGCGTACCTCGGGGAGGTGGGCTACGCGCTCGCGCAGGGTGTTCAGGGCCATCATGTCGGGGACGCGCACGCGGATGAGCATGTCCAGTTCGCCGGCGAGCGACTCGATGCTGAGCACCTCCGGCAACTCGCGCACCAGGGGGGCCACGCGGGGACATGCCGCCCCATCCAGCCGCACGAAGAGGTAGGCGTCCACGCCGGGATTCGCCCGTCCAACTCGTCCAGCCCCATACCCGTCGTCTCCTCTTTTGAGTCCGTCCCCGGTGCCCACCGGCACTCCGCCGGAGAACCGGCACTCCGCCACCTGTCGACCGGCGGCCCTCCTCCCTAGGGTGCCGCTTCACCACCTACGGGAGCAAGCACATGGAACTCCACGACCGCGCAGCGCTCATCTCCATCGACGTGCAGCAGGGCTTCGACGATCCCTCCTGGGGCCCGCGCAACAACCCCCAGATGGAGGCTCACGGGCTCCAGCTGCTCGCGGCCTGGCGGCGCTCCGGGCGGCCGCTCGTCCTCGTGCGCAATGACAGCCCCTCCCCCACTTCGCTGCTGCGCCCGGGGCAGCCGGGCAACGCGCTCAAGCCGGGCTTCGAGCCACTCCCTGGCGAGCCGCTGATCATCAAGACCGTGAACAGCGCCTTCATCGGCACCGACCTGGAGGCCCGTTTGCATGCGGCTGGCGTGCGGCAGGTCGTCCTCTTCGGCATCGCCACGGATATGTGCGTCTCCACCACCTCTCGAATGGCGGCCAACCTCGGCTTCGACCTGGTGGTGGTCGGTGATGCCTGCCACACCTGGGCGCAGCGTGCACCCGATGGCACCCTCTTCGACGCGGACACCATGCACCGCGTGCACCTCGCCACCCTGGCGACCGAGTTCGGCCGCGTGGTGGACACCGCGGACGTGCTGGAGGCGCTCGCGGCACGGGCGGCTTGAGACGGAGGGGGGCCGGCTCAATCCCAGCATCCCAGCCACACCTGACAGGCCATGAAGCTCAGTCCGCCTGGACGCATGGAGACGTGGCATGAGAAGAACGAGATTCTCATGCCAAAGAGCACCCCCATCAGCCGTTTCCGTTCCATCGCCCAACTCGAGGGCCTCTCCTTCGTCCTGCTCCTCTTCATCGCCATGCCGCTGAAGTACCTCGCCGGCATGCCGATGGGAGTGAAGGTGGTCGGCTGGGCGCACGGGATGCTGTTCGTGCTCTACCTCCTGCTCCTCGCGGAGGTGGCCGTGGTGCACCGCTGGCCGCTCGTGCGCATCCTGGGCGCCTTCATCGCGTCGCTGGTGCCCTTTGGGACGTTCGTGCTCGACGCGCGGCTGCGCCGTGAGGAGCAGGCGCCCACGGAGCCGGCCGCGAGCTGAGGTTCAGAGGTGGGTGGCGGGGGGGCACACGCCAGCCGGGCCGCCTCCTTCCCAGCATCCTTCCACCGTGCGGGACCGTTTATACTCAAGAGCTTCGAAAGGTCGGGTTTCGCTTCATGCATGGCCGTCGCGCCCTCTCTCCAGTCCTCCTTCTCGGCGCCGGAACCGGCGAGGCCACCTGCGGGATCCTCTACCTCGCGGGCTACCTGCGGCGCGGCGGGATCGAGGCCTTCGTCCGGCTCTACGACGGGGACGAGACCGAGAAAGAGGTGAGGCGCTCGCTCGAGGCCCTGGTCGCCCGTGTGCGCCCCCGGCTCGTGGGCATCAGCCTCAAATGGTTCCACCACGTCCACCGCGCGCTGCTCCTGGCCCGGACGTTGCGCAAGATCGACCCCAGCATCCGGATCGTGATGGGCGGCAACACCGCGTCGTACTGGTGGCGGGAGCTGGACGCGTTCGACTGCATCGATCACATCGTCCTGGGCGACGGTGAGCGGCCGCTGCTGGCGCTCTGCCAGGGCGAGCCCTCCCCGCCCAACTGCGTTACCCGGACTCCGGACGGCACCCCGCGGCGGTTGCCCCTGGAGTACGTACAAGGCGCCACGAACAGCGAAGACATTTATTACTCGCACTTCGACGACATCTTCCTGAGCCACCAGGATCGTCACTCCTTCTCGGGGTGGGTCGCGCCCGGCAAGGGGTGCGGCGAGAACTGCCTCTATTGCGGTGGGGCCCGCGGCAACCAGAAGGCCGCCTTCGGACGTGCGAAGCCATTCCTGCGCTCCGAGGAGAGTGTGCGCCGCGACCACCAGGAGATCTCCTCCCGGACGTGGCAGCTCCGCTACGACTTCTCGGGAAGCTCGGCGGAGTTCCTGCAGAGCACCTGGGCGGGGGTCGATCTCTCCCACCACTCCTGCATGTATTTCCTGTGGGGCGTGCCCCGGATGGGGCTCATCGACGCCCTGGCCCAGGCCTTCGAGCACGTCCACATGGTGCTCGACATCGGCTGCTTCTCGGAACAGCAGCGGCACGAGCAGATGCGCCGTGGCCTGCTCAAGCAATGTGCCTCGGACCAGCAGTTGTTCGAGATCATCGACGGCTGCCGCCGCTACAAGAACCTGGACATCGAGGTCTCGGGAATCGCGGGCCTCCCCTTCGCCAGCGCCGCCACGCTCGACGAGGAAGTCCGCCTGGCGGAGCGCTTGCTCCGCCTCGACTGTGGGCTGGGTTACCAGAGGCTCGAAGCGCAGCCCGGGGCGCTCGCCACCGAGCACCCCGCGCGGTTCGACATGGTGAGCGAAGCGCGGACGTTCGCGGAGTTCCTCGAGTACTTCGAGCAACGCGAGCCCGGCGATGTGTCGTCGGTGCCCATGCTGCGCTTCCGCGACGCGGCGCTCGAGAAGGCGGTGCAGCGCACCTCGGAGCACGTGGATGCCCTCGCGTGTGCGCACCGGGACAAGAAGCGCAGGGTCGCGATCAACGGACGCACTCGCCTGTTGAACACCGCCCCCTCGACGCGGCAGTTCAAGCTCGGGGATTGGTTGGGACATCACCGGGTCCCCGCCAAGGTGGCGCAGGAACAGGTGACCGTCGTCCGGTCGGTGAACGGAACGGGCCTGTTCTGTGCCCCTTCGCTCAACCCGCGACGGTTCACCGACCCGACCCTGGATCAGGGTGAGGACGGGAAGATCCTCCTCACCACCCTGGCCGCCTTCGAGCGACCGACGACGGTCTCCCAGGCGGTGGCGCAGCTGGGGGCGAAGGCGAGGCTCGACCCGCAGTCGGCCCACGAGGTCATCGAGCACCTCGTGGACGGTCGCTTCCTGCAGCCGGCGTGAAGGAGCAGGGCCCCCCTCTCAGCCCTGCACCTCGCGCAGCGTCACGGACGGCGGCGCGTCCAGCACGCGCCGGGTGGCGAACATGCCCGCGCTCACCGCCGCCAGCATCCCCAGCCCGCCGCCCACCACTCCCAGCCGCCAGTCCGTCTGCCACGGCAGTCCGAACACCTGCGTGGCGATGACCCCGGCCAGGACGGAGGCGGCACACGCCGCGGTGAGTCCCGACAGCAGGCCAATGGCCGCGAACTCCGAGGCCTGCGCGAGCCGCAGCTGCCGGCGGCTGCCGCCCAGCACCCGCATCACCCCTCCCTCCAGCAACCGCTCGTCCTGACTGGCGCTGACCGCCGCCATCAGCACCAACAGGCCCGCGAGCAGCGAGAAGTAGAACACCACTTCCACCACGGTAGAGACCTGGTCCGCGGTGCTGCGCACCTGCTTGAGCAGCGCGTCCACATCCACCACCGAGAGGTTGGGGAAGCGGGACACCAGCTCCGCCGTGAAGCGCGTGCGTCCGGGGGGCACGTGCACCGCGGTGATGTAGCTGGCCGCATAGCCCGTGAGTGCGCCCGGCGACACCAGCACGATGAAGTTCGGCCGGAAGCTCTCCCACTCCACCTTGCGCAGGCTGGTGACGGTGCCCTCGAGCCGCTGGCCCGCGATGTCGAAGGCCACGCTGTCACCCAGCTTCCAGCGCATCGAGGCGGCGAAGCCCTCCTCCACCGACAGCTCCGGCTTCTCCGGGCGCTGGGGGCCCCAGAAAGTTCCCGCGGTGACGCGGTTGTCGTCGCGAAGCGTCTCGGCGGTGGAGAGGTTGTACTCGCGGTCCAGGCGCCGCTGCCCGCGACGCTCCTCCTCGGTGCTGGCGGCCTCCTCGGCTGGCGCCGCCTTCACTGGCTCGCCGTTGTGCGCCACCAGGCGGCCACGCACCATGGGGAAGAGGTCCGGCGCGGGCACCCCCTGCTCGGCCATGAACGCACGCACCGGCTCGATCTGGTCCTCCTGCACGTTGACGATGAAGCGGTTGGGCGCCTCCTTCGCGAGCGACACCTGCCAGCGGTCGAGCAGATCCGTGCGCACGAAGGTGAGCAGCAACAGCGCCATCAGCCCCAGGCCGAGCGCCGACACCTGGGCGACGCTGGTGGCCGCGCGCCGGCTCACATTGGCCAGCCCGTAACGCAGGCTCCCGCGCAGCCGCGAGCGCAGCCGCCGCACGAGGGCGATGAGCCCCCACGCCAGTGCGGCCAGCACGCCCAGCGTGGCGATGATGCCCAGGAGCATCCAGGACGCCAGCACCGCCGAGCCCGCCTTCCACCACAGTAGCGCGGCCAGCCCCGCCACGCCCGCGGCCCCCACCAGCCAGGAGCTCGGCTCGGTGCGGTCGAGGTCCCTCCGCAACACGCGCAGCGCGGGCACCCGGCGCAGCGCGAGGATGGGCGGCGCACCGAAGGTCAGCAGCACCACCAGGCCCACCCCGTACCCCTGCACCGCCGGCACCCAGCCGGCCGCCGGGATGGATAGCTTCAGCGCCTCGGAGAGCCACTTGCCCACCAGCCACTGCATGAGGAAGGCGAGCAGGACGCCGATGGAGCTCGCGATGAGCCCGAGGAGCAGCAGCTCGCCACCGTGGGTGCCCACCAGCGTGCGCTGGCTCGCGCCCAGACACCGCATCACCGCGGTACTCGACAGGTGCCGCTCGCTGTGCCGGCGCGCGGCCATGGCCACCGCCACCGCCGCCAGCACCACCGACACCAACGCCGCCAGGCTCAGGAAGCGGCCGGCACGGTCGAGCGCGGAGCGCACCTCCGGACGCGCCTCCTTCACCGTCTCCAGGCGCTGGCCACGCGCCAGCCCCTCGCGCGCGGTGCGCACGAAGCGCTCCACCGCATCCGGCTCTCCAGCCACCACCAGCCGGTACCGGAGCCGGCTGCCCTCCTGCACCAACCCCGTCGCGGGCAGGTCGGCGAGGTTGAGGAACACCCGGGGCGCGATGTTGAAGTAGTCGAGCGCCGCGTCCGGCTCCTGCACCACCAGCGCGGTGAGCCGTAGCTGCGACTCGCCGACCCCAATCATGTCCCCCAGCCTGGCATCCATCGCGTCCGCACCCGCGCGGCTCATCCACACGCTGCCCGGCTCGGGGATGCCCTGGGCGTCGTGCTCGGGGCCGTCCGCCGTCTCCACGATGCGGAAGCGGCCACGCAGGGGAAAGCCCTCTCCGAGCGCCCGGAGATCTCCGAACTTGAGCCGCTCCTCGTCCGCGTCGCCGACCCGGACCATGCTGGTCAGCTCCCGCGTCTCGGTGCTTTTCAGCCCGGGCGCCCCCGCGGCCTCGCTCACCACCCCGCCAAGCGGAGTGTCGCCGATCACCACCGCATCACCGCCGAGCAGCCGGTTGGCCTCGAGGGCGAGTGCGCGCTCGGCGCGATCCGTGACGAAGCCAATGGCCGTCACCGCCAACACCGCGAGCACCAGTGCGCCGAGGAGGATGCGGAGCTCGCCCGCGGCGAAGTCACGGCGCAGCTGGCGCCAGGCCATCTTGAGCAGCCTCATGACGCCTGCCTCTGCTCCGGCACCAGACGGCCGCTATCGAGCCGCAGCCGCCGCCCGCATCGCGCCGCGAGGTGCTCGTCATGCGTGACGAGCACCAGGGTGGTCCCCGCCTCCGCGTTGAGCGAAAACAACAGCTCGACGATGGACTGGCCGGTGCTCGTGTCGAGGTTGCCGGTGGGCTCATCGGCGAAGAGCACCGCCGGCCGCGTGACGAAGGCGCGCGCCAGGGCAACGCGCTGCTGCTCTCCTCCCGACAGCTGGCGCGGGTAGTGGCCGAGCCGCTCCCCCAGCCCCACCTTGCCGAGGATGGCCCGGGCGGGAGTCTCCACGTCCGCGTCTCCGCGCAGCTCGAGCGGGAGCATCACGTTCTCCAGCGCCGTCAGCGAGGGCAGCAGCTGGAAGCTCTGGAAGACGAAGCCCACCTTCTCACCACGCACGCGCGCACGGCCGTCCTCGTCCAGGGAGGACAGCGGCTCGCCGTCCAACAGCACGCTCCCGGAGCTGGGCGTGTCCAACCCGGCCATCAGCGACAGCAACGTGCTCTTTCCCGAGCCGGAGGCGCCGACGATGGCCACGGTGTCGCCATGGGAAATGGAGAAGCCCACTCCCTCGAGGATGGTGAGCGGTCCGGACGGCAGGGACACGCGCTTACCCAGTTCCGACACCTGGAGGGCCAACCGCTGGGGGTCGGGCTGGACTTTGGTGTGCATCGCGATGTTGTGGGGCATATTGGTTCTTCGTCAGGGGATTGTCTGCTCGCGGAGCAGGCTTGTAACGGCGGCCCCGGGGAGTTTCAGCGGATGAGCCAAGAATACATGAGGCAGCAGGCCTGGACCCGCGGTGTGCTCGGCTACCTGGTGCTGACACTGGCCGTGGGGCTTTCCTCCCTGGCGGAGGCGGCGGAGCCTGCTCGGACAGTGTTGGTGATGGGGGACTCGTTGTCCGCCGCCTACGGGCTCGCTCCGGAGGAGGGCTGGGTGGCGCTGACGGCCGAGCGCATGGCCCAGCAGACGCCTGGATGGCGGATGGTCAACGCCAGCGTCAGTGGTGAGACCACCGCGGGAGGGGCCTCGCGGATAGGAGGAGAGCTCGCGCGCAACCGGCCGGCGGTGGTGGTCATCGCCCTGGGAGGCAACGACGGCCTCCGGGGCCTGCCGCTCAAGCAGACCCGAGCCAACCTGGAGAAGATGGTGAGCGCGGCCAAAGCCTCGGGCGCCCGGGTGCTGCTGGTGGGCATGCGCATGCCCCCCAACCTGGGGAAGGCCTACACGGAAGGCTTCACGGCCAACTACCGTGCGGTGGCCGAGGCGCACCAGGTGGCCCTGCTCCCGTTCCTGCTGGAGCCCATCGCGCTGGACCGCGACGCCTACCAGGCCGACAACATCCACCCCGTCGCCGCCGTGCAGCCCAAGCTGCGCGACCATGTCTGGCCCGCGCTGGCTCCGCTGCTGAAGTGAGGGCGGAGCCGCTGGCTCCGTCTCAGGCGCCCTGCAGCGAGGCGGGCTGGGCCTCGGCGCCGGGCCGCCGCACCGGGCGCGTCTGGCGGATCCACCACTCCCCGGCTGCCATGGTCACGAGCCAGCCCGACCAGAAGGTCACGCCAATGAGTTGGGTCGGGGTCAGCGACGTGGTGGCAATCCCCAGCATGTACAGGATGCGAATCGTCGCGATGCCCAGGCCGATGGAGAAGCTGCGGATCATCCACTCGCGGTGCTGAGCGAAGTCACGATTGCGCGCGTACTGGTACGCCCTGGCCGTGGCGAGGATCATCAGCGCGCCGAAGACGACACTCGGCACCAGCTCGACGGCCCCGGCCATGCCGTGCGTATACGCCATGGTCATCCCCGAGATGGCGGCGGCGAAGCTCAAGAGCACGAAGACCCGGCCCGCCCAGCGATGCACCCGCGGGCGGCGGGCCCGGAAGGTCTTGCTGAACTGCAGCACGCCCAACACCATGTAGAGGGTGCCACCCAGCCGGTGGATCATGTTCTGGATGGGCCACTCGAACTGCTTGGGGATCATCCCGGTCGCGATCTCGCTCCCGTAGAGCATCACCATGAACTGATCGTAGAGCGCCTTCGGGATGATGTACGGCGAGAGCGCGCTGAAGATACCCAGGGAAGCGAGGTAGATGACGACGTAACGGCCCGTGTTGGTGAGGTTCGTGCGCGACATATCCCCTCCAAGAAAAGCAAGGAGGGGGGGCGGAATACAACCCTCTGGAAGTGAGCACACACCCATCTACACGCCAGGCTCAACAGTCCCATGAGACGGCAGTGCAGCTGGACCGCTCATCGCGCGATCTGGTAATGGGCCCCACTGCCGGGGGGAGAGCAGATCATGTTCCGAATCGAGACCGAGAAAGAGCTTCTGAGCGCGTTCCGCTCGCGGGATCGCAAGCACGTCGAGCTGCCCAAGGGCACCCAGCTCCCCCTCTTCGTCCGCGACTACCTCGCGTGGGTGGATCCCTACGGGGTTCGCGTCTTCCTCGTGTTCACCGCTCCGGGCAACAAGCGGCCCACGGGCATCGCGTTCCGCCGCGATCAGCAGGGGGACAAGACCTTGACGGCCCGGGTGTGTGACTGGTGCCGTGCCCATGGCTCGGCGGATCAGATCGGCCTGCTCACCACGGATGTGGATTCCAAGCGCCGGGTGGGCGTGAACCTCTGCCTGGATCTCCGCTGCAACGAGAAGCTGGAGGCCGCGGCCAACATGGGCGGGCACAGTGTCCTGGACGACATGCAGCAGCTCATCGAACGCATGGCCCGCTTCGCGGACGAGGCGCTGGGCATGGAGCTCCGCGAAGAGCGCCGCTGACAGGTACTCCGAGGGGCCGTGGCCAGGGGCTTCGCGCCGCTGGCCGCCCCACGGCGTGAGCCCTACTTCTTGCCCTTGCCGCCCTTGGGCTTGTTGCCGCCCAGCACGGAGCCCGGCTTCTGCAGCTCGAGCACGTAGTACGACAGCGCCCAGCGCTCGTCCTCCGGAAGCTGCGTGAAGGCCACCATCGTCGAGCCCGGGATGCCCATGGCGAGCGTCTGGAAGATTTCCTCGGGCTTGTTGCCCTTCTTGAAGGGCTCCTTGAGGAAGTTGCGAGGCTTGGGGACCAGGATCGCGGCCATCTGCCCGGAGGCATCGCCCTTCTCGCCGTGGCAGGCGGCACAGTTGCGGCCGAAGGACGTCTTCGCCTTGTCGAGCATCTCCTTCGTCGGCGCGGGCTTCGCCGGCGGCGCAGCCAACGCCAGACTGCCGCCGAGCAGTCCCACCACCATCGTCCACGTCATCAGGTTGACACGCGTCACGTATGACCTCCACATCCAGGTGAACACGCCCCCGGTACGCCCTGGGGGCCGCACCGGACCATCCAAGCAAGTCTGGCGCCAGGAAGAGACGGTATCCCGAGAAGTACCGTTCAGAGGGAAGCACCCGGACCGTGCTCCTGCCTACGCTCCGGGCCGACAGGCAGCGGGTCAGCCGAGCTGTCACTGAGCCACGTGGCTACGGGCGGAACCGTTCGCGGCGGTGCCACGACAGGTGCTCTGGCGCGAGTGCCCATCCACACGTCAGCGTCTCCGCGAACGTGCCCCGGAGGGCCTCGGGGAGGGCGGCCGAGAACACCAACCTCCCCTGCTCCACGGTCCAGAAGCCCTCGTCGAAGAGGGCATGGTGATTGGGGCAGAGCGCCAGGGCGTTCGCGAGCTCATCCGGCCCATCCGCCTCCACGGCCCGGATGTGAGCCGTCTCGAGGATTCCCACGGCCTCGTACTGCATGGCGGGAGGACACACGGCGCACCTGCCGCCTCCCATGGCTCGGACCAGCCTGCTGAATCCAGCGTCGCGCGCCTTGCGTCGGACGAGCTGGAGCGGCCGTTCCTGGGAGAGGCGCTCGGTCCGGGGCCAATAGCCGATACGAAGGAGATGCTCGGCCCAGAGCCGCTCCAGCACCTCCAACGCCTCGTCCTTGATCTCGATGCCACCACCCGGGGTGTCCCAGTTCACCACGTCGTTGGGGATCGCCGCCTGGAGTTCATCGACCGGAAGCAGGTCCCTCTTCGAATCGGGTGGCACAACGAGCGCGTCGAACCTGAAGGGCACAGAGCTGGCCCGCCGCGTGCTTTGAGCGCGGTTCGCCATGTCTGGATCGCATGACCTCTTCGCTCGCTATACCTTCGGCCATCCCGAGCGGGCCGCCGCCGAATTGCGCGCCGTCCTGCCCGCGCAGGTCGTCTCCGAAGTGGACTGGTCGTCCCTGCGGCGAGAGCCCGGCAGCGTGGTGGACCCGGAGCTGCGGGAGACCGAGAGCGACCTGCTCTTCACGGCTCGGCTGCGCATGGGCCACCCGTTGCTGCTGTACGTGCTGCTGGAGCACCAGTCCTCGGTGGATCGGTGGATGGCGCTGAGGATGCTGCGCTACGTGGTGCGCCAGGTGGAGCGCTGGCGCCAGGAGCACCCGGAGAGCACGCGGCTGCCCGTCATCATCCCCCTCGTCATGTACCACGGAGTGGATGGAGCCTGGACCGCGCCGCGCCGAGTGGAAGACCTCTTCGACCTGCCCAGTGAGGAAGAGGCGCGGGAGCGGTGGCGAGGGCTGGTACCACGCTTCGAATACCTGCTCGATGACCTGACGGCCGAGCGGGAAGAGGCGTTGAGAATGCGCTCGGGTCCTCCACTGGCTCGGTTGGCGTGGCTAGTCCTGCGCTATGGGTGCACCGGGCAACTGGCCCGGAAGCTGCCGGACTGGGTGGCGCTCTTCGCTCAGGTACAGGCTACAGCCGAGGGCGCCGAGCATCTGGTGGTGGTCATCCGTTACCTGCTGTGGACCGAGGACAAGGCCGTCCATGCAGCGGCCCGGCAGGTGTTACATTCCTTGGTGGATGAGCAACGAGCGGAGGAGTTGATGGGAACCTGGGCCGAGGAAATGATCGAGCGAGGAGTCCAGAAAGGCCGTGCCGAGTACATCCTGCGGACGCTCACCGCGCGGGGCGTGCACGTCGATGAGACATCCCGCCAGCGCATCCTCTCCTGCACGGACGTGGCGACCCTCGACCGCTGGTTCGATCGCGCCCTCAACGCCACCACCCTCTCCGATGTGCTGGACGGCCTCGCTCAGTAGACGGGGGCAAGCACGAACCAGGCGTTGAGTCAGAAGCCCGTTTGCGCCCCTCTCCGCGCGTCAAGTAGCGTCCGGCGCACCCATGAGCCTCGCCCATCCATCGGCCGCCCCCCCGCCGTCCGGACTGAGGACCTCCCCCGAGTCCTCGGACCAGAAGATCGCCGCCCTGCTGCGCTGGCTCGAGGACGGCGGCGCCCGCTTCCCCAAGCTGCACGTCGTCCGCCAGGAGAACGGTGAGCGCTCCGTGCTCGCCCAGGCCGAGATCGCCACGGGCGAGGCCGTCCTCCAGGTCCCTCGCAGCCACCTCCTCACCCTCGAGGTCGCGAAGAGCTCCGACATCGGGCGTCTGCTCCAGTCCCACGTCAACCCGGACAACGAGGAGCTGTACCTCGCCTCCTTCCTCCTCCAGGAGAAGCACCGGCCCGACTCCTTCTGGAAGCCCTACGTGGACAGCCTCCCCGAGGCCTTCCCCCACGTGCCCCTCTTCTTCACGGAGTCCGAGCGCGCCCTCCTCCAGGGCTCCTTCGTGCTCACCCTGCTGCAGTTCCAGGACTACTCGCTCCGGCAGGACCATGCCCTGCTCTGCCAGAAGGTCCCCGGCTACGAGCGCTTTTCCGTCGAGGAGTTCATCTGGGCCCGGCTCTCCGTGTCCTCCCGCAACTTCGGCCTGAAGGTGGGCGGCCTCCAGGGGCGCGCGCTCGTCCCGCTCGCGGACATGCTCAACCACCGCCGGCCACCGGACGTGCTGTGGGACACCTCGAAGGATGGGCAGTTCTTCGTGATGACCGCGCAGAACCCCGTGGCCACCGGCCTCGAGATTCACGACAGCTACGGCGCCAAGAGCAATGACCTGCTCCTGCTCCACTTCGGCTTCGTGGCCGAGAACAACGAGCAGGACGAGGTCTTCCTCTCCATCGGCCTCCCCGAGGGAACCGCGCTGGCCTCCGGCAAGCAGAAGCTGCTCGGGCTCTCCTCCCCCACCTCGAAACAGCCCTTCAAGGTGCCGCTCCAGTACGAGCACGCGTCCACCCAGCGGATGTTCTCCTTCCTGCGCGTGGCCTGCGCGGCGCCCCTCGAGCTGCCCAGGCTCGCCCCCCGGCTCCTGACGGGCCTGGGCTCCATCCCTCCGCTGAGCGTGGCCAACGAGGAGCGCGTCCTGCGCTCCCTGGGCGCCGCTTGCGAGGCGCGGCTCGCTGCCTTCGACACGTCCCTCGAGGAGGACGAGCGGTTGCTACGGGAAGGGGCGCTCTCCCTCAATGCCCGCGGCTGCGTCCTCATGCGGCGCGAGGAGAAGCGGCTGTTGCACGCCTGGCGCGAGCTGACCCGCACCGGCCTGTCCCTGCTGCACCTGCCCAGGGCCGAGCTCGAACAGCTCGCCGGGCGCCCCGAGTCTCCCTGGGGCCAGGCCGACCGCTACGTCCGCGAGGCCGTGCTGCGGCTACGGTGACGCCGTCACCCCCACCGTCACGGCGGGCAGCATGGCGCTCACCCCCAGCTCGGCGGAGAGGGCCTCCACGGCCTCCGAAGTCAGCCGCGGATCCTCCCGCAGGCGGCCGAGCACCCGGGCCGATTCCACCACCCCGGGCCTCGCGCACTGCACCTGGGCCACGAAGGCCGCCGCGCACAACACGGCCCTCGCGGCGCATCCGGCCGGTGGACCGGAATCCGGCCCCGCGAGCAGCACCGTGGACAGCAACTCCCCCACCTCCGGGAACCCCTCCACGAGGGTGCGCACGCGCGCGAGCGAGGGAAGCGCGAAGCGCCGCGGCGTATCCAACCGCGCGGCGAGCACGAGCGTACGGGCCGCCAGCACCGCCAGCGCCTCCTCGCCGTCCCCTCCCCCGAGGTGCGCCACACAGCGGCGGGTGAGCCGGACCATCAGGGGCGTCACCTGCGCGCCTCCTCCCGCGAGCCTCAAGGCCTCGTCCAGCAGCCGCGACTGCAACTCCAGCGGCCGGACCTGGCGGGGGGGCGTGGGCGTCTCCAGCGCCTCCTTCGCGCTTTCCTCCGCGCCCTCCTCGAGCGCCGCATCCGGAGGCGGAGGCGGCTCCACGGGATAGAGCACTGGCGGGGCCTCCGCCTGGAGACTGGTGCCAGGGGGCCCCCTCCGGACGATGTTCGGCATGACGGGCGGGCGCGGCGGCGTCCGATCGGCCAGGCACAGCTCCTCGCCGGGCCCGTCCAGCCCCGTCTCCAAGGGCGAGCGGCGCAGGGCGAAGACCCGGGCGAAGAGATGGACGAGGTCCAGGCGGTCCACGCTGAGCTCGCGCTCCTCGAGGAAGCCCCGCAGGGTGTCCGCGAAGGCGCGCGCCGAGCCGAAGCGGGCGTCGGGCTCCGCGGCGAGGGCCTGGAGCAGCACGCCCCAGAGCGAGGGCGGGCACCCCGACAGTGGCTCGAGGCCGCGCTCGTCGAAGGCGCGGATGTGGTGGAGGACCTGGGGCGGCGTGCCCGTGAAGAGCGGCCGTCCCGCGAGCAACTCGTAGAGGATCAACCCGAGCCGGAAGACGTCTCCGCGCCCATCCGCGGGGCGGCCCTGGGCCTGCTCGGGGGTGAGATAGGGCGGATCACTCCGGGAGGCTCCACCCGTGTCCACGAGCTTCACCTCGCCACTCCGGGAGAGCCACACGTGGCTGGGGTGCAGGCCCCGGTGGCAGGCGCGTGCCTGGTGGAGGCTGGCCATACCCTCGGCTACCTGTAGGACAATGAAGCACATTTCGCGCAGGCCGACCACCATGCCCCGCGCCCGCGCCGCGAGCAGCGCGCCCAACTGCTCCCCGTCTACGTGCTCCAGGATCCGGCAGGGCTGCTCCCCGCTCAACCCCGTGTCGAGCACCCGCACGACGTTGGCGTGCGTCAGCCCGGCGGATGTCCGCGCCGAGCCCAGGAAGAGGTCCGCGAAGGTGACATCCCTCGCGAACGCGGGCAGCAGGCGCTCGAGGACAACGGGCGCCTCCTGGCCCCCGGGCCCCGAGCTCCGGGCCAGGAAGACCTCCGCCACGGGGTTCACCGCCAGTCTGCGAATGATGCGATAGGTTCCCACGAGAGCCCCCCGGTGTCCCACCGGCCACCCGCGCTCCCACCCGGCTCCTCCGTGGAACCGGCCTGCCCGGGCCTCGCCTGCAAGCTAGGAAGCCCACCGGCTCCGGCACCTGTCTCGCGGTACGGGTTGCCAGCCATTCAACGAACGCTGGCTCGCCCTCCGAGCCTGCGAGTCGGGCAAAATTCCAAGAAAGTCGGGAACTTGAGGGGCTTCCGAGCACATGGTACGACCTCGGAAGGCGTGCGGTTTTTTCGCCTTGATTCCCCTCACGGAGCCGGTTTCCCCATGAGCGAGCGCAACGATCTGTCGAGGATGCCTTCCTCGTCCTCCCCAGGTGTGTCCTCCCCCGGTGTCGGTGTCCCCGTGGCCTCCGTCTCACTGGGCGGAACCCCCCTTCGTCCGGGCGCCACCGAGGCCCTCGCCACCCACCTCGCCACCCTCCCGGCGGCCTCCAGCCCGGAGCAGGAGGCGCGGGAGCGCATCGCCACCCTGGAGCGCGAGGCGCGGGCCCTTGGCAACGAGCCCCAGGCCGCCCTCCTCTTCCATGAGATCGGCCGCCTCTACGAGGACCCCCTCAAGAACCCGCGCAACGCCGCCATGGCCTACAACCAGGCCTACCGGCTCGCGCCGCGTTTCCTCGCCAACATCCGCGCCGCGCGCCGCCTCTTCGCCGATGTGGGTAACTGGCAGATGGCCGTGCAGCTCCTCGAGGCCGAGCTGAACGCCACCGAGGCCCCCGGCGATCGCGCCACCCTCCTCTTCGAGAAGGGCACGCTGCTCGAGGAGCGCCTGTCGCGCGAGGCCGACGCCACCGCCGCCTTCCACCAGTGTCTGGAGCTGCGGCCCCAGGACACCTCGCTGCTCACCCAGCTCGAGGCCATCTACGCCGCGCGCAACGACTACCCCTCGCTCGTCGAGGTGTACCGGCTGCTGGCCGCCGCGCTGGAGACGCCCGCGCTGCGCGCCCACTACCTCACCGCCGCGGGCCTCGTGCTCGAGGAGCGCCTCAAGCGTCCCAGCGAGGCCGCCTCCTGCTTCCGCCAGGCCTTCACCCTGGATCGCACGGATCTGCTCCTGCTCAACGCCCTCAAGCGCGTGGCCCTGCGCGAGGGCCGCGCCGAGGAGCTGCTCGAGGTGCTCACCGCCGAGGCCGAGGTGCTCGGGCCCCAGGGCGCCTCCGCGTGGCTGCAGCTGTGCAAGATGTACGAGCGGCTCGGGCGCAAGGAGGAGGCCCTGGCCGCGCTGCTCGACGCGCGCCGCGTGAGCCCCAACGAGTCCCTCATCCTCTCCGCGCTCGCCAACATCTACGAGACGCGCCAGCGCTTCGAGGAGCTCGCCGACGTGCTGCTCGCCTGGGTGGGCTGCATCAACGACGAGAGCGAGCTGGTGGCCATCAACCTGCGCCTGGCGGCCCTCTACGAGGAGGACCTCAAGCGCGAGGCGGACGCCATCTCCCGCTACCAGGCCATCCTCTCGCGCATCCCCGGCCACGCCGCCGCGCTCGCCGGCCTGGGCAAGCTCTTCTACCGCATGCAGAACTGGGAAGGCCTCGTCTCCGTCTTCGACGCCGAGACCGCCGCCTCCGCGGATCCCAAGGAGAAGGCCGCGCGCATGTTCAAGGCGGCCGAGATCCTCGAGGAGCGGCTCAGCCGGAAGGAGGAGGCGATTCAACGCTACAACAACTGCCTCCAGCTCCAGCCGGGCTACCTCCCCGCCCAGAAGGCCCTCACCCGCCTTTACGAGCGCCAGAGCCGCTTCGCCGAGCTCGTGGCCATGTACGAGCAGGATCTGCTCCAGACGCAGGACCGGGATCAGCTCATCACCACGCTCAACAAGGTCGCCGTCATCTACGAGGACCGGCTGAGCGATCTGGATCACGCCATCGAGTGCATGCGGCGCATCCTCGATCTCGCGTCGGATCACCTGCCCACCATCCGCAACCTGTCGCGGCTGCTGGAGCGCGCCGGGCGCTTCCAGGAGCTCATCCGCAACCAGGAGCTGGAGGCCTCGCTGGTGGGAGACACCAAGCAGGTGCTCTCGCTCTACCACCGCAACGCCGAAATCCTCGACGAGCACCTGAAGGATCGCGCGGGCGCCATCGCCGCCTACGAGCGGGTGCTGACGCTCACGCCCTCGTACCTGCCGGCGCTCAAGGCGTTGGGCCGGCTGTACGCGCAGGAGAGCAAGTGGGATCTGCTCATCCGCATGTACCGGGCCGAGGCGGAGTTCGCCCCCACCACCGAGGCCGCGGCGGCGCTCATCTACAAGATTGGCGAGCTGTGCGAGCACCGGCTCAAGGACGAGCACCAGGCCGTCGCCTCCTACCAGGAGGTGCTGACGCTGGCGCCGAGCCACTTCCCGGCGCTGCGCGCGCTGGCGCGCATCTACAAGGCGCAGGGTGCGTGGGAGAGCCTCATCGAGGTGCTGCGCGCCGAGGCCGCCAACCGGACGGATCCGATGGAGCGGGCCAACGCCCTCTACCACGCGGCCACCATCTGGGAGGATCAGCTCAAGCGGCCGGAGATGGCCATCGAGGTGTTCCAGGAGGTGCTGCGGATGGCGCCGGGCCACACCGCCACGCTGCGCGCCCTGGAGCGGCTGTACCTGGCCGACGAGGACGTGAAGGAGCTGGTGGGGCTGCTGGATCGCGAGACGCAGATGGCCCAGACGCCGGGGGCCAAGGTGGCCGCGTACATGAAGCTGGCGCGGCTGTACCTGGACCACTTCCAGGAGCCCGCGCGCGCGGCCCAGTGCTGCGAGGCGGTGCTGGCGCTGGAGCCCGGCCACCTCACCGCCCTCAAGACGCTGGAGCGCATCCGCGCCGGAGACCGGGCGCGCCGTGGCGAGCTGCGCCTGCGCCTGGCCGAGGTGGTGAAGGATACCCGCCTGGGCAACGCGCTGCGGGTGAACGCCGCCACTGACCTGGACAAGGGCGCCGACGTGGAGGCCCTGCGCCGCGCCGTGGCGGAGAACCCCCGGGACGTGCGGCTCGCCTTCTACCTGGAGCGCGCCCTGCGCCAGACGGGTGACGCGGCCGCCCTGTCCGAGCTCTACATGCGCCGGCTCCAGGTGGTCTCCGAGGAGCTGGAGCGCGTGGAGTTGATGCTGCGCTGCGCGGAGCTGGACGAGACGCGGCTGAACAACCCCACCCGCGCCGAGCAGGCCTATCGCGCCGCGCTGCAGTTGCAGCCGCAGTGCCTGCCCGCGATCCAGGGCCTGCGCCGCCTGCTGGCCCGCCGCGGGGATGCCGCCTCCGCCCGCGTGCTGTTGGAGAGCGAGGCCCGCGTCGCGAGGGATCCCCGCAGCGCCATCGAGGCCTTCGTGGCCGCGGCCCGGCTCGCCGCGGGCCCGCTGAAGGACTCAGAGGGCGCCATCGCCCTGTACCGCCAGGCCCTGGAGAAGGATCCGCTGGACGCCCACGCGACCGCGGGCCTGGAGGATCTGCTGGCCGCGCGCGGTGGCGCGGCGGACCTGGCCACGCTGCAGGAGCGGCGGGCCGAGGCCCGGCTGGCCCAACAGGATCCCGCCTCGGCCGCGGAGGCCTTCTTCGGCGCGGCGAAGACGCACCTCGCCTCGCTGGGCAACCGCGCCCGCGCCCTGGAACTGCTCGAGCGCACCCTGTCCCTCCAGCCCGCCCACCTGGAGGCCCTGGAGCTGCGTGCCCACCTCCTGCTGGAGGACCGGCGCTACGCCGAGGCCGCCGCGACGCTCGCCCACCGCATCCCGCTCGGGGGTGAACCGGCCCACCTGGCGAAGATGCACCTCACGCTGGGCGCGCTGTACCAGGACCGTCTGGGCGAGCCGAGCCGAGCCGCCATCCACCTGCGCTCGGCACGCGAGGCCCTGCCCCACAACACCGAGGTGCTCGAGCGCCTGGCCACCCTCTTCCAGCAGGTG
>DASQMW010000301.1:0-7015 GCA_035645295.1 Archangium sp.
GCCAGTAATACGTGCCGGGCTCGAGCGAGAGCGCCGCGAAGCGCCCTTTCACCGGCTTGTCGAAGACGGTGTCGGTGAACTGCTCATCGCGCGCCACCTCGAGGCGCACGCGCTTGGCCATCACCTTCCACATGAAGGTGACCTTGCCCGGCTTGAGCTCGGCGTCCTCCGAGGGCGAGAGCAGTTTGGGCTGGGGACCCTTACGGGCCTTGGCCTTCTTGGCCGAGCTGGCGCCGCGCGCGCCCCTGGCGGCCCAGGCACTCGGCCCCGGGCTGCAGAGCCCGAGCACCAGGGAGAGAGACAGCACCGCACCCCAACGAGATGGTCGAAAGTTCATCACGCCGGGGATTGTAGAGCCCAACAGGGAGAAGAGAAGAGACCCGCCGGAGAGTGTCCCCGGAGGGAGAGGAGGGTGCCCCCCCAGGGTGTCCTCCCGGTGGGTGTCTGGAGGGTGTCAAAGGACTCGTTCCGACCCTCGCACCCTACGAATCGTCTGACACCTACCCGAAGGTGTGAGAAGCGCCCGCCACGTCCGCTCCCTGACAGCCGTCCGCGGCGCGGCGCAATCTCCATCGCGCCCTGGAGCACGCTCCAGTACGTGACGGGGTAGGAGGGGCGCCTCGCGATGATCGTCGGCGGTAAGCTGTCCTGGGACATCGTCCTCAAATACACGGGCCGGCCGGTGCTGATGCACGTGGTGCTCGCCTTCGGCGTCGTCGTCGCCCACCAGTTGCTCGGCGCCTGGTGGTTGGCGGTGCCCGCGCTGCCCGTGACGGTGCTCGCCGCGGCCATCGGCGTGCTGCTCGCCTTCCGCAACAACTCCGCCTACGACCGCTGGTGGGAGGCGCGCACGCTCTGGGGCTCCCTGGTGAACATGTCGCGCTCTTTCGCCCGTCAGGTGCTCACCTTCCTGCCGCGGACGGAAGTGACGAGCGCCGAGGAGCCCTCGTTGGTGCAGGGAGCCTCGTCACCGCTGCTGCGCACCGCGGTGGAGTCAGCGGCGACGGTGCGGGGCATCGCCGAGCTCGTGGCCTCCGATGGCGCCGTGCGGGACCGCTACGGAAAAGCCCTCCATAGCAGCCACCCCGAGGGGCGGGTGCTGCTGGCCTCGTTCGAGACGCAGCAGACGGCGCGCGAGAGCCAGGGCCGGTACGGGGGCCCAGGCCATTCCATCACCGAGGACGAGCGTGAGCTGGTGTACGCCCAGATTGGCTTCGTGAACGCCCTGCGCTGCCACCTGCGCCGGCAGAATCCCTTTCCGGAGATCACCCCCTTCTTCCGCGCCAGCGTGCTGGAGGCGCTGCGCGAGGAGAAGAACGTGCCCTCGGCCATCCTCATCTGGGTGGCCACCCGGCTGAACCGCGTCTACGGCCAGCACCAGGGCCCGGATGACGTGTTCCGCCTGGTGATGTTCGACCGGACCCTCACGGAGCTGACGAACATCCTCGGGGCCTGCGAGCGCATCAAGAACACCCCCATCCCGCTCCAGTACGACGTCCTGCCACGCGCCATGGTGCGTGCCTACCTGGGCATCCTCCCGCTCGGGGTGGTGGCGGACCTCGCCTGGCTCACCCCCTTCGTCACCGCCATCATCGCCTTCCTCTTCATCGCCATGGACTCGGTGGGGCGCGACGTGGAGACGCCCTTCGAGGATGGGGTCAGCGACACGCCCATGACGGCGCTCTGCCGCACCATCGAGATCAACCTGCGGCAGATGCTCGGGGAGACCCAGCTGCCCTCCCCCGTGGAACCCGTGGACGGGTTGCTCTATTGAAGGCGCGCCCCCTCCCCCTCCATAGAGCAACCCTGCGTCCTATACGTCGGGGACGACCCGCAGCAGCCCCCACATCCCCTGCCCGACGGCCCACCTCAGCATGCCGCTGCGATAGGCGTAGTCACCCGGATGCAGGGGGGTGAACTCGAAGGTCCGCGCCGTGCCGCAGCTGATGGCGGACTCGGAGGAGACCCGGGGCTCTCCGGTGGGCGAGAGGAAGCGCCACTCCGGCCAGGTGACCCCGTGGATGGTGAAGCTGTAGTTGCGCGGCTTGTCGAGCGCCCCGACGAGGTGGAAGCGCACCTGTCTGCCCACCGGCACGCACCAGACCGGCGTGGCGGGGGCCGGGTGGGCCAGCGAGGACTCGCCGCCCGTCGGACTGAAGAGGGGCCCGATGGGCTCGCTGCGGTAGTTGAAGCCCTTCTGTCCCTGGTCCTCCGCATCGGCCGCGTTGGGGATCTCGCCCGGTTCGTCTGGCAGCGGGAAGTTCACGTTCCCCTGGAGGTAGAGGCGCAGTCCGTCCTGCATCAGGAGGACGACCTCCTCGGAGCGCTCCCCTTCCTGGACAATCGTCGCCCGCGCGCCGTACCAGGCTTCGGGCGCGTCCGGGGCCGCGGTGGCCGCGTTCTCCTCCACCGCGTAGGGGGTGGCGCGGGGCGCCTCGATGATGAGCGCACCGACGAGGCCATGGTGACGGTGGTGGCGGAAGTCCGCCATGTCCTGCAGCAGGACGGGGCCGAGCGGCTCCCCGGCGTTGACGTTGGGGCTGGGGGGCCGGGTGGCGCGCCACACGTAGGTGAGCTCCTCGCCGGGCGACACCGTCTGCGGAGGATTGAAGCCGACGTTGGCCCCATCGCTGTGGGTGACGTCGTACCGCACGAGGTCCGCGTGCAGCGACACCTGCTGGGAGACGCGGCGGTCCTCCTTCTCCACGGGCACCTCGGGGGCGAAGGGCTCGGGCCGCATGCCGGGCGGGAGCCGGTTCTCCACCGTCACCTCGACCTGCTCCCCCTCGCGGCAGCGCAGGACGAGCGGCTCGTCGGGGTTCGACTCGACGGGGCACGGAGTCTCCTCGCCAGGCCCCTGCACGGAGACAAGGCGATAGACGAGCCCGAAGGGGTCGACGAGGTCCGGCTCGCGGTAGACCAGCCGTCGAGGCTCCGCGATGACCCGGAAGCGCCGCACCGGGAGGGCTCCGGCGTCCTCGCTGGCGTTGTCCGCCTCGAGCGGCAGCAGATCCTGGCCCGCCCCGCTCCGGACGCTCCGTGGCAGGGCGCGGATGAGCCCCCAGCAGCCGAGCCACAGGTCGTCCGCGGCCGACAACTTGTAGAGGTAGTCGCCCGCCCCGAAGGACTCGTTGTTGATGAAGGTGAACGCCTCGGAGATGCCCAGCGTCTGCTGGGCGCGGAGCGACGAGCCCAGGTTGGCCCGGAAGCGCCGCCAGCGCATGCCATGAATCTGGAAGCTGTGCTGCTCCTCGTGAGAGCCCTGCACGATGCGAATCCAGAGCGGCTCGTTCTCATACGTGTGGAAGACGGTGGTGTCCGGGTCGCCATGTTGCCGGGAGCTGAACCAGTGCGCCGGGTCGCCGGGGCGCTCGCGAATGGGGGTGTTGCGGTAGTTCAACCCCATGACGCCCTGGTCTCCATGTCCCCCGGGGTGCTCCGGCGGATTGAGCGGACGTCCGTCCCGGTCCCACATGGGGATGTGGTCGCCAATGGCAATGCAGAACTCCCGGAAGTACCTGCCGCCCTGCTCGTCCGAGGGGAGCTGGATCCTGGCCTGCTGGCCGCTCACGATTTCCCGATCCGGCTCGAAGGGGTGGAAGGCCTTCGCGCCAATGGGCTCGACGAGGAGCGCGCCAAACAGCCCGTGCTTCTGGCGGTAGTTGGCGAAGAGGTGGTCGTGGAAGAAGATGGTGCCGAACTCCCTGTCGGCCCACCAGCGGTAGACCATCTTCTTCCCGAAGCTCGGTCCGCTGAGGTAGTTCCAGCCCACGCTCGCGCCGTCGCCGCAGACAGGGTCGAACTTCACCATGTGCACGTGCAGGCCGCACTCGCCCTCCCACGGGAGCTTCTCGCAGGGAGGGAAGGCGGGGTCGAACTCCGTCGCGGGGATGGTGCGCGGAAGCTGGTTGGAGAGCGTGAGGTTGAGAATCTGGCCGTGCTGGGCGCGGAAGAAGAGCGGCTCGTGGGGGCCGGGACGCGTGGCCGGATCCCCCTCCGCGGCGAGGTAGAAGAGGTGCCCGTGCCGGTCGTGCCAACCCTGGCTGTTGTAGACGATGGGACGCATCGCCACGACGACGTCGTGCTGGACCTCCCTGGGGCCGTTCCAGGTGCCGAACCGGGGGTTGGCCGCGTATTCCTCCGTCTGCTGCACGCTCAAGGGGCGGTGGGTGAAGAGTTCTCCGGGGACCGGCCTCGGATTGAAGGCGTCGCGCTCCAGTTGCGTGGGCTCGGGCCGGTAGTCGAAGTCGACAGGCATGGGCCTGTCCGCGTGCGGCCAGGGCGGCACGGGCGACTTCTGGCGCACCTCACCGGGGATGTAGAGCGGGTAGCCCGGCTTCGTCGGCGTGGGCCGGGGCGGCGGCGGACGGTGGGGGTCCGGCAGCGGCAGGAGCCGCTCGATGCGCGTGCCGTCCGGGTAACGGCCGATGCGACGCCCGGCGTAGCGCGGGTCTTCGCTCTGGAGCGGGGGGCCGTCCGTCCCCTCCTGGAGCGTATCGAAGGTGCGGAACATGCCCCACATCCCCTCGTGGAAGTGGGGGTAGAGGTGGCAGTGCCAGATGATGTCGCCCGCCGCCTGGTGGCGGTTGCCCGCGCCCCAGAGGGGCTGGATGGTGTGGGCCGTCTGCGGGCTGATGGAGATGGCGTCGATGCGCGGAGAGTTCAGGTCCTGCGCCACGGCATGCCACTCGTAGAGGTGCAAGTGGAAGACATGCGTCTCCTTCACCGCCGCGTGGATGAGCCGGATGCGGACCGGATCTCCTATGTAGGCCTTGAGGATGGGCGTGACCGGGTCGCCAAACAGCCAGGAGCTGTGGTGCTGCTCCTCGTTGAGGACGGGCCGCTCTAGGACGTGGCCTTCGCGGAGCATCCGCCAGAGGGCATGCTCGCGGTTGATCATCGGCTCGGCGCGATAGGAGACGGGCATGATGGGCATCAGGTCCCCCTGCCCGTGCCCCACCGCGCCGCCCGCGGGCTCGCGGGGATGCACCAGCCCCGCCGGGTGCGCACCGGTGTCCTGGCCCTCGCAGGGGTGGGGCTCCATGGCGCCATGGGGCGGTGCGAACTCAGGCTCGTCGTGAAAGAAGATGACGAACTCGCGGTGGGCCTTCGTGTCGAAGTCGGGGTGCTCGACGGGCGGCGGCCACACGTGATCGTCCAGGGTGGTGTTCGACGGGGCGCACGTGTCGGGCACTCCGGGGGGCAGCACATCCAGGTAGAGCCCATCCAGCTCCCGGACACCGTGTGCATCCTCCGAGAGACGGCCCGTCACCGGATCGCGCCAGCGCGACCCGGCGGGCTCCACGATCAGGGCGCCGAAGAGGCCGTGCACGTTGGTGCCGTCTTCGCCCCCGGAGTAGTTGCCGCCATCGTGGAAGGGGAAGACGCCCTCGTGGTCGCAGCACCACTCATAGGTGCGGCGCTCGCCGGGACCCACGAGACTGGAGGGGTTGCGCCCGACGTGGGAGCCATCGTCCGTCCTGACGTCGTAGCCGTCACTGACGAGGTGCAGGCCCACCTGCCGGTTCCGGATGTCGTTGCGCAGCTCCACCTGGACGCGCTCGCCCTTCCGGGCCCGCAGCACGAGCGGGCGCACCAGGGGGTGCGGCTGGCGGGCCTGCTCGGGACTGGAAGGCAGCTCGACGCCCAGCTCGTCGGCACGGGCCTTCGCCTGGGCATACCACTGCTCTGGCGTGTCGGGCTGCTCCGCGCTCGGCGGCTGGCCCACCCGTCCCAGGGCCTGGATGTATTTGAGGATGGGGACGTTCGCCGTGAGCGCGAACATGAGCCCATTGTGGTCGTGGTCCCCCTCCCTGTTGAAGTAGACCACGACCTGGAGCGCAGTGACCCTGTATGTCATTGTGCCCACGGCCGCCGCCGCCTTACGTCCGCTGCCCATACCTGCCTCCTCACCGCGGAAATCACCGCCGAGACGTGTCTGCCAGACCCGATGGGCAGACGAAAAAGGGCCCCCAAGGCTTTCTCTCTAGAGAGTGCCGGGGGGCTTCTGTGTGACGGGAACGCCAGGATTCGAACGCGGGCAGCCAGGCGTGGGGCACGCTGGATGTGAGGCTAGCGGCGCACCCGCACCGGAACAGCGAGCGCCTGACCGCCCGCGCTCGACTGGAGGCTCACGGTCCGCGTGCCATCGGGGGGCTGGGTGGAGTCCCGCTCGCGGAAGCTCCAGTTGCCGAGCGCGTCCACCTGCGCGGTGCCCAGCACCCGTCCGCCTGGGGTGGACCCCACGTAGAGGGTGACGGTGTTGTCCGGCCCCACGACGGTGGCGGTGCCCGTCACCCGCCACTCCTGGGGGCCGGTGCGGAACTCGATGAGCGTAGGGGTGAGGGTGTCCCGGACGCGGGAGACGCGGACGGTGTCGCGGGCGCTGCCTCTCGGGCCGCTCACGGTCAACTCGAAGACGAGCACCGTGTCCTGGGCCGGAAAGGTGAAGGTCGGCCGGGCCGTCGCCGCTCCGGTGAGGACGACGTCGACGCCCGCCGTCTGGCGCCACTGGAAGCTCGCCGTGCCGGTGGAGGCCGAGCCGTCGAGGGTGACGGTGCGCCCCTGCACCACCGTCTGATCCGGGCCCGCGCGGGCCACGGGCGCCGTCGCCCGGAGCACCGTCACCCGCACCGTGTCGGTGGAGGACCCGCCGGGCCCGCTCACCGTCAGCTCGAAGGTCAGCGCCCCCGCGACGCCCGGCGCGGTGAAGGAGGCCGTGGCCAGCGTGGCCCCCGACAGCGTCACGGGCGTGCCGGCGGTCTGCCTCCAGGAGAAGCCGGTGACGTCTCCGGTGGAGCCCGTGCCCTCGAGGACGACGGACTGGCCCTGCTGCACGGACTGGTCGGGCCCCGCGACGGCCCGCGTGGGCAGCGGCTCGCTGCGCGGTCCCACCACGGTGACGCTCAGCGTGGCCGAGCCTCCCCGGGACGAGCCCACCGTCACCGAGGGCGGCGCCACGCTCACGCCGGCCACCACGAGCGAGCCCGCGGTGAGCGGCCCCCAGCCCTCGGCC
>DASQMW010000302.1:0-57404 GCA_035645295.1 Archangium sp.
GTGTCCGTCAGGGGAATCATGTGGGAGAGCGTGACAGGTTGCTCTCCCGGTTGGCTGCCATCTCTCCCGGCCAACGCCCGGCAGTGAACGGCGTAAGTGCGGATCTCCCAGGCGCTGGGACGCCCAGCGTTGAGCGGCCCACACCCGAGGTTCAGGTGAGCGCGCGGATTTCCCGAGGCGTGGCTGTCTGCTCGCCCGCGAACGAAGCGTGTCCGGCTTGAGCCCGCGGGTCCCCGTCGTTACAGCCACGTCCCCAGGAGTGGGACAAGGAGACGGAGCGACGTGGCACAGCCGAAGGAAGTCCAACCGCGGGGGGAGGGGTGGGTGTTCGTCTGCCGCAAGTGCATGAAGCGCGCGGGGGCGAAGGAGCTGCGGAGCACCCTGAAGGAGGAGCTGGGCCAGGAGGTGCGCGTGGTGCAGAGCGGCTGTCTGAAGCTGTGCCCCAAGGACCGCGTCACCGTGGTGGTGGGCGGGGGCGAGCGCATGCGCTGCCTCGTCGTCGATCCCGAGGAGGACACCGGCACGCTCGTCCGCGCGGTGTCCGATGCGCTCGGCCGCCCGTCGTAGCGCCTACGGAATCAGGCCCACTTGCCGCCTGCTTGCTCTCCAATGACTCGCGGAGTCCAGGCGGCCGCTCTCTTCGGCCCGGTTGTAGCGGAACGCCACAGTCCCGGAATGCCACGGTCCTGGGGTCCCCCCGGAGTGTGGCGGGACGCTACAGCTTCAGCTCGGCTGGAGCCGTGGAACCCCAGGGGGAGGGGGATTGGCACGTCCGTCGCAATGGTTCCTCCTGCCATGATCAATCGGGTGGAGACATTGAAGAAGGACCACGGCCGGCTGCGCGTGCTCCTCGGCGCCTGTGACGGGGCGAGCGCGATGGAGCTGCCGGGCTTGTTGCGGCAACTCCATGATGCCTTCGTGCCGCACCAGCGGGCCAAGGAGCAGCTCTACGACGCGGTCGTCGCGACCTGCCAGGAGGCGAAGGACGCGACCACCCTCTCGCTGATCAACATCTTCCGCACCAACCTGTCGGTGATGTCCAACGCGGTGATCGGCTTCTTCCTGAGCGTGGATCCGGATCCGGATCGGCTCCGGCTGCGCTTCCGCACCGTGTCCACCGCCCTGCGCTCCCTGATGGACACCGAGGAGAAGTCCGTCTTCCCCCTCTGTCT
The DNA here is from genome assembly GCA_035645295.1 of Archangium sp. GTDB lineage: Bacteria > Myxococcota > Myxococcia > Myxococcales > Myxococcaceae > Archangium. The sequence goes on from DASQMW010000302.1 coordinate 1,173, forward strand.
CCGCCAGCAGAGCCGCATGCAGTCCACCCACCCCCTGCGTATCCAGACCCTCTCCTCGCCGCAGCGGCCCACAGGTGGACGATGAGCTTCATTCCTCCCGACGATCTCTCGTTGCTCGACAACCCCGAGCGGCTGTCCTCCTTCGATGCCCCGCTGCTCGACTCCACGCCGGACCCGGAGCTCCAGGCGCTGGTGTCCGAGGCCACCGCGTTGACGGGCTTCCCCATCGCACTGGTGAGCCTGGTTGTGCGGAGGATCCAGTTCTTCCGGGCGCAGGTGGGCCTGCCGCCGGATCTCGTGGCGATGCTCGCCACCGACCGCTGCACGTCCTTCTGCCAGTTCGTGGTGGCCCGGGGTGAGTGCATGGAGATCGAGGACGCCACGCACGAGCTCGGTCTGCCGAAGGACCTGGTGGAGCGCTACGGCATCCGGGCCTACGTGGGCTTTCCGCTGAAGGTCCTGGGCCGGACGGTGGGCTCCTTTTGCGTCATCGACGGGAAGCCCGGGCGGCTGAAGGTCGAGGTGCTGGCGAAGCTGGCGGAGCTGGCCCAGCGCGCCAGCGCCCGCCTGGAGACGCTGGCACGTCAGGTGCCGGTCTCGAAGTCCCCCTCCGAGGCCGAGGCGAAGGCCCGGAACGCGTGGCTGGCCGTCGCCGAGGCCCAGCCGCTGCTGCGCCTCAGCGAGCGGTTCGCCGACGGGAAGCTGTCGCTCGAGGAGTTCCAGCGGGGCCTCGGAGCCCTGATGGGGTTGGCGGGCTCGTCCACCTGACCTCGTTCTGAGAGGTCTCCATGGACCGCTCGTTCGCCGACCCGCGCCATGCTTCGGGCGGAGACCGAGGCTCACGACCCACCATGACGACGTCCTGCTCTGGGGCCGAGAGGGGACGGAGCCCATCTCCAATGGTCAGGAGGACGAGCTGAGCCTGATGGACGCCGAAGCGTCGCCGGACGCTCCGCGGCTCTGGTACCTCCACGGCACCATGCGAGCCTCAGCCGAGCAGCGAGGCCACGATGGCCGGCCAGTCGGTGGTGGGAGGCAGACGGCCCTCGGCGTGCTCGGGGCGGCCACCGCCACGGCCACCGGCGGCCTCGGCGGCGCGCTTGAGGAAGGCGCCGCACCCGAAGCTGGAACCACTGCCCCGGGTGATGAGCACCGACAGGCCCTCGGGGGTCCGGCCGGCGAGCAGCACCACGGCCTCGGGCCGGCTCGTGAGGCGGGCGGCGACGGAGCGCAGGTAATCGGGCGTGGCCCCATCGAGCACCGCCACCACGGGCTTGCCGGGGGACTGCTCCAATTGAGCGGCGAGCTCGGTGGCGGTGGACTCGGCGAGCTTCGCCCGGGCGGCGCCGAGCGCCTCGCGGACCTCGGTCAAATCCCGCCGCAGCTTGTCCACGGAGGCGGGCACATCCAGCGGTCCGCACGTGAAGCTCTTGCCGAGCGCTCGCAGGACGCTGGCCTCCTCCCACAGCTCGCTCCGGGCGCGGCGGCCGGCGGAGAAGAGGATGCGGCCCTTGCCCTTGTAGCGCTCCACGCCGAGCACCCGGACCATGCCCACCTGTGCCGAGCGCGTGCAGTGGGTTCCGCCGCAGGGCGACACGTCGAAGTCCCCCATCTGGATGACGCGGATGTTGTCCGTCACCTTGGGGGCGCGGCGCAGGGGGAGGGCGGCCAGCTCCTCGGGCGTGGGGAAGAAGGCGCGGATGACGATGTCGTCGTCGATGATGGAGTTGACCAGGGCCTCGGCCTCGGCGACGCGGCGCTCGTCGAGCACGTCCAGGTCCACGTCGATGGTGCACAGCGTCTCGCCCAGGCGCGAGGACACGGTGTGGGCGTTGGCCACGTCCACCAGGGCGCGCGAGAGCATGTGCTGGCCGGTGTGCAGCGCCATGTGGGTGCGGCGGCGGACGCGGTCGATCTCCCCGGACAGCTCGGCACCGACCTCGGGGAGCCCGGTGCCCTCGGGCAGCTCCAGCACGTGGTGCACCACACCCGCGTCATCCACCTGCACGTCGCGGAGGGCCCGGCCGCCGAGCACGCCCCGGTCGGCCATCTGGCCACCGGCCTCGGGATAGAAGGCGCTGCGGTCGAGCACGACGGAGGGGGCACCGTTCCACGTGCCATGCGCGAGCACGCGCCCGGTGAACCGGAAGAGGAAGGGATCGCTGTAGTAGAGGCGCTCGGTGGGGGTCATGGCTCCGGGAGGGATAACACGGGGCGCGAGCCGACGGACGAGGATGCTCGCCCGGCCGGCGCCGGCCCTCGGGTACACCCCAGCCCTGGCTACCTGGGCCCGTAGCGCGTCTTGAGCTCGGCCATGGACAGGCCGCTCCAGCGTGAGAGCAGCTCCACGACCTCGCGGGCGTGCAGGAAGTGGAGGGTGTCTCCGGAGAACACGGAGAGGAAGACGCCGCCGCAGTGGGGCAGCTTCGCGCCGCTCGACTCGAGGTAGTCCACGAGGCGCGGCAGGGTGTAGCCGAGCAGGAAGGCGCGGACGTTTTCGGCGGGGAGGACGAGTTCGTAGCTGGTGGCGCCGGAGAGCTCGTCACCCTGCTGGGCGCGGATGCGCGCGATGGCCTGGTTGGCCTCCGGGGCGGGGGCGCGGTCGAAGGCGAGGCGGAGCAGTTCGTCGGCGGCGGCGTCCATGCGTGGGCTCTCCTGCCCGGATTCCCACCATGGCCCTCCTGGAAGTGCAAGAGGAGCCTTCGGGGACTGTCGTGGGAACGGGGTGGGGATTGGAGGACGGCCGCCCGGCCCACGGGGAAGCAACGCAGGGCCTGCGATCGAGCGCTTATGGGGTTAGGTTGCGTCCCATGGGTGATGTGGAACTCGCGGAGGCTCTTCGGCGGCAGGGCATCTCCGACACGCGGGTGCTCGAGGTGATTCGGTCGCTCGACCGGGCGGAGTTCGTCCCGGAGGCGATGCGGGACGTGGCCGGACAGGATACGCCCCTGCCCATCGGACATGGGCAGACGATCAGCCAGCCCTTCGTCGTGGCCTTCATGACTCAGGCGCTGAACCTCCAGCCTGGGGAGCGGGTGCTGGAGATTGGAACGGGCTCGGGCTACCAGACGGCCGTGCTCTCGCGGCTGGGCGCCGAGGTGTACACGGTGGAGAGCCTCGCCGAGCTCGCCGGACCGGCCCGTGCGCGGCTGGGGCGGCTGGGCTTCGGCAACATCCACTTCCGGGTAGGCGATGGCTCGGCTGGCTGGCCGGAGGACGCGCCTTTCGACGCCATCCTCGGCACCGCGGCTCCGGAGCGGCTGCCCCCGGCGCTCTACCAGCAGTTGCGGCCCGGCGGGCGGCTGTTGCTGCCGGTGGGGCCGCGGCACGGAGCCCAGGAGCTGATCCGGGTCACCCGGCCTTCCCAAGGGGAGGTCCCCCAGGTGGAGAAACTGTTGGGCGTGCGCTTCGTGCCGATGACGAGCGCGCCGCCGCCCGGCTTCCTGCACTGACGGCGCTCCCCGTCCTCTTCAATCCCTGCCGGAATGGTTGACGCGTCAATCATTGAAGCGTCATTCATTGCGGCCCATCCTTGGATGTGCCCGTCTCTGATTCTCAGAGTGCAAAAACATTGGGCGCTGTATTGAATCGCCAACCTGTTCACTACTTGTCAGTGTTTATGGCCCCGTGATATTTGTGAATTTCCGGCGGTGCGTCTTGGAACGGGCAACTCTCCGGCTTCCAGGGGGCACGCGCGCAGGCGCAGCAATCGCCGGGTTTCACCCGAGTGGAGCCGTGCCAGTCACTGGCTCGCTCGTCTCAAGGGGTAAAAAAAATGAAGGAAACGGCGTACCGGCCTACCGGTAGGCGCGTTCGGGGTTTGTCCGCGCGTGCACTTGGGGTGGCATGGCTCACGACGGCGTTGGCGTGCGGAGGCTCCGCGAAGGAGCCCGGCGCGCAGCCGTCTGGGAGCTACCGTCATGACCCGTCACTCCACAAGGTGCAGATCAGCGCGGAGAAGGCCGCGGCTCTGGAGGCACAGGGCGCCACGGTCCTCGCCGACTACGGTTCCTTCAAGCTGCTGCAGGTGGATGACGCCACCATCAAGCGGCTGCCCGCGCTCAAGGACGCGGAGCTGCGCGACGAGTACAACCACATCCTGCTCAACGCGGGGGTGATCGACACCCTGTCCGAGCACGCGCAGTCGCTGCGCGGCATGCGGAAGACGTCCGTTGGCAAGCGCTTCCACATCGTGCAGTTCGCCGGCCCGGTGCAGCCCGAGTGGTACAAGGCCCTGGAGGCCACGGGCGTCAAGGTGGTGACGTACATCCCCAACAACGCCTACCTCGTCTACGGCGATCCCGCGGCGATGACCTCGCTGCAGAAGCACACGGACTCGGCCCCCCTCATCCAGTGGGATGGGGAGTACCTGGCCGACTACAAGCTGGATCCGTCCGTCAATACGGTCGCCACGGCCGCCTACACCATCCAGCTCGTCAAGGATCCGGGGACGAACGAGGGGACGCTGGCGCTCATCCGCGGGATGCAGTCGCGCGAGGCCATCGTCAGCGAGGTGCTGGACTACGTGAACGTGGTGGCCTTCGTGGACCGCCGGGCGCTCGATGAGCTCGTGCAGCGGCCGGACGTGCTGTCCATCCACCCGCGCGTCCAGCCCCAGAAGTTCGACGAGCGTCAGAACATGATCCTCGCCGGGCAGGTGTCCGGCACGACGCCGACGGGGCCGGGCTACCTGGCCTGGCTGGCGTCCAAGGGCTTCACCCAGGATCAGTTCTCCGCGTCCGGCTTCGGCGTGGACGTGAGCGACAGCGGTCTGGACAACGCCTCGCTGGCTCCCAACCACTTCGGCCTGTACGTCAACGGAGATGTCACCGGCACCAGCCGCGTTGCCTATGCGCGTCTGGAGGGCTCGGCGAACTCCGGCAGCACCATCCAGGGCTGTGATGGCCACGGCACCCTGAACGCCCACATCATCGGAGGCTACGTCAACCTGACGGGCGCTCCCCATGCCGACACGGCCGGCTACCGGTATGGCCTGGGCGTGGCGCCCTTCGTGAAGATGGGCTCCTCGGTGGTGTTCGATCCGGGCACCTTCACGAATCCGAACTATTCGAACCTGCAGTCGCGCGCGTACCGCGACGGCATGCGCATCAGCAGCAACAGCTGGGGCGCGAGGTCCAGCGCGTACACCACGGACTCGCAGGAGTACGACGCGCTCGTCCGTGACGCGCAGCCCACCAGCTCCGCGGTGCCCAACCCGGGCAACCAGCAGATGATCATCGCCTTCGCGGCCGGTAACTCCGGCCCGACGGCGGGCTCGGTGGGCAGCCCTGCTACGGCCAAGAACGTCATCACCGTGGGCGCCTCGGAGAACGTGCATCCCTTCGGCGGCGCGGATGCCTGCGGCATCGCCGACGCCGGCGCGAACAGCCTGATGGATGTGATCTCCTTCTCCAGCCGTGGCCCCACCGCGGACGGCCGCAAGAAGCCGGACATCATGGCGCCGGGTACGCACGTCTCCGGCGGCGTGTCCCAGGCGGCGGGTCAGCGGGCCTCCCCGCCGGCCAACCCCAATGGCCAGGCGCTCTCGTGCTTCGACGCCACGGGCGTGTGCGCGGGCTTCGGCAGCGACTACCACCCGGCGGGCCAGCAGTGGTACTCGGCCTCTTCCGGCACCAGCCACTCCACCCCCGCGGTGGCGGGCGGCGCGGCCCTCGTCTACCAGTACTTCATCAACCAGGGCGTCACCCCGCCGAGCCCGGCGATGGCGAAGGCCTACCTGATGAACTCCACCCGTTACATGACGGGCGCGGGGGCCAACGACTCGCTCTTCTCCAACAGCCAGGGCACCGGTCTGATGGACCTGGGCATGGCCTTCGACGGCGTGCCCCGCATGCTGGATGACCAGCACCCGGACAACCTCTTCACCGCCTCCGGCCAGACGCGAGTCTTCTCGGGCTCCATCTCGGACTCGACCAAGCCCTTCCGCGTGACGCTGGCGTGGACGGACGCCCCGGGCTCCACCACCGGCAGCGCCTGGAAGAACAACCTGGACCTCACCGTGACGGTGGGCGGCAACACGTACAAGGGCAACGTCTTCACGGGTGCCAACTCCGTCACCGGCGGTACCGCGGACGGCGCCAACAACGTGGAGAGCGTCTTCCTGCCCGCCGGCACCGAGGGCTCGTACTCGGTGACGGTGACGGCCACCAATATCACCTCGGATGGCGTGCCCAGCAACGGCATGGCGCTGGATCAGGACTTCGCGCTCGTCGCCTACAACTCCTGCAACCTGGCGCCCGCGACGCCCGAGGGCGCGTCGGCCGCGGTGAGCGGCGACAACGCCATCGAGGTGAGCTGGACCGACAACGGCGCGACCTCGTACAACATCTACCGTTCCCTCACGCCGGGCGGGCCGTACACCCGCGTGGGGAGCGCCAAGGGGTCGCCGTACCATGACGCCGGCGTGTCCGGTGGCACGAAGTACTACTACGTGGTGCGCGGCGTGCAGTGCGCCGAGTCCCCCCGGTCCACCGAGGTCTCCGCGACGGCCACGGGCGTGTGCACGCTGCCGCCCACCTTCGCTGGCCTCACCTCGGCCAACAACGGCGCCGCCAGCACCTGCGCCAACACCCTGAACTGGTCCGCGGCCACGCCCGTGTGCGGTGGCGCCCTCAGCTACTCGGTGTACCGGAGCACCACGGCGGGCTTCGCGCCCTCCGCGGCCAACCGGATCGCCACCGGAGTGACGGGCACCTCGTTCTCGGATGACCTGAACCTGACCAACGGCGCCCGCTACTACTATGTGGTGCGCGCGACCGAGGTGAGCTCGGCCACGCTCGAGGATACGAACGCGGTGGAGAAGGCGGCCACCCCCACGGGCGTCATCACGCCGGGCGTCAATTTCTTCGATGACTTCGATGCCAACCGGCCGGCCAACGCCTCCGCGTACTGGGTGCCCACGGCGCTCAGCGGCAACGTGGCCTCGATGAACATCGTCTCCGATTGCCACTACCAGTCGCCCACCAATGCGTACCGTCTGGGCGCGACCAACACGAGCTGCGGCGGTACGTACCTCACCAGCCAGCAGCACGTGCTGGTGCTGGGCGGTAACGGCTCGTCCGCCGGCATCAACGGCTTCGCCGTGCCGGCCACCACCCTCGGCCCCCAGATGTCGTTCAACGTCTGGTACGACATCGAGTCGCGGTTCGACGGCGCCTGGCTCGTCTACAGCACCGCGGGCGCGAGTGGCCCGTGGACCAACGTGCCGGACACGGCGTCGGCGGCGCACCCGTACATCACGGTGGGCGGCTACGACAACACGCTCAGCAGCGCCAGCACCACGCGCATCTGGACCGCGACGAACACGGGCGCCAATGGCTCGCTCAAGCCGGTCACCGTCAACCTCGACGCGCTGGCGGGCCGGACGGTGTGGTTCGGTTTCCGTCTCCACAGCGATTCGACCTCCAACCGGGAGGGCTTCTACGTGGACGACGTGCGCATCACGGCGAACACGGCGGCCGCCTGCACCACCCACGTGCCGCCCGCGGGCCCTGCCGTCTCCTACAGGGTGGATGGGCTCCCGAACCTGGTGCCGGTGGGCAGGCCGACCAACTTTGGTCTGTCGGCTCTTGATGCGGTGGGCGTGGTCGCCACCGGGTACACCGGCAGCGCGTCGCTGAGCAGCTCCGATGGTGCGGCGGTCCTCCCGGCCACCGCGGCCTTCACCAACGGCGTGGCGAGCGGTCTGTCCGTCACCTTCAACACCGCGGGCGTCCAGTCCCTCCGCGCCACGGGCGTGGAGAACCCGGACCTCGTGGGCGGCGCCAGCACCAACGTCACCACCGCGAGCAAGCTGGTCTTCACCACCTCGCCTCCCACCAACACCGTCGCGGGTGTGGCCTTCGCCACGGCGCCGAGGGTGGGCCTGGTGGACGCGGCGGGCAAGCCGGTCACGTTGGGCTCGTTCGACGTCACCGTCTCCATCGAGAACAACGTGGGCGGGGGCACGCTGTCGGGTACCACCACCGTGGCCATGGCCAGTGGTGTCGCCACCTTCACCGGCCTGTCCATCAACAAGGTGGGCACGGGCTACACCCTGAAGGCCAGCGTCCCCGGCCTGACGGATGGCAGCAGCACGGCCTTCAACATCACCCCGGCCGCGGCCTCGAGGCTCGCCTTCGTGACCCAGCCTTCCAACACCGTGACGGGCTCGGCCATCACCCCGGCGGTGCGGGTGGCCATCCAGGACGCACTCGGCAACCAGACCACCTCCACGGCCAACGTCATCCTGGCGTTGAGTGGCGCTCCGGCGGGCACCACGCTCTCCGGTACCACCACGGTGGCGGCGGTGGGCGGTGTGGCCACCTTCGACAACCTGACGACGCTCAGGGCGGGCACCGGCTTCAAGCTGGCGGCCACCTCGGGCACGCTGGGTGCCGCGAGCAGCAACGCCTTCGAGATGCTCGCGGGCGCGCCGTACCGGGCCACCATCACCCGGCAGCCCTCCAACGTGGAGGCGGGTGCTCCCATCAGCCCGTCCGTCCAGGTCTCCCTCTACGACGAGCAGGGCAACCTGGCGACGCACTCCTCCGCTCCGGTGTCGGTGTACCTGGGCAACAACCCGGGGAATGCGAAGCTGGGCGGCGCCACCACCGTGAATGCGGCGGCGGGCGTGGCCACCTTCGACAACCTGACGGTCAGCCGCCGGGGTTCCAACTACACCCTGGTGGCCGGCACCAGCGGCGTCTTCCTGGGCAACAGCGTCGGCTTCGACGTGCGTGAGGGCGGGGCTTCGCGGCTCGTCTTCATCAGCACGCCCGCTGACAAGACGGCCGTGGGCTCGGCGTTCACGGTGCGCGTGGAGGTCCAGGACAGCGCTGGCAACCTGCTCGCCAGTGCGGCGCCCGAGGTGACGCTGTCGCTCGTCACCGAGTCGGGGGCCACCCTGAGCGGGACGAAGACGGTCACCGCCTCCGGCGGCGTGGCCACCTTCGCGGGTGTCTCCGTGGACAAGGTGGGCGCGGGCTACGTGCTCCAGGCGGAGTCGGCGGGCCTGGCCCCCGGCACCTCTCCGGCCTTCAGCGTCGTTCCGGACTACGCCGGGACGGGGCGGCTGGTCTTCCGCGGTACGCCGGGCAGCATCGCGGCCGGAGCCACCCTGGCTCCGATCGAGGTGGAGCTGCAGGACTCGCTGGGCAACGTGCTCACGGAGAGCAAGTCCCTGGTGACCCTGGGCTTCGGTGCGAACCCCGCGGCGGGCACGCTGCTGGGCTCGGCCTCGGTGGCCGCGGTCAATGGCGTGGCCACGTTCGATGCCCTCTCGCTGCGCAAGGCGGGCACGGGCTACACGCTGGTGGCGGCGGCCTCGGGCTTCACGGGTGCGACGAGCGCGGCGTTCACGGTGGCGCCGGGCCCGGTGTCCAGCTACTCGCTGGCGCTCCCCCCGAGCATCACGGCGGGCCAGGAGGCGACGTTCTCCGCCACGGCGTATGACGCCTACGGCAACGTGGCCAGCAACTTCTCCGGCCCCGTCACGGTGACGAGCACGGACACGGCGGCGGTGCTTCCGGCCAACGTGCTCTTCGCCGAGGGTGTCGTCTCCGGGCTGAAGGTGACCTTCAAGTCGCTGGGCCTGAAGACGCTCACCCTGGGAGAGGGCTCCATGAGCGGTGTGGCGCAGACCAACGTCACGGCGTTCGCGCAGCCCACGGTGTCCATCACCAACCCCGCGGGCGGCACGGAGGTGTCCGGCACGGTCACCATCTCCGCCGAGGGTGCGGTGGCCTCCGGTACCACGCTGGGCCAGCTGTCCATCCTGGTGGACGGCCTGGTCATCGGCTCGGGGACGGCGGGGACGCTGTCGGCTGAGTGGGACAGCACCGGCGCCACGGCCGGTGCGCACAGCATCACGGCGGTCATCACCGATGGTGCTGGCAACGTGGTGTACTCGGCTCCGGTGGGCATCACCGTGAAGGCCGAGGAGCCGGCGAGCTGCGGTTGCGCCGCCAGCTCGGGCGCGGACGCGAGCCTCTACCTGGGTCTGTTCGCCCTGGCGCGGTACGTGTCGGTGCGTCGTCGCCGGTCGAAGCAGGCCGCCTGAGGTGTGACGCGGTTCCGGGCGCCAGCGGATGGCGCCCCGGGACCAGGCCGGGTGGGGTGCCTTTCTCCGCCCGGCTGTCACGCAGACGAGCAGGTTGAATGAACGCGCTGGCGTGGGTGCCTCCCCGCCAGCGCGTTTTTCATTGGGAGGGGGAGGGGGGCGGCGGGATCTCTCAGGGGCGCATTGCCCGGGTGGAGCGGGGCCGCTAACCTCTCGGTCATGATCATCTGCCCCGTGTGCGAGCACCAGCAGGCTCAGGGCACCGAGTGTGAAGTCTGTGGGAAGAAGCTGTTCACGACCGCGCCGGTGGCGGTGGCCGTGGCGCGGCTGGCCGAGCTGGAGCAGACGCAGCTGCCGGGAGGGCGCGCGCCGGTGCAGACCGCGGCGATTCCCGACCTGGAGCTGACGGCTCGGCAGGCGGTGCGGGAGGTCGCCGTGCAGCCGGTGCCCGAGCTGGACACGGGACGTTCGGCCGCGGCGGGCAACGTCGTGGTGGCGCCCATCCCGGACATGGACACGGGGCGGGCGCTCTCGGACGGACTGAGGACGGCGGCGCCCACGGGTCCGGTCGTCTGCCGGTACTGCCGCAACGTGCAGGACATCGGCGCCGTGTGCGATCGCTGCGGCATGCGGCTGCCCAAGGCGCGCTTGACGCAGCCCGAGGCGTCCGCGGCCAGCCGGCCGGCGCAGTCCGGGGAGCGGACGGCCTGCCCGAAGTGCCACACGCCCGGTTACGCGGGCCGGGCCTGCGTCACCTGCAGCACCCTGATTCCAGCAGCGGAGTGAAGACCATGGGCACGCCTGCCTTTCACGCCGAGTACGCCTGCAGCGAGGGCTGCGGCTTCCGGGCCTCGTTGCTGGAGGTCGTCTACCGCTGCCCGAAGTGCGAGGGGTTGCTGGAGGTGGCGCACGACGTGGAGGCGCTGCGCTCGGTGCCCGCCGAGGAGTGGAAGCGGCGCTTCGAGCAGCGCTTCGGCGCGTCGCGGCTGCCGTATGCCTCGGGTGTGTGGGGCAAGCACGAGTGGGTGTACCCGCAGCTGCCGGCGGGGGACATCGTCTCGCTGGGCGAGGGGCGGGTGCCGCTCAAGGAGCTGCCGCGCATGGCGGCTGAGCTGGGGCTGGCGAGCCTGGACTTGAAGGAGTGCGGCGTCTCTCCGACGGGCAGCTTCAAGGACTGGGGGATGACGGTCCTGGTGTCCGCGGTGAAGCACATGCGCGCGAGGGGAGTGCCCATCCGGGCGGTGGCGTGCGCGTCGACGGGGGACACCTCGGCGGCGCTGTCGGCCTACTGCGCGGCGGCGGGGATTCCCTCGGTGGTGTTCCTGCCGAAGGACAAGGTGTCGCTGTCGCAGCTCGTGCAGCCGGTGGCGAACGGGGCGCGAGTGCTGTCGCTGGACACGGACTTCGACGGCTGCATGAAGCTGGTGCAGCAGGTGACGAAGGACGCGGGCCTGTACCTGGCCAACTCGATGAACTCGCTGCGCATCGAGGGGCAGAAGGTGGTGGCCATCGAGCTGTGCCAGGACCTGGGCTGGGAGCCGCCGGACTGGGTGGTGATTCCAGGTGGCAACCTGGGCAACGCGAGCGCGCTGGGCAAGGGCTTCGAGCTGCTGCTCTCGCTGGGGCTCATCTCCAAGCGGCCGCGAATCGCGGTGGCGCAGGCGCAGCGGGCCAACCCGCTGATGCGGTCCTTCCGGGGAGGTTTCGCGGAGCTGGTGCCGATGAAGGCCGAGCGGACGCTGGCGTCGGCGATCCAGATTGGCGCCCCGGTGTCGTTCCGGCGGGCGGTGAAGATGTTGAGGGCCTTCGACGGGGTGGTGGAGGAGGCGACGGAGGCGGAGCTGGCGAACGCGGCGGCGCGGGCGGACCGGGAGGGCACGTTCACGTGTCCGCACACGGGCGTGGCGTTGGCGGGGCTGGAGAAGCTGGTGGCCCAGGGAGTCATCGCCCGAGGCGCGCGGGTGGCGGTGGTGTCCACGGCGCACGGGCTGAAGTTCCCGGACTTCAAGGTGGGCTACCATCGGGGAGCGCTGGAGGAAGTGACGAGCCGCTTCGCCAACCCCCCCGTGGATCTGCCCGCGAACCTGGACGCGGTGCGAAGCGCCCTGTCGGACCTGTAACCCCCCATTTCCCCTCTCCCACCGGGAGAGGGACGGGGTGAGGGTATCTCACCCCCGGGGTTGTGCCTGTGTGCGAAGCCGCTCAGTGTGCTCCTGTTTTCGCGCGCAGCTCGGCCTCGCGGCGGTACACCTCGGGCATGCCCACCCGGAGGAACACGACGAGGTCCAGGTCGGGGTAGGCCGCCTGCACGCGCTTGACGGCCTCGGCCACCGCCTCGTCGCGCACTGGCAGCGTGGGCTCGGTGGCGCGTACCAGCTCGATCACCTTCTCCAGGTACGCCCGCTGCCGTGACAGCAGCTCGGGACCCGCGGACGGCCCGCGCCCCGGGTGCACGTGGCGGGGATTCAGCCGCGCCAGCTCGTCCAGCCGCTGGAGCCACTCGTGCTGGTAGCCCTGCTCCAGCCACGCGTGGGTGCCGTTGGCCACCAGGTCTCCCGTGAACAGGTGTCCTTCCCACTCCACGACCACCTGCGCGTCGCTGCACCCCGGCCCCATCACGTGCGCCTTCAGCTTCAGCCCCGCGGCTTCCAGCACCGTCGTCTCGGCGCCAAACGCCTCCGGCCGCGGCTCCGCCTCTGGCCAGTCCGGCGCGTACCGGTCCTTGAACCAGCGCGTGCGCAGCTCGAACACCGCCGGAATGCGCTCGAGCACCTGCTGGGCCGTCACCACCCGGATGCCCCGTTCCTGGAACACGCTCGTCCCGTTGAACTTGTCCGGGTTGGGATGCAGCACCACCGCCAGCACCACCTTCTTCCCCGTCTCCCGCTCGGCCAGCTCGAGCACCTCGCGGGCCGCCGAGGGCAGGAACTGGGTGTCGACGACGACCAGCCCCTCCGGGCCTTCGAGCCAATACGAGTGGGTGGAGAAGCCCCAGGGCTTGGAGGTGTAGACCCCCACGCGGGAGTCCTCCTTCAGCCGATGGGCGGTGCCCTCGTAGCGGCGCCCGGGGGGCGCGGAGGGGGTGGTGGCACAGCCAGACAGGAAGACCAGCACCAGGCTCGCGAGCAGTGAGGTGGGTTTCATGGCCGGAACAATGCACCCGATCCGGCCATGACGTCTTTCGTGCGTCGAACGGGTTTTTGTTCCAATCCGCCAAGGGCTCCGGAACCTGTCACCCACCAGGCCCCCTCTGAGAGAGGGGGCTGGCGCGAGGCTCAGTTCTCGAAGTACTCGGTGTTCGCCGGCGCGTTCAGGTAGGGCCGCAGGGCGTCGGCGATATCATCGGGCAACTGATCCAGCGCATGCTCGCGGAAGGCGGAGAAGTCGCCCGAGCCGAGCGCGTTCCCCAGCGAGGCTTCCGCGTAGTACGGGTCCGCGATGATGTTCTCGAACGCCGCGCTCGCTCCGCCGTACTTCTGGAGGAACTCGAACGCCGCATCCCCGCTCATGCCGAAGGCGGCGAGCGTCTCGAAGATCGGGTTGGGGTTTCCGAGCTGCTGGTAGTCACCCAGGCCGCCGGAGAAGGCGAACAGCGGCGGCTCCGTCTGGGTGAGCAGCTCGCGGATCTGCTCCGGCTCGAGCCCGAGCTCCTGCAGCCGCTCGCCGTAGCCGGCCTGGGTGTTGGAGACCAGGAGCTGCACCTCCGCGTCCGACAGGCCGAGCGTCTCGTGGAGGATGTCGCGCACCTCGCCCAGGTCGAAGTCCTCGAGGTCCAGGCCGAAGTCGCCATTGAGGAGATCGCCCACCACGTGGAGGGCCTCTCCCAGGACCGTGGCCACCACGTCGACGGCGGTGCCCGCGATCGGGATGAAGCCGGCGACGTCGCCCACCAGGGACACCGTCGAGCCGATGAGGTTGACCACGTCGCCCGGCGAGACGCCGTCGCGCAGTGCCTGGACGTCCTGGTACGCCTGGATGGCGTCGACGCCCAGCCCGACGAACGGCAGGAACTTCGCGCCGAACTTCGCCACGTCGGCGGCCGCGCCGGCCTTGCCGATGCTGTTGAGGATGCCCGCCGTCAGCTCGATGCCGTCGGCCGTCGAGGTGAGGGCGGTCTTCATGGCCTCCAGGTACTCGCCCTCGGCGAGCTGGGAGGGGAGGTCATAGAGGCCGAGACCGAAGCTGGCGACCGCCAGCGACTTGCCGAACGCCCCCTGCTCGTCCCAGGAGCCGAGCAGTTCCTGCACCTTGTCCGGCGAGTAGGTGCCGTTGTGGATCGCCCGGACGTCCTCCAGCATCTGCTTGAAGTCCCCGGGGATGTCGTGCAGGGCCTGCGCCGTCTCCAGCCCGCTGACGAGCGACTCGAACTTCGCCATCGCCGCTTCGAAGCCACCTTCCCCGGCCTCGGCGATGGCTTCCGCCTGCGCGTTGGTCACGGCGGGGGCCACGAGCTCATCGGCCAGCTTCTGCTCGAACTCCGCGCCGTACGCCGCGCGCAGCCCGTCGGCGAGCGCGGGGTTCTGGTTGATCCGCCCCGTGAACAGGAGGGCCTCGTCGGCGTGGTTCGGGGTTCCGGCGAGGGCCTTGTAGCTGTCGAAGAGCGCCTTCTGCGCGTCGGTGTCTCCCTGCGCCGCGAGCGTCTCGAGCTGCGCGGTGCTGGCGGCGACGGTCTCCGAGAGCTTGTCTCCCGCCGCGCGCGCGGCGTCGCGGATCTCCGCGTTCTCCGGCCGCGCCCAGAACTCCGCCTTGTACTCCTCGACCTCCTCGGGCGTCAGCGCGGGCCCGAGCTGGCTGATCTCCGCGTTGAGCCGCTGCTCCACCAAGCTCAGGTCTTCCGCCTTCGTCTCGTAGTCGGCGCGGACCTCGTTGATCGCGTCGACCGAGGTGTCGAGCAGCACGTTGCCCGCCTCGACGCGGCCGAAGTTGTTGATCAGCTTCTCCGCCACCCGGGCGGAGAGCGTCGAGCCGACGCCGTCCCCGGCCAGCTCGCCGAGCGCGTCATCGAATTGCTGCATCTGATCCGAGCCCGCGGGGATCGCATCGGCGAGCTTCTGGGAGATCGACGTCGCCACCCGGTCCTTCCCGGCCTCGCCGGCGAGGTTCATCGTCGCGTCGAGATCGCGGAGCACCTCCTCGTTGATGTCCTGGTCGAGGCTGTCGTCCCTCACGCCGTTGGCGAGATCGGTGGAGATCCGATCGATCGTGGGCTGGGACGCGGAGATCAGCATGTCGACCTGGGCCGGATCGTCCAGCTCCTCGGACTGCTTGCGGAGTTCCTCGGCGGCGGCCTCCGCTCCGCCCGACTCGTAGGCCTGCTCGACGGAGCGTGACGCCTCGAGGACCTCGGGCGGGGTGGCGACCGGGCCCACGAAGCCAGGATCGCCCGGGGCCGGGGCCGCTGCCGGGCCCACGAAGTTCTGCTGGCCCGGGGCCGGGGGAGTGGTCGGCGTCGAGCCATCCGCCTGGGCCGCGGCGGGGGCCACCGTGGGCGTCGTCGTCCGGGCGGCCAGGGGCGTGGTGAGCGCCACGGGGGCTCGGGTCCGGGTGGGCGCCTCGAACGAGCTCGTCCCGCTGAACCCGCGCAGCCTGTTCGCGGCCTGCTCCTGCGGCGGCTGCGCCTTCTGCTTCGGGGCCGGCGGCGGAGGAGGGGGCGGGGGGCGGATGTTCCGCCTGTTGGGACCGTCGATCATGGTGAAAGCTCCTGGTTGCGCGCGGTACGACGGCGGCGCCGTTCCGGTTACATCGATTTATCGGATTATAGGATTATCGGGTTCCAGGGGTGGAGTGTTGCCCCTGGATGGATGGGCCCCATCCTTCCGGGGGGTTGCAGGACTCGACGGGGCCTCCCCATTCCGCTAGGTTGCCGCCCCCGTGAACGCAGAAACGCAGCAGAATCTCCACGAGCAGCTCGAGCGCCTCCAGGAGGCGCTGTCCACGCGCCAGAGCACGCTTCTCTTCGCCCACACGGGCGTTTCCTTCGTCGTGGCCTTCATCCTGGGAGGAGCGACGGCGAAGCTCTTCTGGGACTCGGCCAGGGCGCCGCACGTGGCGTGGCTGGGCCTGGCGGCGACGCTGGGACTGGTCGTCTACGGGGTGCTGCGCTACCGGCAGGGCCGCACGGTGCTGGCGGACGAGCTGGTGCGCTACGAGACGATGCTGGAGCTGCGCCACCGGCTGGGGCTCGACGATCCCCGGGCGTTGCTGCCCCGGTGAGTCCGGCCCGAAAGCCCGCTCGCAGCGGGCGTCTGATCGTCCTGGAAGGCCTGGACGGCGCTGGTACCACCACGCAGGTGGAGCGGCTGGCGTCGGCCCTGCGGGCCGAGGGCCAGTCCGTGCTCACCACGCGTGAGCCCTCGGACGGGCCGGTGGGCGTGCTCATCCGCCAGGCGCTGACGGGGCGGCTGGTGCTGCCCGGAGGCGCGGGGCCGCTGGCGCCCGAGACACTGGCGCTGCTGTACGCGGCGGACCGGACGGATCACCTGCGGGCCAAGGTGTTGCCGGCGCTGGAGGCGGGGCAGGTGGTGCTAAGTGATCGCTCGGTGCTGTCGTCGCTGGCGTACCAGGGGGCGTCGCTGCCCATGGAGTGGGTGGAGTCCATCAACGCGCACGCGGTGCCGGCGGACCTGACGCTCTTCGTCGGGGTGTCCATCGAGGTGGCGGCGCGCAGGCGGGCGGCGCGGGGCGGGCCGGAGGAGCTCTTCGACGCGGAGGAGAAGCAGCGCCGCATCTCCCGGCAGTACGAGGCGGCCATCCGCCTGCGGGGCAAGCGCGAGCACGTGGTGCGCATCGACGGAGACCAGACGGTGGAGGCCGTGACGGCCGAGTGTCTGGCGCACGTGCGCAAACTGCTCGGACGCAAGCCCGGACGCGCGGCGGTGCGGTAGAGTCCCCGGCCCCATGGAGCCCACCGGCGCGGCGGCGGTCATCATCGGTAACGAGGTCCTCACGGCGAAGGTGGTGGATGCCAATGGCCCCCACCTCATCAAGCGCCTGCGCGAGGTGGGCATTCCCCTGCGCACGCTGGAGCTCGTCCCCGACGAGGTGGACATCATCGTGGAGGCGGTGGCGCGGGCGCGGATGCGCGCGAAGTACGTCTTCACCAGTGGGGGCATCGGGCCCACGCACGACGACGTGACGGTGCGGGCGGTGGCGCTGGCCATGGGCCGCAAGGTGGTGCGGCTGCCGGAGATGGTGGCGCTCATCCGCGAGAAGGCGGTGGACACGCCGACGGCCGAGGCGATGCGGTTGGCGGATGCCCCCGAGGGCGCGGTGCTGCTGCCCCAGCCGGGGAGCTGGTACCCGGTGCTGACGGTGGGGGACGTGTTCATGCTGCCCGGCGTGCCGCAGCTCTTCCGCACGCAGCTGGAGGCGGTACTGGCGCGGCTGAGCGGGACGCCGGTGCACCTGCGCGTGCTCTACCTCAACCTGGGGGAGAGCGCGGTGGCGGCGGTGCTGGACCGGGTGGCGCTGGACATGCCCCACGTGGCGATTGGCTCCTACCCGATGTTCGACCGCTCGCTGGACTACGCGGTGAAGGTGACGGTGGAGAGCGTGGACCCGGGCGCGGTGGAGGAGGCCCTGGGCCGGCTGCAGGCGGGGCTGCCCTCGGGCTCGGTGGTCCGCACGGAATAGTCCAGTGTGAAGGACTTCTCCGGGAGCGTGTGAAACCCCTCACAGACCTGGCGGCCAGGTCCGCGCACTCTGGGTGGTAGACGGCACCAGGGCGCCGGGATTCCGGGCTGGAGTGCTGTCAGCAGAGGGGGGAACAATGTCCGATACGTTGCGTCAGCAGGGGGGAATGACTATCCAACCGGCCTCGAAGCAAGCAGAGGAAGCGATGCTCGCGGACTACGAACAATTGGCGGAGGTCTGGGCCCGGCAGGGCTTGCTGGTACGGGCCATCGCCCTGTGCAAGGTCATCCTCCGGCTCGATCCGGCGCATGAGCCGGCGCGGAGGTTGCTCGCGGAGCTGGATGCCCGGCGGGTGGATCCCCACGCGCCCCCGGGGCCCGCCGTGCCGAGGCCCCAGGCCCTGGATGCCGCCACTGGGACGGGTCTCGCGGGAGGGGAGGGCGAGTCCCGCGCCTCGCTGCTCTCGCGGGTGGGCACGCGGGAGCTCCTGTCGATGATGGAGACCCTGGTGCCGCGGATCTTCCAGGCGGGGGAGTGCATCGTCGAGGAGGGGCAGCCGGGCAGCTCCATGTTCGCCATCGTGGAGGGAAGCGTGGAGGTGGTGCGGACGCTCAAGTCGGGGCGGCGGCGCACGGTGGCCTTCATCGGCGAGGGCGAGTTCTTCGGGGAGATGTCGCTGCTGGCCGGCACGCCGCGGTTCGCGACCGTCAAGGCCTTCGAGCGCACGGCGGTGTTGGAGCTGACGCGGGAGCAGCTGGAAGTGATCCTCCAGCGGCATCCCTCGGTGGAGGACGTGCTGCAGGGCTTCCACCGCGAGCGCCTGCTGGAGGACGTGCTGCGCGGCAACCCGCTCTTCCGCACCCTCTCGCCCGCGCAGCGCGAGGCGCTGGCCCGGGACTTCCAGATCTGCACCCGGCCGGCGGGGACGCTCCTGATCGAGCAGGGAAAAGAGGTGGATGCCCTCTACCTGCTGCTGCGGGGGCGGTGCCAGGTGACGCACCGCCACGCGGATGGGAGCCAGGTCCCCCTGCGCACGCTGGGGGAGGGTGACATGTTCGGGGAGATCGCCCTCATGCTGAACCTGGCGGCCACGGCGACCGTGTGCGCGGAAACCCCCTGCATCCTGTTGCGGCTGGACTGGGGGAGCTGCGAGCGGCATCTCCTGTCCGATCCCGGGGTGTGCGAGGCGCTCTCGCGGATGGGCAACGAGCGCCTGCTGAGCAGCGCCGGGCTGTACTGGGAGGCCCCGCCGCCGGCTGGGACCCCTCGGGCCTAGGCCCCGGTGCCCGGCGGGGTGGTGCCGTCCAGGTTCACGGGCGGCGCGCCACGCCGGAGCACGGAGTTGCGGTAGCCATAGGCGAAGTAGAGGGCGAGGCCGACGAGGAGCCAGATGCCGAAGCGCTTCCAGGCGTGCAGGGGAAGACCCTGCATGACGAAGAGGCAGGCGGCGGCGCCGGCCAGGGACACCGGCCACACGAAGGGCACCTTGAAGGGCCGGGGGCGGTGCGGCTCCTTCAGACGCAGCACGGGGACGCCCAGACACACCAGCATGAAGGCGGACAGCGTGCCGATGTTGGTCAGGTCGTAGGTGGCGGCGTCATCGGCCACCAGCGAGCCGAGCGCCACCAGCACGCCGGTGGCGATCGTGGTGATGTGGGGCGTGCGGTACTTGGGGTGCAGCTTCGCCGCCCACGGGGGCAGCAGCCCATCGCGCGCCATGGCGTAGAAGATGCGCGGCTGGCCGTACTGGAAGACGAGCAGCACCGCCGCCATGGAGACGACGGCGCCCAGGGAGATGATCCAGCTGAACTGCGTCAGTCCGGCCACCTCGAAGGCATGGGCCAGCGGGTCCGAGGACTTGAGCTGCTGGTAGGGGATGAGGCCCGTCGCGACCGCTCCGACGATCACATAGATGACCGTGCACACCGCCAGGCCCAGGAGGATGCCGCGCGGCATGGTGCGCTGGGGATCCTTCGTCTCCTCGGCGGCGGTGGAGATGGCGTCGAAGCCGATGTAGGCGAAGAACACGATGGCCGCCGCCTGGTGGATGCCGGGGAAGCCGTTGGGCGCGAACGGCGTGTAGTTCGCCGGGTTGATGTGCAGGGCGCCCACCCCGATGAAGACGGCGAGCACCAGCAGCTTCACCACCACCATGATGTTGTTGACCCGGGTGCTCTCCTTCACCCCGATGACCAGCAGCCAGGTGATGGCCATCACGATGAGGAAGGCCGGCAGGTTCACCAGCACGGGGATGCCCAGCACCCGAGGGGCGGACTCCAGCAGGCCGCGGATGGCTGGATCGGAGCTCGCCTGCACGTTGTAGTAGCCGTGCGTCAGCCAGTCGGGGATGTGCACCCAGGGGGAGAGGAGCGAGTTGAAGTACCCGGCCCACGCGATGGCCACCGCCACGTTGCCCACCGCGTACTCGAGGATGAGATCCCACCCGATGATCCACGCGATGAGCTCTCCGAGCGTCGCGTAGGAGTAGGCGTAGGCGCTGCCGGCCTGGGGGATCATCGAGGCCAGCTCGGCGTAGCAGAGCGCCGCCAGGGCACACACCCCGCCGAGCAGCAGGAAGGACAGCACCAGGGCGGGACCAGCGCCGTAGCGGACCACTTCTCCGCTGGGGAGCGTCTCGCCCGCGGCCGCGGTGCCGAGGGTGGAGAAGATGCCGGCGCCGATGACCGCGCCGATGGAGAGCATGACGAGGTCGCCGGTGCCGAGCGCGCGCTTCAGGCCGCCGGAGGCTTCGGTGTCATGGAGGAGGTCGGCGATCGGCTTGCGTTGGAAGAGGGAACGCATAGGGGAGAGGCCGATTAGCACGATCCCACCCGCCGGGTCTTCCCTTGTGCGTGCCGCGATGCGTTGGCTTCCCGGCTGGGAGGAGGGAGGAAGTCACCTGCGGGTGCTCATGGGGCTTGTCCTCGGGCCAGGGTGCGGCTAACTCCGCGTTCCGCGAGACTTTTTCGGAGGAAGGACGGCAGTCATGCAGGTCGTCAGTGTGAAGAAGGCGCTGGATGGTTCGATCGCACCGGACACGAAGGTCGAGGTGCGCGGCTGGGTGCGCACGCGCCGGGACTCGAAGGCGGGCATCAGCTTCGTCAACGTCACCGATGGCTCGACGTTCGATCCGATCCAGGTGGTCGCGCCCAATACGCTGCCCAACTACGAGAAGGAAGTGCTGCACCTGACGGCGGGCGCGTCGGTGGTGTGCCGGGGCACGCTCGTGAAGTCGCAGGGCAAGGGCCAGTCCTTCGAGGTGCAGGCCGAGGAGGTGCGGGTGCTCGGCTTCGTGGATGACCCGGACACGTACCCCATCCAGCCCAAGCAGCACACGCTGGAGTTCCTGCGCGAGGTGGCCCACCTGCGGCCGCGCACCAACACGTTCGGCGCCATCACCCGCGTGCGCCACACGGCGGCGCAGGCCGTCCACCGCTTCTTCCACGAGGAGGGCTTCTTCTGGGTGAACACGCCGATCATCACCGCCAGCGACGCCGAGGGCGCCGGGCAGATGTTCCGCGTGTCCACGCTGGACGCGGTGAACCCGCCGCGCACGGACACCGGGAAGATCGACTGGGGCAAGGACTTCTTCGGCAAGGAGGCCTACCTCACCGTCTCCGGCCAGCTCAACGTGGAGGCGTACTGCCTGGCGCTGTCCAAGGTGTACACGTTCGGCCCCACGTTCCGCGCGGAGAACTCGAACACCACCCGGCACTTGGCCGAGTTCTGGATGATCGAGCCGGAGATCGCCTTCGCGGACCTCAACGAGGACGCGAACCTGGCCGAGCGCTTCCTCAAGTACGTCTTCAAGGCGGTGCTCAACGAGTGCGGCCCGGACATGAAGTTCTTCGAGGAGCGCCAGCAGAAGGGCGTCATCGAGCGGATGGAGAAGTTCATCAACTCGAGCTTCGAGCGGATCGACTACACGGACGCGATCGAGATCCTGAAGAAGGCGAAGAAGAAGTTCGACTACGCGCCGGAGTGGGGGAACGATCTGCAGACGGAGCACGAGCGCTACCTGACGGAGGAGCACGTGGGCCGGCCGGTGGTGGTGATGAACTACCCGGAGAAGATCAAGGCGTTCTACATGCGCCTGAACGAGGACGGACGCACGGTGGCGGCGATGGACGTGCTGGCGCCGGGAATCGGGGAGATCATCGGCGGCAGCCAGCGCGAGGAGCGGCTGGACATGCTGGACAAGCGCATGCAGCAGTTCGGCCTGAAGCCCGAGCACTACCAGTGGTACCGGGACTTGCGGCGGTACGGCACGGTGCCGCACGCGGGCTTCGGACTCGGGTTCGAGCGCTTGATCGTCTACATGTGCGGCCTGCAGAACATCCGCGACGCGATCCCGTACCCGCGCGTGCCGGGCTCGGCGCAGTTCTAGGCAACCGGTGAGCATCCCCACCCCGCCTCCCTCCCTAGCATCCCTCCCTCTCCCCCCGGGAGAGGGTCGGGGTGAGGGTGCCCGTACCCGTGGGCCGTGGTACTTGAGAACCCCAGTCCGGTTCCACGAGCGCGCCAGTCCGTGGTGCGTGCAGGTGCAGAGCGGGGGGCGAGGTGCTGTCCGGACGATGAGGGGAAGCCATGACCCATCCGACCCGGACCCGGGAGCCCTGGAAGGGGCTCGCGCGCTGGAAGGTGCCGTTGCTGGTGGTGCTCACCGCGCTGCTCGGCGGTTGTGAGGATCCACCCGATCCCGAGCCGGGGAGCTGGACGCTCGTGGCCTCAGGAAGGCCCGAGGCCCTGCTGTCGGTGGGAGGCACGGGCCCTCGCGACGTCTACGCGGTGGGCCTGGATCGCGGCAGCGGCCCGGCCGTGCTCCACTTCGACGGCGAGCGCTGGGCCGCGATGGACACCGGGCTGCGGCTCGACCTGTGGACGGTGCACGCCTTGCCCGACGGGCAGGTGATGATGGGCGGCTCCAATGCCACCCTCCTGCGCCTCGAGGAGGGCCGCTTCACCCGCATGGTGGTTCCAGGGCTCGCGCGTCAGACGGTCTACAGCATCTGGGGCGCGCGGCCGGATGATGTCTACGCAGTGGGCAGCGGGCCTGGACGCGCGGGCTTCGTGTGGCACTACGATGGCACGGTCTGGCGCGAGCGGGCGCTCCCCCATGAGCAGTTGCCGCGCACCGCGGACGGCGACCTCTGGCCCTTCTTCAAGGTCTGGGGCAACGCGAAGGGCGAGGTCTATGTGGTGGGCGCCCAGGGCGTGGTGCTCCGCTCGCGCGACGGTGGGCCCTTCGAGGTGCTCCCCACCGGCACCACGGACCGCTTCGTCTCCGTACACGGCGCGGGCGACACGGTCGTGGTGGTGGGTGGCCGGACGGGTGGCGGCTGCAGGCTCCTGGAGCTGAACGCCTCCGGCCAGCTCGAGGACAGGACACCGCTGGGGTGCCAGTTGCTCCAGGACGTGGCGATCGCCTCGGACGGGACTGGCTACGCCGTGGGCCAGAATGGACAGGTGTTCCTCCGCGAGAAGGGGGCGTGGCGGTTGGTGGATCACCGGATGGATCTCCGAGTCCAGTACCTGCAAGGCGTCTGGCTGGACGCGGAGGGCGGCATGTGGACCGTGGGCGGTAACGTCCAGTCCACCCGGCTCGATGGTGGGGCGCTCGGTCACTTCGGCCGTCCGGTACCCGAGGCTCCGGCTCCGGTGGCTCCCGGCAACCCGCCAGCGGCCACGTGCCCGGACGAGCAGGTGGATCCCCGGCCCACGGGCTCCATCGCGAGGCGGTGGAACGAGCAGCTCATGGGCGCCATCCGGCGGGACATTCCGCGCCCGACGGTGCACGCGCGCAACCTGTACCATGTGTCCGCGGCCATGTGGGACGCGTGGGCGGCGTACGACGCGACGGCGGATGGCACCTTCGTGCGCGAGAAGCACACGGCCACGGACGTGGCGCGGGCGCGTGAAGAGGCCATCAGCTACGCGGCCTATCGCGTGCTGGCGCACCGCTACACGCCGGCCATTGGAGGCAAGACGTCGGCGGCGTGCTTCAAGGCCTTCATGCTCGAGTTGGGTTACGACCCGGACGACACGGCCTCCTCGGGGGATGGCCCGCGCGCGCTGGGCAACCGCATCGCCCAGGCCATCATCGCCTTCGGGGCCACGGACGGCGCCAACGAGCAGAACGACTACGCGGACACCACGGGCTTCTCCTTCGTCAACGCCCCCCTGGTGGTGGATGACGTGGGCGCGGCGCTGGTGAATCCCGCGCTCTGGCAGCCGCTGAACCTGGCGGTGTCCGTCACCCAGAACGGCATCAACACCTCCGCGGGCGTGCAGGGCTACATCGGCGCGCACTGGAGGAATGTCACGCCCTTCGCCATGGTCCGTCCGGAGGGCGGCGGGCTGTACCACAACCCTGGCCCGGCTCCGTCGTTCGGCGCCGAGGTGCGCGGTTTCGTGGTGGACGTCATCCGCAAGTCGAGCCTGCTCGGCAGTGACGCGCTCATCGACCTGTCGCCAGCCAGCACCGGCAACAACAGCCTCGGTGCCAATGACGGCACGGGTCATCCCGTCAACCCGGTCACCGGCACCCCGTACTCGCCGCAATGGGTGAAGCGCGGGGACTTCGGCCGGGTGCTGGCGGAGTTCTGGGCGGATGGTCCCAGGTCGGAGACGCCGCCGGGGCACTGGAACGTGCTGGCCAACCAGGTGGCGGACTCGCCCGGCTTCAGCCGCCGGCTCTTCGGCACCGGAGCAGAGCTGGACGCGCTCGAGTGGGACGTGAAGGTGTACCTCGCGCTCAACGGCGCGGTGCACGACGCCGCCATCACCGCGTGGGAGCTCAAGCGCGAGTTCGTGACGGTGCGGCCCATCTCCCTGGTGCGCTACATGGGCGGGCTGGGCCAGTCGTCGGAGCCCTCGGGTCCGTCCTACCACGTCGACGGACTGCCGCTGGTGCCGGGGCTCATCGAGGTGGTGACGGCGGAGAGCTCGGCGCCGGGACAGCGGCACGCGCACCTGTCGCGCTTCCAGGGACAGGTGGCGGTACACGCGTGGCGGGGCGAGCCGGGAGACCGGAAGCTCGAGGTGGGCGGTTCTGGCTGGGTGCGCGCCGTCGAGTGGATTCCGTACCAGCTGCGCACCTTCGTGACGCCGGCGTTCCCGGGCTTCATCTCCGGGCACAGCACCTTCAGCCGCTCGGCGGCGGAGGTGATGGCGAGCCTGACGGGCAGCGCGTACTTCCCGGGAGGACTGGGAGAGTTCGTGGCGGGGCGGAACGCCTACCTGACGTTCGAGCAGGGGCCGTCGGCGGACATCCGGCTGCAGTGGGCGACGTACTACGACGCGGCGGATCAGGCGGGGCAGTCGCGGCTGTGGGGCGGCATCCACATCGAGCCGGATGACCTGGTGGGCCGCAAGCTGGGCAACAAGGTGGGCCTGGCCGCCGTCGAGCGCGCCAGGACCTTCTTCGACGGCACCGCCGTGCCCTGAGGTCAGTCCGCCGTCCCCGGGCTTCCGGGCAATGGCGCGAGGTGCGGCTGGGGCGCGTCGAACACGCGCCAGGTGAACTGCTCACCGCCCGCCGAGTGGTTGGGCATGTGGCAGTGGACGACGAAGTCCCCAGCCGCCGTGGGAAAGGCTCCCGTCCCCGCGGTGGTGAGGGTGAGGCCATTCCCCGGGCTCAGCAGGTGGGGGGCCTCGAAAGCAGAAGCGGGGGCCTGGGTCGCCCGCTGGCCCCGGCGCCACCCGTGCAGGTGGTGGACGTGGAACTCCGCGTTCCCCGCGTGCACCACGCGCAGCTTGATGGGCTCTCCCAGGTACGAGCGCAGTTGCAGCGGCGGCGCCACCCGTCTGGGGGCGGCGGGGCGTGCGTCCTCCTCTTCGTCCTCGGCCTCGTCCCGCTCGAAGTAGGGCTGGCTGCGGTAGTTGAGGCCGAAGGCACCGGGCCGGAAGGGGCCCGCCATCTCGTCCTGCAAGGGCAGGGGCTCGCCTCGCGCGGAGTGCACGTCCGCCACCTCCGGCGGGCCCATGGCGTGGTACAGCAGCGCCATCTCCCGGAAGTCCTGGCCCGTGGGCACGTCGATGAGCGCCTCCCAGCCACTCCCGTTCCGGAGCGGCTCGCCCGTCGCGGCGCTGCGGTACACGGAGCCCGCCGGCTCCACCAGCAGGGCCCCGAAGAGCCCTCGTGCCTCCCGCCCGCCACCGTCCTCCGAGTCGTGCAGGAGGTAGGCGCCCTCCGCCTCCGGCGCCTCGGGCAGCGCGAGGACGTACGTGAGGCTCTGTCCGGGGGGGACGGAGGTGCCCGGGACGAAGCCTCCCTCCTGGCCCGCGCCCCTCACGGTGGCGCGCAGGCCCTCGATGCGCAGGGCCGCGGGCTCCGTGTCCAGCCGGTTGGTGAAGCGGAGCACGAGGCACTCACCGGCATTGGCGCGCAGCACCAGCGGTTCGGGCACGTGCTTCCGCTCCTGGAGCACCGGTAGGTTCTCCTCGAGGAGGTACATGAGCCCCTGGGGCACATGGTCTCCGTGTGGATTGAGCGGGATGTCCACGGAGACGGCCGCCACGGCGTACGTCCTCATGCGAGCCCCGGGTGCACAGCCGGTCTCGTTCCCGGAGAGGCCAGACACGCCAGCCGCGGGGCGCCATCCATCCGACTTCCAGACGCATGAGGCTCCCAGCATGAGCAGCAGCGCGAGCGGTGACGCGACGGCTCGCGCGCCGGACGTGGCGGGCCTCGAGCGGCGGCGCAGCAGCAGCGCCAGGGGGAAGACGGGCACCTGGAGCACCAGCGCATCCCGCACTCCGGCCCACGCGGCCTCCGCCAGCGAGAGTTCCTCGGGCGTGTCGGAGACATCCGGCGCGACCGCCGCGCAGAGAAAGCGGCCCTCGTCTCCCACGTCCTGGGCCGTCGCGGACACGGGCTGTCCCTCGGGCGCCGCCGGAGGGGGCGTCCGCGCGAGCTGACGCTGGACGAGGCCCCGCCCGGTAGCCACCGGAACCAGCAGCAGGAGGAAGCACAAGGAGAGCGTGGCGGCCTGCTCCACCGTCGTCCTGGTCTGACCTCCGCGCCGGGAGAGCCAATGCGCGCAGCCCACGGCCGCCAACCCCACGGGCAACAGGAGCGCCGCGTCCCAGGCGAGCCGGGAGATCAACGCCTCCGCTGGCGGGCCGAAGCCTCCCGAGAGCAGCCATAGCAGGCCCACCTCCCAGCCCATCAGGCCGAGCGTGAGGAGGACGGCGAGCACCCACCCTTTGCGTGCCATGCTCACTCCCCGGTCCGCAGGTTCACGAGGTAGCTGATGAGATCCGCCATCTCCTGCGGTGACAGCGTCTCGCCATACAGGGGCATGGTGCTGGTCTGGGCACAGGGGCCCTGACCGGCGCACTCGGGAGAGATGAAGGCCCCCGGGTTGAGCAGGGACTCATAGGCGTACTGCGCCGCGCTCATGCCCGAGACCCGCGTGGCGCCCACCCGGGAGAAGTTGGCCAGCGCCGGTCCGATGCGGCGGCCGCCCGGCGCCGCGGGATTGCCATGACAGGCGATGCAGGCGAGCCGGCCATGGAAGAGGGCCGAGCCCGCGGCGGCATTGCCCGGGGGAAGCTCCTCCACGCGCCGGGGCCAGCCGGGAGAGCCCTCGCCGGGGCTCCGGGGACGCCGGGTGGAGAGCAGGACGGTGCGCTCCGTGCCGCGCGCCCACTCCAGACGCAGGGCGGAGGAGGTAGGCGGTACGTCGAAGCCCACCGTCACGGACAGCAGCTCCGAGGGCCGCACGGTGAACGCGGTGGCGCCCCTCATCGAGGCCCGCCACTCCGTCCCCGTCTGGGTGTCGGTGAGCAGCAGCTCTCCCGCGGTGAAGTCCCCCGGGACGCTCCGAGGGTTGAAGACGGTGAGCTCCACGGTGAGGCGGCGCTGTCCGGGGGCTGGTGCTCCGGGCAGGGCGGGAAGGGTCGCCGTGTCGCCATGGTCCGTCGGCTCGTGCAGCCAGACGGCCCGCTCCAGGCGCAGCCGGAGCCCATTCAGCTCGGCTTCCCTTCGTGGCTGGACGGCCCAGGTCTGGAGCGCGAGCGCCCCTCCGGCGAGCGTGGCCAGCAGCGCGAGCCCACACGCCACCCACCGCGTGCCTGTGCGGCCGTGCTGTCGGGCGTTGCTCTCCGAGGGTGGCTGCATGGTGGCCCCGTGTGGTTACGGCTCGTCCGCGCCCGGTGCGGAGACGGGGACGGTGAGGTGAACGGTGCCCGCCTTCTCGAAGTGCAGGGTGAGGGGAATGCTCGCGGGCGAAGCCTGGACGGCATACAGCATGAGGTGCTTACCCCCCGGGGCCAGCTCGACGCGGCCCTTCGCGGGCACCACGAAGCCCTCGGGCCTCGGGTGCATCTGCAGCAGCTCTCCCTGCGCGATGACTTCGTGCAACTCCACCTTCCCGGCGGTGGCGGACTCGGCGCCGACGAGCCGATCCTCCCGCCCGCTCGTATTCACCAGCGTGAGATAGACGGCTCCGACCTGAGCCGGTGTCAGCCGCGCGCGGGCCTTCTCCACCCGCACCCCGGCTGCTCCGTCCTCTCCCAGGAGGCGCTCGACTTCCTGCTGCAACCGCTCGACGGACACGGTGTACGGCATGCGCGCGCGCAACGCACCTGCCTTGTCCACGAGGAAGAAGGCTCCCGTGTGATCCACGGTGTAGGGGAGATCTCCGGTGAAGGTGTGCTCGCGGTAGCGCGCGGCGTCCGGGTAGCGGCGGGTGGCGGTGACTCGCCAGGCGGACAGCACCGGCGCGAGCGCCTCCGCGTCCAACCGCAGGCCCGTGAAGCGCGGGTTGAAGGCGTGCACATACGTCTCGAGCTGCTGCGCGCTGTCCCGCTCGGGGTCCACGGAGACGAAGACGATCTCCACGTTCCGCGCGGCCTCTCCCAGCCGGCCATGAAGGCGCTGGAGCTGCGACAGGGTGGTGGGGCACACGTCCGGGCAGGCCGTGTAGCCGAAGGACAGCAACACCACCTTGCCCCGTTGCTCACTCAGCCGGAACACGCCGCCCGAGGCCCGGGGCGCCTCCAGGGCCGGAGCGGGCCGCACGGGCTCTACCGCGAAGTCCTCGCCCCGCTCCTTGCGGCACCCGGCCGCGAGCAGCATGACGGCAACCGCGGGCAGCAGCCACCGCGCCCCTCCCTCCATCCCGTGGACCGTTCGTCCTCCCATCTCTCGCCTCTCCCGCCGGGCCGTAGCCAAGGGGCTGAGTTAAGGGGGCGGGGCCTCGACGGCGAGCCGCCCCGGAGGACGAGGCTCCTGTCGGATTTCGCGCGAAGGGGCTCAACTGTACGTGTGGGAGTCCTCCTCGGCCGGGGCGGGGTTCAGCGGGAGGCTGAAGCAGAACGTGGAGCCCTCGCCCGGGTGGCTCTCCAGCCAGATGCGGCCCCCATGTGCCTCGATGATCTGCCGGCTCAGGTGCAGCCCCAGGTACACCACCCCCGTGTAGCCCGGGGCCCCTGGAGGCAACGGCTCATAGAGGGGCTCGAAGACGTGCGGCTGGCGCTCCGGTGGAATCCCCGGGCCGTGATCATGCACCGACACCACCGCCTCGCCGCCAACGCGCCGCACCCGGAGCTCCACTGGCCCGCCCGGAGGCGAATAGCGCACGGCGTTCTCCAGCAGGTGGGCCACCACCTCGCCCAGCAGCTGGCGCTCGGCGTGGATGAAGAGCTCCTCCCTGGCGTCGATGCGGATGGGATTCTCCGTCGTCCGGGCGAACTTCTCCGCCTGCTCCTTCACCAGCGCGTGCAGCTCGAACCGCTGGCGCTCCAGCTTCGGCGGCCCCGGCGCCATCCTCACGGCCGCGAACAGGTGCTCCACCAGCCGGGAGATCCGCCGCGTATTCCTCGCGATGATGTGGAGCCCCTTCTGCTGGCGCGGTGTGAGCACCTCCAGGTTGAGCAGCAGCTCCGCCCACGTCTGGATGGACGTCACCGGCGTCTTCAGCTCGTGGGCCGCCGCCGACATGAACTCCTCGCGCAGCCGCAGGGCCGCTCGCAGCTCCTGGAACAGCCGGGCCTTCTCGATGGCCACCGCGAACAGCCGGCCCACCATGGCGTGGAACTCCAGCGCTCGCGAGGAGACGGGACGGGGCTCATGGGTGAAGTACGACATGACCCCGACCAGCCGCTCGTGGGAGTGCAGCGGCACCGCCACCATGCCCCGGTACCCTCCCTCCCGGGCCAGCCACCCGGAGCGCGGGGGGGCGCCTCCCTCCAGCACGTCCTCGACGACCTGGATGCGCTCCTCCCGGGCGGCCTTCGCGGTGAGCAGGGGCGCGTTGAAGGGGACCCGGCGCAGCCCTTCCTCCGCCGCCGCCGTCAGCTGGTGGGAGGTGAGCAGCGCCAGCTCCTGGCGTTCCGGATCCGCCAGCCACAGCCCGATGCCGTCGGCCCCCAGCGCATGGAGGCACTGCTCGATGACCACCCGGGCGATCCGCTCCAGCTCCACCTCACTGACGAGCGCCTGGCCGATGCGCGCCAGGGCCAGCTCCCGCTCGAACATCCGCGCCAGCTCCTCCTCCTCGCGCCGGCGCCGGGTGATGTCGCGCACCACCACTTCGCCGAAGATGAGCTGCCCGGACGCATCCCGCACCGGGGCGCCATGGACGCTGAGCAGGCGCTCCTGGCCCTCCTGGCCGCGCAGGAGCACCTCCACGTCGGTGAATGTCTCTCCGGCCAGGGCGCGGCGGATGGGCAGCTCCTCCGGCGCCATGGGGCGTCCGTCCGGATGCCGCATGTCCTGGAGCAGCAGGGCACCCGGTGCCGAGCCGCCCAGCGCCGAGCGTTCCTCGAGCCCGAGCAGCCGGAGGCCCGCGGGGTTGGCGTCCACCAGGTGTCCATCCGGACCGGTGAGGAAGATGGCATCCGGCACGCTGGCGATGATGGCGGCGAGCTGCTGGGCCTGGTGCTCGGCCTGCGCGCGCAAGGCATCCACCTCCACCTGGCGCCGGGCGAGCCGCGACGCCATCTCGTTGAAGGAGGTGCCGAGTTCCTCCAGCTCATCGCCCGTGGAGATGTGGACGCGCTGGTGCATCTCTCCGCGCCCCAGCGCCTGGGCGGCGCCTTGCAGCTGCCGCACCGGACGGGTGTAGAAGCGCGCCAGCACGGCCGCCAGGAGGATGTTGAGCAGCAGGATGCCGGCGAAGGCCGCGAGCCTCGTGCGGGCCCGCTCATAGAGCGGCGCCATGGCGACGTCGGAGGGAATCGTCACGCCCACGGCCCAGGGGTAGCGAGGCACCGGAACGAAGGCCCCCAGGCGCTCGTCGCCCTGGAGCGGACTGGTGAATTGGGCGATTCGCGAGGGCGTGCCGCGCAGTGCCGCCTGGAGGGGCTCGAAGCGGGCGTAGGCGTTGCTCTCCTCGAAGGACAGCTCGGGCTTGCCGGTGTGGAAGGCCAGCCGTCCGTTGTGGTCGGCCAGGAAGAGCTCCTGCCCCGGTTGGAACCACGCCCCCGCGTAACGCTGCTCCAGCAGATCCGTCCGCATCACCACATTGAAGACGGCGATCGGCTGCCCGTCTGCCCCACGGATGGGCGTGCTCACGAGCAGGCCCGTGCGGATGGGCCGCCGCAACTCGAGCACCTCGGAGATGACCGGGGCGTTGGTGGCCATCACCTGCTGGAAGTACGGGCGGTCTCCAATCGAGAGCCGGGGCTCGTTGGGGCTGGTGGGATTGCTCCAGCCACGGTTGAGGCCGGTGGCATCGAAGACGGCTACAGAGTCATAGAGCGGACTTTGTGCGGCCAGCTCCTTCAGGTGCGCATCCAACTCGCGCTGGTCCAGGGTCCGTAGCAACGGATCCTTGGACACGGCCCAGCCAAAACCGACAGCGGCATCCAACGTCTCGGAGGCCTGACCGGCCACGGCCCGGGCCGTCATGAATTGGACATGGAGGATGTCCTCCCGCGTCCTGTTCAGGTCCGCCAGCAAGTCCGCGAGTAGCAACCCCAACACGGGCAGAAGCACGATGATGAACGCGACCAGAAGCTTGGCGTGGATGCGCAGGTGAAGCATGTCCGCTCTGGTGCGCTGACTTCCTTGCGAGAGGGTTGATTCTCAGAGTTTGAGCAAGGTGGGGCTCCGGCCCGCCGCTGTCCACTCCCCCGGTACAGACGATGTATTCCCTCCAATGAACAAGTGAAGCGGGTACGGACCTACCCGCCGCCCTGGTTGCAAACTTCCGGCGGAGACGCGGAGCCGTTGCCGTCTATCCTACCCTCTGGAAGGCCCTGTCGCGGGAGTACGCTGCGCCGCTCTACAGGAAAGGTGGCATGGAAACAGTCGCGAAGGAATCCGGGCGTGGCGCTCGTCCTGGCGGGTGTGGTCCTCGGTGGAACTGGGCCTTCCGGCCTCCGGGCCCTGAGAGCCGGGGCTCCCAGCGTCAGGCGGGGACCGGGGCCGTGCTGGCGCCATGGGCCTCGGGGGTGGCCGGGCCCGGCACGACCTCGCGGCACTTCCACAGGAAGTACACCGCCGGATAGACGAGCAGCTCCAGCAGGAAGCTGGTGGCCAGGCCGCCCACCATGGGCGCCGCGATGCGCTTCATGACGTCCGCGCCCGTTCCGGTGGACCACATGATGGGAAGCAGGCCCAGCATCGCCGCCATGACCGTCATTGCCTTGGGCCGTACGCGCTTCACGGCTCCGTGGATGATGGCCTCCACCAGGTCGCCCTCGGTGCGCAGCATCCCGCGCTGCTTCGCCTCATCGTGGGACAGGTCGAGGAAGAGCAACATGAAGGCGCCGGTCTCGGCGTCCAGGCCCATCAGGGCAATCATGCCCACCCACACCGCGATGGAGACGTTGTAGTCGAGGGCCCAGAGCAGCCACACCGCGCCGATGGCGGAGAAGGGCACCGCCAGCATCACGAGGCCCGCCTTGAAGGCCGACTTCGTGTTCATGTACAGCAGTCCGAAGATGAGCACGAGCGTGAGCGGGATGACGAGCTGGAGCCGCTCCCGGACGCGCAGCATGTTCTCGTACTGCCCGCTCCACGTCATGGAGTAGCCAACGGGCACCTTCACGCCCGCGGCCACCGCCTCCTTGGCGCGATCCACGAAGCCGCCCACGTCGTACCTGGACGTGTCGAAGTCCACGTAGACGTAGCCGGTGAGCATGCCGTTCTCGTTGCGGATCATCGAGGGGCCGTGGGCGAACACCACGTCTGCGATGGCCTCCATGGGAATCTGGCCCTGGCCATTGGGAAGGGGCAGCAGCACGCGCTTGAGGGACTGGAGATCCTCGCGGTAGTCCCGTGCGTAGCGCACGTTGATGCCGTAGCGCTCGCGGCCTTCCACGGTGGTGGACTGGTTGTCGCCACCCACCGCCGTCATCACCATCATGTTCGCGTCGTCCACGCTCAGGCCGTAGCGGGCGAGCTCGTCGCGCTTGAGGACGAAGTCGAGGAAGTAGCCGCCCGCCACGCGCTCGGCGAAGGCGCTGCGGGTGCCCTCCACCTTCGCCACCGCGGCCTCCGTCTCGCGGGCGATGCGCTCCACGGTGGCCAGGTCCGCGCCCATGATCTTGATGCCCACGGGCGTGCGGATACCCGTGGACAGCATGTCCAGCCGGCCCTTGATGGGCATGGTCCAGGCGTTGGAGATGCCCGGCAACTGGAGCGCGGCGTTCATCTTCGACTCCAGCTCCGCCTGGGTGATGCGGTCGCGCCAGAAGGGGCGCAGCATTCCCCTCAGCCACTCGGGAGCCCAACCGCTGTACCAGCGCGGCACCTCGCGCCACTGGGACTCGGGGCGCAGCAGCACCGTCGTCTCCATCATGGTGAACGGGGCCGGGTCCGTGGAGGTGTTGGCGCGGCCCGCCTTGCCGAAGACGCGCTCCACCTCGGGGAACTGCATGAGCAGCTTGTCCTGCACCTGCAGCACGCGCTGCGCCTCGGTGACGGACATGCCCGGCTCCACCGCCGAGGGCATGTAGAGGATGGTGCCCTCGTTGAGCGGCGGCATGAACTCGCTGCCCAGGTGCAGGTAGATGGGAAGGGTGGTGGCCACCAGCAGCGCGCTCACCGCCAGGGTGGCCTTCGCGTGGCGCAGGACGAAGCGGCAGGGGCCCTCGTAGAGGCGGTGCATCAACCGGCTGATGGGGTGCCGCTCCTCCGAGTAGTACTTGCCCACGAGGGCGTGCGTCGCCACCGACGCGAGGAACTTCGGGCGGAACTGGAAGGGCTCCACGCGGGCGAAGAGCATCCGCATGGCGGGGTCCAGGGTGATGGCCAGCAGCGCGGCGATGGCCATGGCGAGGTTCTTCGAGTACGCGAGCGGGCGGAAGAGGCGGCCCTCCTGGTCCACCAGCGTGAAGATGGGCATGAAGGCCACGGCGATGACGAGCAGGCTGAAGAAGACACCCGGCCCCACCTCCATCAGCGCTTCCAGGCGCACCTGGTGGAAGTCGCCCTTCTTGCCGTCTTTGATCCAGTGGTGGATCTTGTTGTACGCGTTCTCCACCTCGACGATGGCGCCGTCCACGAGCACGCCGATGGAGATGGCGATGCCGGCCAGCGACATGAGGTTGGCGTTCAATCCCATCGCGTACATGGGGATGAAGGCCAGCGCCACGGACACCGGAATGGTGACGATGGGCACGATGGCGGACGGGATGTGCCACAGGAAGATGAGGATGATGAGGGAGACGATGATGATCTCCTCCACCAGCTTGTGCGTCACCGTGTCGATGGCGCGCTCGATGAGGTCCGAGCGGTCATAGGTGGTGACGACCTCCACGCCCTCGGGCAGCGAGGGTTTGAGTTCCTCGAGCTTCGTCTTGATGCGCTCGATGACGTTGAGGGCGTTCTCCCCCTGGCGCATGACGACGATGCCGCCCACCACGTCTCCCTCGCCATCCAGGTCGGCCACGCCACGGCGCAGCTCGGGGCCCAGGGTGACGCTGGCCACGTCCTTGATGGTGACGGGGGTGCCGCCCTGGGCCTTGAGGACGAGCTTCTCGATGTCCTCCACGCTCTTCACGTAGCCCCGGCCACGGACCATGTACTCGCGCCCGGCCACCTCCACGAGCCGTCCGCCCACGTCGTTGTTGCCCTGGCGCACCGCGCGCACCACCGCGTCCAGCGACAGCCCGTAGCTCGCCAGCGTGTTGGGGTTGACCGTCACCTGGTACTGGCGCACCTGGCCGCCCACGGTGGCCACCTCGGAGACGCCCGGCACGCTCTGGATGGCGTAGCGCAGGAACCAGTCCTGGTAGGAGCGCAGCTCGTCCAGCCGGTGCTTGCCGCTCTTGTCCACCAGCGCGTACTGGAACACCCAGCCCACGCTGGTGGCGTCCGGGCCCAGCTCCACCTTCACGTCCGGCGGAAGCTGGGGCGTGATCTTCGACAGGTACTCGAGCACGCGTGTGCGCGCCCAGTACATGTCCGTGCCGTCCTCGAAGATGACGTACACGTAGCTGAAGCCGAAGTCGCTGAAGCCGCGCACCGCCTTGACCTTGGGGGCGCCCAGCAGCGCGGTGGTGATGGGGTAGGTGACCTGGTCCTCGACGATGTCGGGGCTCCGGTCCCACCGCCCGTAGACGATGACCTGGGTGTCGGACAGGTCCGGCAGCGCGTCCAGCGGGGTGTTCCGCATGGTCCACCAGGCGCCGATGAGCGCCACCACGGTGGCCGCGATGACCAGGTACTTGTTCTCCGCCGAGAAGCGGATGATGGCTC
This sequence comes from Archangium sp., assembly GCA_035645295.1. Classification (GTDB taxonomy): domain Bacteria; phylum Myxococcota; class Myxococcia; order Myxococcales; family Myxococcaceae; genus Archangium. The sequence goes on from DASQMW010000302.1 coordinate 36,521, forward strand.
GGATCATGGCTCAGTGGCCTCCGTGGCCCGAGGTGGCCGGGGCCGTCCCCGCCGGTGGCGACGCAGGGGGCGCCGCCGCCGGGGCACTCCCCGAGGAGGAGGCCGCCAGCGCCGCCAGCGAGGCACGCAGGCGCGATTCGGAGTCCACGAGGAAGTTGGCGCCGGTGACGACCTGATCTCCCGCCTTCAGGCCCGACGTCACCTCCACGCTCTTGCCATCCGACTCGCCCAGGCGGACCTCGCGGGGTTGGAAGCGGCCATCGCCGAGCGCCACGAAGACGACCTGGGTGGTGCCGGTGGGAACGACCGCGTCGGACGGAATCTTCAGCCCCTCACGCGTCGTGCCCCGGAGCACCACCTCCCCGAACATCTCGGGGCGCAGGTCTCCGTCGGGATTGGGGAACTCCAGGCGAACCTTGACGGTGCGCGTGGCCGGATCCAGCACGGGGTCGAGGAAGGCCACCTTCCCGGCGAACACCCGGTTGGGGAAGGCCTTGAGCTGCATCGTGGCGGTCATGCCCACCTTCACGTGGCGCAGCTCGCTCTCGTACACGTCGGCGAGGACCCACACGCGCGACAGATCGACGATCTCATAGGGCGTGGCGCCCACCTCCAGGCGCGCGCCCTCCACCACGTCCTTCTTGGTGATGACTCCGGAGATGGGCGACACCAGGGTGAGAGAGCGCGTGGCCTCGCCCGTCTCGGCGAGCCGCTCGAGGGTGGCCGCCGGTACGTCCCACAGCTGCAGCTTGCGCCGGGCCGCCGAGACCAGGGCGTCACCGTCCGAGGCCATTCCGCCGGCCTGGCCCAGGGCCTGACGGGTGCGCAGGGCCAGCAGGTACTCCTCCTGGGCCGCGAGCAGCTCGGGGCTGTAGACGGAGAAGAGTGGCTCCCCGCGCTGCACGGGCTTGCCGGTGAAGTCCGCGTACACGCGCTCGACGAAGGCGGGCACCTTCAGGGTGACACGGCGCACGCGGGTCTCGTCCATGGCCACGCGGCCGTTGGTCCGCCACGTTCCCCCCACCTTGCCCTCCGTCACCGGCGCGGTGCGCAGGCCGATGAGCTGCTGGCGCGAGGGGTCGATGGTGACGGGCGCCAGTCCCTCCACCGCGGGGGCTCCCGGATCGCCGGGAGACGCCGACGCGGGCGTCATCGCCACCAGGTCCATGCCGCAGATGGGGCACTTGCCCGGGTGGTCCTGCACGATGCTCGGGTGCATCGGGCACTGGTACTTCGTGGCCGCCGGCTCGGAAGCGGCCGGGGAGGTGCTGGCCGTGGTGGCCGGAGCGTGGGCGTCGTGCGCCTCCTCCCGGTGCGCCAGCAGGTGCACGGCGCCGCCACCGAGGACGGCACTGGCCAGCGCCGTCGCGGCGAGCGCGGCGGCTCCGAAGCGGCGGCGCGCGGGAGGCGGCGAAGGGGGCAGTGGGGGAGTCTCGAGTGACATGGTTTCTCCAGGGCTACATCCCTGACATGGAGGAAGAGGAGGAAGGGGCGGCACCCGGCGAGCCACCGGCCGGGGCGGCGCCGCGCGCGGGAGCGGACGGGGTGCTCCCCGCACCGGGCATGCTGCCCGCGCCCTGGGCGATGCCGCCCACGGACGCCACGGGCTCCAGGCTCACCTCGGCCTGGGCGATGGCGATGCGCTGCGCCTCGACGAGCGTCCGCAGGTAGTCTTCCTCGTCGCGGATGATGCCGGTGTTGGCCTCCAGCACCGAGGCGAACGAGGCGCGCCCCACCCGGTACTGCGTCAGGGTGCTCTCGGCGGTCGCCGCCGACTGCATCAAGAGGCCATCGCGGTAGATGGCCGCCGTGTCGCGCAGCGCGGCGAGGGCGATGAGGCGCTCCTGCACCCGCAGGCGCAGCACCTGCTCCAGGGCCTCCGCCGCGTGGGCCGAGGCCTCGGCCTGGGCGCTGCTCTCGGCCATCGCGCGGTTCTGCTTGCTCCCGGAGAAGATGGGCAGGTTGACGCCGACGTTGGCCTGCCACATGGGCGGGAAGTCACCGCCCCGGGGCATCACCCCCGCGCTCACGGTGAAGTCGGGCAGGCGTTCCCGGCGCGCCAGCGCCACCTGCTGCCCGGCCTGCGCCACCAACGCGCGCCGCTCGGCCAGTTCAGGGCTGCGCTCGAGCGCGTCCCGCTCTGCGGCTTCGGGGTCCCCGAGCTCGGGCACTCCCACGTCGCGCACGCGCGTGGTGGTGGGCAGGGGCGTCTCCAGGGGCCGGCCGCTCAGCCGGTTCAGCGTCCGCACCCGGGTGCGCTCCTCGGCGGCCAGTGCGAGCCGACGCTGCCGCAGCCGGTTGAGCTCGAGCTGGGCGCGCAGCAGGTCCGATTGGGCCCCCTCGCCGGTCTCGTAGCGGATGCGGGCCATCTCGGCGGACTGCTTCCAGAGCGCCTGGAGCCGCTCCAGCAGGGCGAGCCGCTCGCGCACCAGCAGCAGGTCCAGGTAGCCCCGGCGCACCTCGGCCTCGATGGACAGCCGCGTGCGCGCCACCTGCGTCGACGCGGCCGTGACGCCGAGCTGGGCCACCTCGGTGCGCAGCGCGCGCTTGCCTGGGAAGGGCAGGGACTGGGAGGCCATGATGCTGAAGTAGCTGCCCTCCATCTCGCCAATCATGAGGCCGTCGAAACCGTCGTTCTGGATGCCGAGCTGGAGCACTGGATCCGGCAGGGCACCCGCCTGGGGGACTCGCTCGCGGGCGGCCCGGACCTGGGCCTCGGCCTGGTGCAACTCCGGGCGTCCCTCGAGGGCATCCGCGAGGAGCTGGGTCAGCGCCGGGTCCATGGGCAGCGCCGGAGCGGAGGCTGCCTGCGGGGAAGGCGTGCGAGGCTCCCCCTGCGCGGGCGCCGCCAGGGGCGAGCACAGCGCCAGCACGAGGGCGAGGTGCCCGAGCGTGGGGCGCCAACCGCCCGCGGTGGAGACTGGCTGGGAGAGGGCGTGAGTGGGTTGCACAGGGAGGGGTTTTGCAGGGGGTGTGCCACGAGCCGGGTCCCGCCGGGGAGGGACGTTGCCTGGGGCGCGGCGTGCTCCAGGCTCGGAAGACGGGGCGCGACAGGAGCCTGGGGAGTCACTGTGTAACCCGGGGAATCACATCCGTCGTCGGCCGAAACGCGGGCATAAGCTGGGGGAGGGCAGGTGGCACCCGGCTTGCGTAGTACTGGTGGAGGAGAACTCATTGATGCAGGCCCCCTCAGGAACCGCCCGGCGTCTCAGCCTGGCCCTCGCCGCCCTGGTTTCCCTCTTCGTGGTGTCATCCGTCCTGGTGCTCGTGCACATGCGGGAGATTCATTCCCGCATGGTCGAGATGCAGGCGCGGCAGCATGCCGTCCGCTCGGCGCTCGAGGTGGCCAGTGCCATCCGGGACACCTACGCGCACCAGGCCCACACCCTCATCCTGGGCAACGACAGCCACCTGCACTTCTATGAGACGGCTGCCCGCCGGGTGACCCGGTTGACGGAGGAGATGAAGGCGCAGTCCCTGGGCCCCGAGGAGCGGGCCTGGGTGGAGGACATCGAGCGGGCACAGGGCTCGTTGGACACGCTCTTCCGCGAAGCGCTCCTGCCGGCGGTGGTGGCGGGAAGGAAAGCGGACATGGATCGCGAGCATGGCCGGGCGCTGTCACTCGTGTCCCAGATGGAGGAGCGCACGGACCGGCTGGTGAGCCACTTCAACCGCTCGGTGGACGCGGCCGAGGCCCGCGTGGGCGAGCTCCAGAGCTCCGCCTTCCAGTGGACGCTGTTCTTCTTGGTGGGCGCGCCGCTGCTGGCGATCGGCGTGGGGGTCTACATCGTCCGCTCCGTGGCCCGGCCCGTGGCGCGGCTGCGCGAGGGCGCGGCGCGGCTGGCCGCGGGAGACATGCACGCGCGCATCGACATCGCGGCCCCCGACGAGTTCGGCGAGCTGGCCCGCCAGTTCAACGCCATGACGGCGGCGCTGCGGGAGCATCAGGAGCGGCTGGTGCAGAGTGAAAAGCTCGCGGGCATTGGCCGGCTGGCGGCGGGCGTGGCCCACGAGATCAACAATCCGCTCACCGTCATCCTCGGCTATGTGGGGATGATGAAGAAGAAGGCGGAGGGGAGCCTGCGCGAGGATCTCCAGGTCATCGAGGACGAGGCGGTGCGGAGCCGTGACATCGTCCAGGATCTGCTCGCGCTCTCGCGTCCCCTCCAGGCCGAGACCGAGCCAGTGGACCTGCGCGCCTTGTGCGAGGACGTGGTGGAGCGGCTGCGGCAGGGAGGCCAACTGGGCGCAGTCCAGGTGGCCGTGGAAGGCGAGGCGCGGACGGCGGGACACCTGACGAAGCTGCGCCAGGTGGTGCTCAACCTGATTCGCAACGCGGTGGATGCGTGCGGAGAGAAGGGGCGGGTGAGGGTGCGGCTGGCGCAGACGGAGAAGGGGGCGGAGGTGCACGTGGAGGACACGGGCCCGGGCCTGAGCGTCACGGCGCGCGAGCGCCTCTTCGAGCCCTTCTTCACCACGAAGCCCAGCGGGACGGGGCTGGGCCTGGCCATCAGCCAGAGCATCGTGCAGGCGCACGGTGGCAACCTGGAGGCTGCCGCCGGGCCCGGGCCGGGGGCACACTTCACCGTGTGGCTGCCAGCCACGTTGCCGGGGAGGGCGTGAGTCATGGAGACGCGCGGACGCGTGCTGGTGGTGGACGACAAGGAGAACATCCTCAAGCTCTTCGCCCGGCTGCTGGGCGACACGTATGAGGTGACGTGCGCGGAGGACGGGGCGCGTGCGCTGGCGCTGGTGGCCGCGCAGGAGTTCGACGTCGTGGTGTCCGACGTCCGCATGCCGGGGGCGGACGGCTTCGAGGTGCTGCGTGCCGTCAAATCCCGCTCCCCCGACACCGAGGTGGTGATGATGACGGGCTTCGCCACGGTGCCGGATGCGGTGGAGGCGATGCGGGCGGGGGCCTTCGACTACCTCCAGAAGCCCTTCCTCCCGGACGCCGCCGTCGAGCTGGTCGCACGGGCGATGGAGCGCCGGCGGCTGCGCCTGCAGGCGGAGGTGATGGGGAACGAATCCCCGAGCACGGACTTCTCCTTCACCGGGGCCGTGGGCCGCAGCGCGGCGATGCAGGAGGCGCATCGGCTCATCGAGCAGGCGGCGCGCCTGGACATCACCGTGCTGCTGACGGGCGAGACGGGCACCGGCAAGGAGTTGGCGGCGCGTGCCGTCCATCTCAACAGCGCCCGGCGCGAGCGCCCCTTCGTGGCCGTCAACTGTGGAGCCCTGCCGGCGGAACTGGTGGAGAGCGAGCTGTTCGGCCACGGCAAGGGAGCCTTCACGGGTGCGGCCCAGGCGAAGGCGGGCCTCTTCGAGGAGGCCCACGGCGGAACGCTCTTCCTGGATGAGGTGGGGGAGCTGCCGCTGAACGCGCAGGTGAAGCTCCTGCGTGTGCTGCAGGAGAAGGAGGTCCGGCGCGTGGGCGAGACCCGGCCCGTGCAGGTGGACGTGCGCGTCGTGGCCGCCACCCACCGGGACTTGCGTGCCGCGGCGGCCCAGGGCCGCTTCCGGGAGGATCTCTTCTACCGGCTCAATGTCTTCCCGGTGCAGCTGCCGCCCCTGCGCGAGCGCAAGGAGGACATTCCGCTGCTGGCCACCCACCTGCTCGAGAAGCACTGCAAGGCGATGGGGCGCACGCTGGAGGGGATGACCCCGGAGGCGCTGCGTGCGCTCGTGGGCTATCCGTGGCCGGGGAACGTGCGGGAGTTGGAGAACGCCCTGATGCGAGCGGTGGCGGTGGCCACCGGGCCCCAGGTGACGGAGCGCGACCTGCCGCCCGAGGTGCGTGAGCGTCAGGAGGGCGCCCTGCCGGGCGGGGCGGCGAAACACCTGCCGTACCGGGACGCGCTCGACCTGGCCCGGGATCGCTTCTCGCGCGAATACCTCACGGCCCTGCTGCGCGACTTCGAGGGCAACGTCACCCGGGCCGCCGAGCACGCCGGTATCGAGCGCGAGAGCCTGCACCGGTTGCTGAAGCGCTACAGCATCCGTTCCGACGACTTCAAGCCGCGCTGAGCCCGAACCCGCGCTGACAACCGCGCCCATTTCCCCTCGCCCTCCGGGAGAGGGACGGGGTGAGGGTATCGGGTGTACCCGGGTTGAACCCCTGCTCACAGCGCGGGCCTCGGGTTGGAGTACGGGCCCGGGCACCCTCACCCTGACCCTCTCCCGAGGGGAAAGGGAATGCTTGGGACTGGCTACTGGATGGTGACGAGCCCGCTGACGTGGTCCATGGCGCAGGCGTAGCGCAGCGTGCCCGACTCGCTGGGGGTGAACTCCACGGTCACCGGCGTGTCCAGGGGGAGCGGCTGGTTGATGCCGAGGTCATCCAGGATGATCTCCTTGGCGCACGTCTTGTCGGTCTTGCGAGTGACCACGAGGCGGACCGGGTGTCCCGCCTTCACCTTCACGTCCGCGGGCTCGAAGCCCTTGGAAGTCACCGTGAGCTCCACGGTGCGCACACCGTTCTTGCTGGCCGGGGCGGCGGCGGTTTTGTGCGCGGGGGCGGCCTTGGACGTGCCCGCGTTCTTGGCGTGCTCGTCACACGCGGCCGCGGGGGGGGCCACGGCCAGGGCGAGGGCGGCAACGGCTCCCATCAGAATCGTCTTCATCGCTGAGTTCTCCCGGAGGGTGGACACCCGCATCCAAAGCACAACGCGTGCCGGGGGGGATGACCGCCTGTTCTCGGGGGGTTGGCGGGGCGGGTTGCTCGGCTGGAGTGCCCAGGCGGGTTTCCCTGTAACCCGCCCGGTCACGGCACCGTGTGAGCTTCCGTGCCTGGCAGGCAGGCGCTGAAGCGCGCCCGTGCCTAGTAGTGCCAGGGGAAGCGCTTGTAGTTCTTCTCGCGCTTCTCCAGGAAAGCGTCGCGGCCCTCCTGCGCCTCCTCGGTGCCGTAGGCGAGCCGCGTGGCCTCGCCCGCGAAGAGCTGCTGGCCCACCAGGCCGTCGTCGGGCAGGTTGAAGCCATACTTCAGCATGCGCATCGCCGTGGGGCTCTTGGAGTTGATGATCCGCGCCCACTCCAGGGCCGTGTCCTCGAGCTGCTCGTGCGGCACCGAGGCGTTGATCGCGCCCATGGCGGCCGCCTGGTCCGCCGTGTAGTCGAGGCCCAGGAAGAAGATCTCCCGCGCCTTCTTCTGGCCCACCTGCCGTGCCAGCAGCGCCGAGCCGTAGCCGCTGTCGAAGCTGGCCACGTCCGGATCCGTCTGCTTGAACATCGCGTGCTCCTTGCTGGCCAGCGTCATGTCGCACACCACGTGCAGGCTGTGCCCGCCGCCCGCCGCCCACCCGGGCACCACGGCGATGACGATCTTCGGCATGAAGCGGATGAGGCGCTGCACCTCGAGGATGTGCAGCCGGCCCATGCGGCCCACGTCCGGCTTGTTGGCCGCGTCGCCCTCATACTTGTAGCCGTCCTTGCCGCGGATGCGCTGATCTCCGCCCGAGCAGAACGCCCAGCCGCCGTCCTTCGGCGAGGGGCCATTGCCGGTGATGAGCACGCAGCCCACGTCCGTCGTCATGCGGGCGTGATCCAACGCGGTGTACAGCTCGTCCACCGTCTTGGGCCGGAAGGCGTTGCGCACCTCGGGCCGGTGGAAGGCGATGCGCACCGTGCCGTGCTCCACGGAGCGGTGGTACGTGATGTCCTCGAACTTGAAGCCTTCCACCTCGCGCCAGCGCGCGGGATTGAAGATGGCGGAAACTTTCATTGTCATGACTCCTGGAAGGGGCCGCGACCCTAGTGACGCCCGCCCCGAGCGTCAATCGAGGGCCGCCCCGTGGAGCTCAAGGCCCTGAAGGGAAGTGTCCCTCTTCGAGTCGGCGCTACCAGAGGCCGGGCACGAGCCGGTAACGGGTGCGCTGTGTGTACTCGGTGTAGCCGGGGAGTTCGCGCTGAAGGGTGCGGTCCTCGAGCGCGGTGCGGAGGATGAACGCGGCCATGGCGATGAGCGCGGGCACGTACGCCCACAGCGAGCCGAAGACGAGGGGCCAGGCCACCAGCATCATCAGGAGCCCGAGGTACATGGGGTGGCGCACGAAGCGGTAGGGGCCCGTGCTGATGACCTTGTGGTCCCGGTCCTTCTGCACGCGCACCGTCGACTCCAGGTGCGGGTTGGCGGCGAAGGACCACAGGATGGGCAGTTGCCCCAGCACGTGCAGCAGCACGCCCACGGGCATGCACCACGCGGGCAGCTCCGACCAGCCGTAGCGCCCGTTGTCGAGCCCCGCGACCACCGTCATCGTCAGCAGCATGGCGAGGTACGTGTGGGTGATGCGCTTGTCGAACGGCTTGGTGTCCTCGCGCTCCTTCCACCGCTCCTGGTTCAACACGGGGTTGAGCACGCGCGTGCCGTAGGCATTGGCCGCGAGGCTGAAGACGATCAGCCCCGCGAAGATCCACCCGGCCTTCCAGTCGAGCCGGCCCGCGGAGACGAAGAGCAGCGCGCCCATGGCGATCAAGCTGAGGGTGACGAGCAACGACTGGGGCAGGGCCCTCTTCTTCTCGGTGGCGAGCTCAGGGGGAATTGCGGGGTTTTGCTGCATGACGGCTTCTCCTGGGAAGGCGTGCATCATGTCCGAGGAGGCGCCACACGTGGGAGCCCATGTGCTCGAAATGGACTCCCTCGGATGAGGAGAGAGCCACCGGGCATCCGGCAGGAGGGCCTGTCGGCTCAGTCCCGGAAGTCCGCTCGCGTCCAGGTGCGCTCGGCGAGACGCTGTTTGACCATCTTGATGTACGGCTTCGCGCCGCTGTAGGTCACGTTCTCGTCCCCGTCGTACCAGTCGCCCGAGAACCAGGCGCCGACGCAGCCCCACTCGTCACCTTTGACGTAGCCGCCCTGCTTGTAGGGGCTGTTCATCCAGGTGAAGTCACCCTCGTAGCAGGCGCGCCGCCAGGCCAGCGCGTAGTCGACGGTATAGGCGGTGCTGTCGCGCGAATAGGGGTAGGTGTTCGCGTGCACGGAGCTCCGGATCTGCATGATGCCGAAGGTCGAGAAGTCCTCGCCCACCTCGGACTGTCTCCACCCGCTCTCCACCACCGCCATCGCGCGCACGATGTCCTCGTCGAGGCCCCACTTGCACGCGCCCCACTGGAGGATCTCATCGGTGGTGCCGGTGAAGTCGCCGTCGATCCTCCCGGAGAAGCGTGCGTTGAACTCGTCGCTGGCCCCTTCGATGCGCACGCCGGGTTTGCCGCGTGTCTGGTTGGCCGTGGCGTTCCCGGGACGGGGCTCCCACGAGGAGCGCCGCACCCGTGTGGCGCACTCGGCTCCGGAAGGCAGGGCCGAGCCGGGCGGCAGCGTCGCGAAGTAGCCCTCGTCCCCCGGGCCCACCGGCCCTCCACAGGCCTGCATGAACGCGAGCAGCACCACCAGGGACGCGGTTGCCGGACGGGCGGGACTCATGGACACCTCGGGGGCGGGAGTGGCTATCAGCCGTGGAGCCCCAGGGTAGCAGACGGAGGCCGTTGCCGGAGAGGGGCCCGGGTTCACCGACGTGTCCAGCTCGAGCGTCCCGCCCATTCCCCGCTGGAGGGGCACACTGGGGGCACATGCGGCCCCAGGGGCAATCTGCTTGGACGCAAGCGGCCTGAGTTCCCCGGTCTCCCAGGGCTCACGAGAACCCCGTGGGAGGCGGACAGGAGCGTGTGCCCTGGCAAGGTGTGGCAGGGGGAGGAGCGGGTGGAGGAGCGCGGGTGGGCGTACCGGCGGAGGCGGCCGGAGGGGACGGTGCTGTACGAGGCGGTGACGAACAACCTGGCCACGCTGCTCTTCACCGGGCTGGAGTTGCTCCGCTGGCTGGCCAGCCTGGCGCCTCCGCCGAGGGTAAACCTGACGAGGTTGTAGGGTAGCCCCGGCCAGTTCCCCAGCCGGGGCCCCCGCCAGATCCGGACGAGGAGATTTCCACCATCCGGCTCTTCCGTTGGAAATGGCTTACGGAGTGACACCCCAGGTGCGCACCCGGATGACGGGGCGCGGGAGCGGAAAATCCTTCAGCAGGTCCGCGAACCGCTTCCAGTTGAGCCGTGAGCGCTGACTCCGACGGTTCAGCCACTTGTGCCACGCCTGCTCCGTCTTCTTGACGAGCAGTTGCAGGGCCCTGATGTTGCCGTTCACGCCGAAGTAATTGAAATGCCCCTGGATGCGCCGACAAAGCCCAGCGTGTTGCTCTGCGATCGACTCATGTCGGTGGCGCCAACAGAAGTCGGAGACGGCTTGTACGGCCCGCTGCAGTCTCGCTGTGCGTGTCTTCAGGGTCAGCCTCCAGCTTCCCCTCCTCCCTCGGCACCAGTACAGCGTGAAGCCGAGGAAGTCGAAGGTCGCTGGGCCCTTGCCCTCCTGTTGCCCAAAACTCGGGTGTTCAAAGGGCAGCAAGCGGGTCTTATCTGGGTGCAGTGTGAGGCCGTACTTCTTCATTCGTAGCCCGAGCACATTCATCACGCGCCTCGCATCGTCCTGTCGCTCGAAACCGATGACGAAGTCGTCGGCATATCGGACCAGGTGCGATTTGCCCCTGAGCCTCGGCCGGACCTCTTCCTCGAACCACAGGTCGAGCACGTGGTGCAGATAGATGTTTCCGAGCAGCGGTGAAAGAATAGAGCCTTGTGCTGTCCCGTTCTCCGGCTCGGAGTACTCCTCGCCGTCCAGAACACCCACGTGCAGACACTTGCCCACCAGCCTCAACAGCGACCGGTCAGCGACCCGTTTCCGGAGCATCTCCATCAGCCTGGTGCGAGCCACGCTGTCGAAGTAGGACTGGATGTCCGCCTCCAGAATCCAGTTCACCTCCCCTTTTGTCACGACCGGATCAATGGCCCTCAGCGCGTCATGGGCACTGCGCCCAGGCCGGAAACCATACGAGCAGTCCAAGAAGTCCTCCTCGTATATCGCCTCCAGTACCTCGCGCAGCGCGTGCTGTACAATCTTGTCCTCAATGGACGAGATTCCAATCGGTCGCGTCTTGCCCTTATCCTTCGGAATGTGCACCCGACGAATTGGCTGATGCCGATACCCGCCCGTCTTCATCCGTTGATGCAGCGCCTGGATGTTGGCTTGCAGATTCGACCCATACTGCTCCACCGTGATGCCATCCACGCCCACCGCCGCGTTCTTCCTGAGCCGGTGGAACGCTCGCGTCAGCGCATCCGCATCCAGCAGATGCGCCAACGAGGTGAATTGTGCCTTCGGGTCTTGCTTCGCTCTCTCCATTACCTTCAAAAGTCCCGGTGACATGTTTCCCGCTCTCCGTGTAGCGGCCATGGTTCCCTCCTGAAGCTCACTCCCAACACGAGCCGCCTTCGCTCCGCCGGGTCCAGTTGCCACCTGTTCCCCGACTTCCTCGCTACTTCGCGGCTCTCCGACTCCCTCATCCCCTTGGGCCGCCAGCTCCGGTTCCCCTTGCCGCGACCTACCTCGAGACGGACTCTTTTCGACTGCGCGCTGGCGCGTGCATCCGCTGACGCGCCGCCCCCTGGAGGGTTGGGTCCCGGCCCTCCCGCCGGTGTGCTCGTGGAGAGATGAGGGTCTCCCAGGTTTCTGGACCGTCCTTTCATACGTGCCGCGCTCAAAGACCCCGCCGGAAGCGTCACCTCCTCACCCACATCTCGTTGGCGGCGCTGCTGCCTTCAGGGCCGTGAACCCCTTGGGCTTCCGGGAACAAAAGATTTTCGTGGCCACACTGCCGCGGCCCGCCTGTTCGCGTGCCTACGCATCGCCGGGGTGGTTACCCACCTCGTCGCAAGGCTCGCTACCGGCCTGCTGGGCTTCGCTTTGACCGGGCGGGATTCACGCCCGCTGGACGGCAAACCGAATTTCAGAGTGTCATCGCATCACCCTTCCTTTCGGACCAGGATTGCCTGGTCGCACCCACGGCGTCTTTGCCCCAGGCGCGAAAGTGCGGCCATTTCTGCTCCCTCAAGCGGGGGAGGAGCCGGGGCTGGAGGAGGAGAGCCCCGCCTTTGCCGCAACGGTGGAGGAGCCGAGGAAGGAGCGCACCCCCCGTTTGGACTGGGCCGGGCTGCTGCGCAGGACGTTCGCCCTGGATGTGTTCGCGTGCTTGAGGTGTGGAGGCAGGCGGAGTGTAGGGGCGGGCCGTGAAGGGAGCAGGAGGGGTGAGAGCGCTTCTGGAGCACCTGGGGTTGCCCACGGCCAGTGCGCACCTGGCCCCTGCGCGAGGGCCGCCCCGGAGCGCGTGGTGTTGAAGCTCAAGCCGCCACAGCCAGCCAAGAGAGCTACGCCCCTGCCGCCTCCCGCCTGGGAAGGCGGCTGGGCATGCGTGTGTCTGCTGGAGATGAATGGCTTCTGCGCCGGCCCGGAGTGCGGCTCATGGGCTCCCCGTCAGCGTCCCTCACCTCCTGCTCTGCTCCCGCCCGCTACGCCCAATAGGGCTCCTCTCCTTCCTATGCACGGCACCTTCCCCTCTCCCTTCGGGACAGGCAGGAGCAGGCCACCTGCACCCGGATGATGGGCGCCCCGGCGAGCTGACAGGAGCTCAAGAGCGCCAATCCCTCCGCGGCGGATGGCGAATACACGTTGTACGTCAACGGCGATGCCTCCAAGCCCTGGATGGATTGGTGCCACAACATGGCGGGCACCCCCGCGGAGTACCTGTCGCTGCCTTCGACGGGCCCCTCGCTCAACTTCTCCCAGTACACCGCGGGCTACAACAACGGCGGGGGCAGCAACGTGCGGCCCCTCTTCTCCAAGGTTCGCATCGACCCCACCACTCAACGGCCGAGACGCTTGGCTGCAGCTCCAGTACAGCCCGCTTCCCTGAGCACCTGGGCAGGACAGGGCGCGTCGAGGTCAGACGACGCGTGGGGACGACCAGACGGCCCACGCGCTGGCGCCAGGAGCGGTGCGCGCGTGGGCCGTCTGAGGTGAAGCACCCGGCTCTCCCGGCTCAGGGGGCGGGACGGGTTCCGCTGTCGGTCTGCATCCCGCCGCTGACCGGCCGGAACTCCCAGGCGAAACTGCCGTCCGGGTTCAGCGTCAACCGCAGATGCCCCCAGGTGTCCGAGAACCGCTTGACAATGTAGCTGGGGGTGCTCGTGAAGCTCCGCAGCCCAATCCCTCCCGTGGAGACCTGGAAGGCAGTCATGCCGTCCGACACGCACTGGTCGTTGATGTTGACCGGGCACGACCGCTCGTAGTTGTGCTGCGACCCGGACAGCGTGAGCCGCACCCGGTGCTTCCACAGCACTTCCACCCACGGTTTGACATCGGTCTCCCGCGAGTGCGAGGAGGTACTCGAGGTGAAGTACGGGTCGTGGTAGACCGCTGCGAGGTGCTTGCCCGCCGCCTTGGCTGCGGCCAGGTCCGTGTCGAGCTGGGCCGTGATGTTCTGAGCCCGTGTGCTGTCGTACCGCCACGCTGCGGTCGGCAGCACCGCGAAGTGCCAGTTGCCGAGATCGAAGCTGTAGAAGTCCAGCGCGTCGATGAAGCGACCTGTGGCCACGTTGGCAGCCGACCTCGCCGTGGACCCGGAACACTGCCCGTTCATGAACCGATCCAGGTCGTCGTTCACGCCCGGCTCGACGTCGTGGTTCGGTCCCGTCGTCCAGTAAGTCTTCGGGATGACCTGCCCCCACAACTTCGACCACTCGGTGACCAGGTCATTGCAGTACCCCTTGTTGTACTGGAAGTCGCCGATACCGATGAAGGCGTCCAGGCTGCCGTCGTTCAGCCCCGAGATGATCAAAGCCGCGTTCCGGCCACTGGGGGAGCTCGTCGACGTGTTGCCATCCGGGTTCATGTCGCCCACGGCCGCCAGCGTGACCGCCTCACCACCGGGAGGAGGGGAGGAAGGCACGTCGTACACCCGCACCCAGTCGACCAGCATTTGCGCACCACCGTTCGCGGTGGTGTCCGGGAACCAGTCGAGCTGAAGGGTCTGGTGCATCGGACCGGGCGGCAGATGCGAAGGGTCCAGGTCCTCGAACCACTTCACGCCGTCCAGGTAGCCGATGATCCCCGAGGCGGTCCACTCCACGGCGTAGTTGTGGAACTGGGTGGTGTCCACTGGCCTGCTGGCAGACGTCTGCGAGTTCGAGCAGGAGTAGTGGTGGAAAAAGTTCATGACGGACCGGTCGCCCAGGTTTTCGGCGTAGTCGATTTCTCCGTCGCACGGCCAGTTCTCGCTGTCTGGCCAGAGGATGGAGACCCCGTGGTACTCGTTGTCGCCGTGCGGGAGCGCCATGCGGACCTCCCAGCGGCCGTACTTCCGCCGGTCGAACTTCGCGGCCATGCCGCCGGTGGTGCCCTCCGCCGTGCCCGTGATGACCAGCTTCGAGCCGTCGACCGCGAGCTGCGACGGGGAGCGAATGCCATTGCCGGCGTGACCGGCCGAGTCGTAGACCGACCACTTCGCGGGGTCCGGTGCGCCCGTGTAGTTGAACTCGTCCCTGGCCACTGGGGTCCCCCAGCCGTGGGTCGCGGCGGCCGTCGTGCCGTCACCCGTGGGGGGCGGCGTCGTCACGGGGGCGGTCTCGATGACCAGCTGCGGGCTCAACGACGGGGTCGTGTTCTCTCTGCTCTTGAACCCGAGCCACTTCAGCGCGTTGGTCTCGAGCTTGAAGTTCACCCATCCGCCAGTCGAGGGCACACCTTTTGTGACGTCCCACTCGACCCAGGCGCCAGTCGAGTAGCCGCCGGCCTTGTCCAGCCAGGTGCCGCGCGGGGGCGCGTTCTGCCACGTCACCGTGCTCTCGGCCCAGTCACTGCTGGTCATCGTGTAGATGTCGACGAACTCCGTCGCGGTCGCGGCGGCTTCACTGTAGGCGCGGACCTTCGCCGAGACGACCTCCTCACCCGCTGGAACGTTGAAGTTGAAGCGGAGCAGTGCGTTGCGCCACAAGTTCGTGCGCCCATCCACGGACCACCGGACGGACGAGCCGAAGTTCGTCGTCGGCTGGTCGTACTGCACGTAGGTGTCCGCCGTGGGCGCGAACGACAGAGTGGAAGCAAAAGCCTGCTGCGTACCACTCGCGCCCAGGACAGAAGCGGCGGCAACCCAAGCCGCCGCGACCCTCCCGGCCAGAATCCTCTTCGCTGCGATGCCTCTCATTGGATGCCTCTCCTATAGGTGGTGCCGAGCGCCAGGATGGTGGGCCTTCGTGAAGTGGCGCACAGCTTCGGTCATGAAAGCACACTTTCGGAGAGCGCCGCGGTCGGACACGCCTACGGGTGGAACGCGTCCACCGGCTTGGGGCGCGTCTGCAAACAGATGGGCTCCGCGCCGACGAGGAAGGTGGGCGGATCGACCAGGACGCAGTCAGCGGCCAGACCGCTCCCGTCCCCCAGCTGGCCTCCGTCGTCCGATCCCCAGCACCAGACGCGTCTCTGGAAGGTGGTGAGCGACAGCGTGCTGTACGTGAGGACGGGCCACGACGATGGCCTGCGGCTGCCTGCGCGTGCGCGCGGCGGGAGGAGAGGACCTGCCGCTGCAGAAGCGCGAGGCCCTGGGCGGGATGGAGCGCGCTGCGCGGACAGCCACGAGGGCCTGTCTGGGCAACCGGCCCGCGGGCCCTCGTGGAGCTACGTCTCCAGCCCTTCGCTTGGGGCTGGGTTCACCCGTTCGTGCACGCTTGCGTGGTGGCGTTCCAAATACAGATTGGATACCGGCAGGTCGAGGTAGCCGAATTCCAGAAACAGCTGTTGGCGGTACAAGTGGCGCTCGCCGTGATGCTCGGGCAGATCGGCGCGGTGGTTTAGCCCGACTCGGGAATCACGTGCGTTTGCGCTCCGGTATGGCCACACACCGCAGCGGCCTGCGTGCGGTCGAAGTGATCGCGGTAGGCGTCATAGAACGGATTCGCCGTCGAGTCCTCGACGGTGACCATGATGTTCTCGTCGGCATACGTGAAGGCACCCGACGGGGTGGGCGCCATTGTGAAGCACCTGGAGTTGCCCACGCGGCCTGCGCAGGTGGCTGCAGCGCAGGGCAGCCCCCCGTCTGCCGCCCTCCTCCGCCCCTCTGCTCCAGCCCTCACCCTCAACCGGCCTCCTATTCTCCCTATGCGCGGAGGCGCTGAAGGGGCGGCAGCCACCGCTCGAGCCGTCCTCAGTTCTGCAGCTGCAAGCGCTTCAGGGTCTATTTCCTGGCGAACCGCCATGCCACTGAATGGGATGTCAGTAGCTCACATAGAGCGGAATGATCTCCTGTCCGTCGCGGCCAACCCGGTCCGGGAGGGTGGCGGTGTTCCAGTACCAGGAGTTCACGGTGGCGCCCTGGGTGTCTCTGATGATCGTTGTGAAGTGTTGGGTCGTGCTGGAGGGCCCATTCGTCGCGGCGACGATGGAGGCCTTCGACGCGCTGCCATACACCTCCACCGCGGCCGGCGCGGACTGGGTGGTTCCCCAGGCGCAGGCGCCCGCCTGGCAATACTGATTGATGATCCCGCCGAGCACCTCCAACTGGCCGCCGTTCCGCACCTGCAGTGCCGTCTGGTCTTTTTCCGTCTTGAATCCCATCGCCCAGACGATCGAATTGCTGTCGGCGACAAGACTGCCAATGGTGGACTCCGCATTGAAAGTCCGGAGGAAGGCCTTCACGTTCGAGAAGGGACGGCTGGCCTTGATCTGTCCGACCATGTTCAGGAACGCCTTCGGCCTGCCTACCGAAGTGGCGACCGTCGAATCGAAAAGCGGTGCCTGCGTGTCGATTCGCTGGAGGATGACCGTGCGCATCGAAGATTGCCGGATGGCCAGGCCGCTGCCGTCGAAGCTGCCGTCCTCGATGATGAGCGGATCCGTGCAGTTGGCGGAGACGTCGAACTTCGGATTGCCGGTCCCCTCCCACGAAGTGAACAGGCCCGTGATTCTCTTGACCGAGCATGGGACCGTGATGGTTCCGTTGATCACATACCGGTAGAGCGGGAAGTAGAGGGTGGAGGCGCCAGTATTCACGGCCGCCTGGATCTTGGCCGTTGCGTCGCCACCCGCGTTCGCGTCATACGCCAGGGGGCGCGCCCATTGGGATACCGGGTCCAGAGGCACGAACGGGACTTCTTCGATTGGCAGGTTGAGCGAGCTCGCCGATGACGGCCGTGTCGTGGAGAAGCGGATCGGCGTGTCGGAGAGGCATTGACCGGTAAAGGTGCCGCTACACCCGCTGAGGCAGGTAGCGCCTTTCTTGAACCCGCAGCCGTATCCGCCGACCGTGATGTTGCGTGCGAAGGCGTGTCCCAGCCCATTGGCGCCGCTGACCAGCTTGATCGCCGATTCGGTCGGCGCTCCGCCGGTCAAGGAGCTGTCGATGATGACCGCATGTGCGCCCGCATCGGAGATGAGCACGGCCGGGACGGTATTCACGCTTTTCACCTTGCGGAGCGAGCCCGTGCCGTTCACGAAGAGCACGCCCGCCACCGTCTGGTTCTTCAGCGTCAAATGTTCAATGACGGGTTCGGTGAAGTGGTAGGGCACCATCCGGACTCCGTACCGGAAGCCCTCCACGGTGATGTCCCGCTGGTAGCTCAGGACGGTGCCAATGGAGTTGTCCAGGCCCACGAAGCCGTCGCCATCTTCTGAAATGATGGCCAGGTTCTGGATGTCTGACTGGTTGGCCCCGCCAAAATTGACACCGATCGCACCGCTGTTTCCGGAGCCGATCTTGATCGTCAGATTCCGCAGGGAATTGCTGGCCGGAGTGTTGTTGAAGTGGTGCTTGCCGAACGACAGGACCGGTTTGGGAACGGACGGGTCGTTGAATCCCGGCGAATTGGGCGCCAACCGGAGAATCGTCCTTGCCCGGTCCTGCCCGACGAAGCGGATCTGCGCGAGCGCCTCGGAGTTCACGGCGATCATCTTCTGCGTCGCCGTATAGATGATCGTGTCCTTCACCAGATACGTTCCGTTCGGGAAGTAGAGGATGAACGACGCTTTGTTGTTGTTTTGGAAGAAGCCGTTCCAGCCGACGACCTGCAGTTGATTGAAGACGTACTGGTACGCCTTCCTGAGCGCCGCCGTGTCGTCCGTGACGCCGTCTCCTTTGGCGCCGAACTGCGTCTTGACATCCAGGACCCGTCCGCCTCCGGCGCTGTAGGCCTCGGCGGGATAGACAATCTGCGTGCACGGAACGGTGTCTCCGACAACCATATCACCCAGGTTGCAAGTGGACGTAGCGCCGACGGTAAACGTCTCGCTGTGGTCGTCGTTGTTCGAGGTGTCGGATTCGTCCGGCAGCGCGAGCCCCTTGTTCACCCAGGCCAGGACGGTGTGGGTACCAGCGGTCGCGGTCCAGGCGTTTCCGCCCTGGCCGCCCGTGGCGACGACCACCACGCTACCGCCCGCGGGAATGGAAGCGGTGTGGTTGGTCGACCATGAAGTGGACGTCGTGCTCCCATCGAGGAAGAAGTTGACGACGTGGGCGAGCCCGTCGGGGGTCGCCGCTGTTCCCTGGTTCGTCAAGCGTGCTGAAAAAACCACGGCGCTGCCGGTGACGGGGGAGGCGGGTGTATAGGTGATGTCGCTGACCACCAGGTCATAGGCGGCGGCACCGACGTTGAAGCTTTCAATGAAGGTGTTGTTCGATGTGTCGGATTCGTCTGGCAGCGGCCCGAGCTTGTTCGCCCACGCCTTGACCGTGTGGGGCCCCGCGGTTCCAACCCAATACTTGAGTCCTCCTTGCCCGCCGTTGGCGGTGACGGTCACGCTTTCCCCGGGCGCGATGGACTGGGTGTAGGTCGTCGACCAGGTCGAGGCGATGGTGTCGTCGTCGAGGAGGAAGTGGACGGTGTGTTGGGCGCCAGCGGGCGTGGCGACACTTCCGGCATTCTTGAGGGTCGCGGAGAAGACGATGGAGTCTCCCGGAACGGGTGCCGCCGGGGTCCAACTCACGTTCGTCACGATCAGATCGTATGCAGCCGGCAGGTAGGTAATCTCGAGAGTCGGCGGATGGGCGCCCTCGCGCGACGAGCAGCCGAACCCGTCCGTGGAGGACGACTTGAGGACAAAGCTCCTGAGCGCGTCCCCGGTGACGTGTCCGGTCACATCCCACGTCGCCCACGTGCCGGCTGTGACGCTCGCGACGTCATCGAGTTCGGCGGTATTCGCGGCCGGGCGGTTGTTCCAGGTCAGTCCCGTTTCAGTCCACGTGTTCACCACGCCGTAGATCGCCGGGCCATTGCCGGTCGCATTGGACACGTAGCACTTGAGGAGGGCGCTGGTGACGACCCCCCCATTGATGCCCTGAACGTTGAACTTGAGAAAGGCTTCAATGGCAGGCGAGTTGTCAGCGCTGACCGTTGCCGTGGTGCCATGATTGCTGTCTGGACTCTCGGCTCTGGCCTCCGTGTCGATGAGCACCGGGATGGTCAAGGACAGCGCTTGTCGCGCTTGCCCAATCACGGCGTCCCCCTGGCCTGGTTCGCTGGAGGACTCGAATCCCCCACCGCACGCGCTTGAAAATACCAGCACGAGGACTAGCGCGAGTGAAGCCGTGGCGCGCAGGATACCAAGGGGAATGGGCGTTACCTTGTTCATGCTCTCTCACCTGTGAAGTCCTCCCAACCCCGCATCGAGGACGGATGAGAGCCTACCTCATCTCGTGACGCCTGAAACAGGAAAAAACCGCTCTACTGACAAAAACAGGAAGTCGTGAACGTGCCAGAGTGACCCGGCGTGACGACGGTCCTCGCCCCTCGGCTGCTTCGCCCACCTCGTAGACAACTTTCGGGCGTGAGCCTGCCCCGGGGTTTTGTGGACACACCTCATAAGTCGGCTACACGGGAGGTAGTGTCCATGGAGCGAAGGAAGAGTCGGAGTTTCACCCCGGAGTTCAGGGCCGAGGCGGTCCGGCTGGCGCGAGAGGGCAGCAAGAGCCTGCCCCAAGTGGCCAAGGACCTGGACCTGACGGAATCGGCCCTGCGTAACTGGGTGCGCGAGGCGGACGGAGGCGAGGGCAAGGAGTTGGCAGGCGCGCTCTCCACGGCCGAGCCCACCTCGAAGCGTCCATCCGCGCCCGTCAGCACCTCCTCCGCCCCGCTCAGCCCTGGCCCCATGAGGTGGAGCCGCGCGCCCTCCATCCCCAGCCCCTCGGGTCCCAGGACCCGGCCCGCGAGCACGCTCTCCAGCGGCAGTTCGACCTCGACTTCCGTCTCGGGGCCCGCGCCCACCGTGACGGTCCCCTGCACGGCCCCAGGGCCACGGCCCCAGGGCCCGGCGCCCGGACGATGAGGCCATGGGGGCCCGGCATCAGCGGAGCGGCCCGAAAGTGTCCCACGCAGAAGTATAGCGGCGCACTCAACGCCGCCGGCTACCAGACGCTGGAAGAGAGGCGCTGTAGCGGCCGGGTCGCCGCCGCTGCGGCCTAGCGCAGGATCGCGGTGACGCGGGGGGCTCCGTTGGCGTCCCAGTCCAGGGCGCCCACATAGAGCCCGTCCGGCCCGGCGGCGGTTTCGCTGTTCGGATGGCCGTTGAACAGGATCCGCCACGAATCCTCAGGCAGGCCCTTGGCGATGTGGGCGTTGCCGGTACCGCAGGTGTTCATTCCCGATGGGAACGGCAGGGCAGTGGGCGACTTGTCCAGCCAGCCGGACCACAGTGAGCCGTTCTGCCGGTAGCGGGTCCAGTAGTCGCAGGTGCCGAACCACCCGAACGAGTTGAACAACGTGAAGCGGCCGCCCTGGGCCACCATGACCGGGTTCTCCTCGATGTACTTGTGCACGCTGTCGGTCAGCTTGATACTCCCACCGTCGGCGTGGATCGGGTTGGGGAGGATCCGCTGAGGCTGGTCCGGATCGAGCCTGACCATTCGTGTCGTCGTGTGCCAGGGGTCCGATGAATCAGCGCGGTACCCCGTCTTGTAGGTCAGCACCAGCTGCGAGCCCACCCAGGACGGGGTGGGGTCGATGAGGGTGAATCCCGGTCCCTCCG
>DASQMW010000303.1:0-43759 GCA_035645295.1 Archangium sp.
ATCGCGGAGGCCGGGTCACCCGGGGCGAGCCGGGGGATGACGAAATTCAACGTGAGCGAGGCCCACGCCGCGAGCAGGTAGAAGCCGAGCCGCCGGAAGACGTAGTTCATCGTCAGGGCTCCCTCGGGGCGAGCGTCGTCAGCACCAGCAGGCTGTCGGGCTCGGCATGGGGGGACAGGCGCGCGTAGGGATTCTGCGCGCTCGGAAAGCCGGTGAAGCGCTTGGAGCTGGCCTCGCCCCAGGACGGGTTGGGGAAGAGGGGAATGGCCGGCGCCAGCTCGGAGAAGCGCCGCTGCACCCCGGCCATCAGCTCCTTCTGCTTCTCGGGGGAGCTTTCGGTCTCGAAGCGGGTCAGCAGGGCGTCCGCCTCCACGTCGCCGAAGCGGTGCCAGTTGGCCGCGGCTACCTCGCCCACCGGACGCACCGTGCGCGGCGACAGCAGCCACTTGTAGAAGGTGTACGGCGTGGGCCCGTCCAGCGACCAGGCGATGGCGAGCTGGAACTCCCCCTTCTGCAGGCGCGCGTACCAGGCGCCGAACTCGTACGTCTTGAGGTGCGCCTGGATGCCGACCTTGCGCAAGTCCCGCGCCAGCACCTGCCCGGCGCGCACCCAGTCCGACCAGCCGCCTACCACTTCGAGCTCCAGCTCCAGTGGCTGTCCGTCCGGCATCCGCCGGAGGCCATCCGGGCCGCGCTTGAGTCCCGCCTCGTCCATCAGCCGGTTGGCGGCCGCCTCGTCGTGGCGCACCCACGCGCCGTTGGCGGCCTCGGCGTCCCGCCAGCCCGTATAGGAGTCGTTGAGGGCCGTGGCGTCCGCCGGGCGCGTGTAGCCGTACATGGCGATGTCCACCAGCCGCTCCCGGTCCAGCGCCATGCTCAGCGCCTTGCGCACGCGCACGTCGTCGAAGGGCGGCCGCCGGGTGTTCGGGTACAGGAAGACGGTGCTGCCGTAGAGCGGGAACCAGCGCGCGTGGTGCGCCGGGTCCTTGGAGACGAAGGTGCGGTCCACCGCGGGCACGAAGTTGCCGGCCCAGTCCACCTCGCCCTCCACCAGGGCCAGGTTGGCCTGGTCATTGGTGGGGAAGGCGAGGAAGCGCAGCGCGGAGACGGCCGGTTTGCCGGGCTGCCAGTAGTGTGGGTTGCGCCCCAACTCGTACACCTGGTTGCGGAAGACGTTCACCTGGGTGAAGGGCCCCGTGCCCACCGGCTCCGGGTTGGTGAACGTCACCGGATCCGCCACATGCTCCCAGACGTGGCGCGGGACGAGCGGCTGGTGGGCCAGCTCCGCGAAGCCGGGGATGTAGACGCGCGAGAACTGGAACGCCACCGTGTGCGTTCCTTCCGCGCGCACGTCCTCCAGGAAGCGCCACGCGCCGCCCGCGTCCAGGGCCGCGTGCTTCTTGAGCAGCTGGAAGGTGAAGGCCACGTCCTCGGCCGTGAAGGGCCGCCCGTCGCTCCAGCGCACGCCCTCGCGCAGGGTGAAGCGCAGCGTGAGGTGGTCCTCGGACCAGGCGTGCGCGGTGGCCAGCCACGGCGTCCACTGGCCGGTGGACGGGATGAACAGCTCCAGGCACTCATAGACGCCGGCCCGCGTGGGCCAGCGCGCCCCCGCCCCGGTGAAGAGCGGGTTGAAGTTGCGCACCCACGCGCTCTGCTGCTCCACGGAGACGAACAGCGTGCTCGGAGGCCGTGGGCGGGGCTCCGAGGTGCAGGCCACCAGCAGCACGATCAGCAGCAGGATGGGCAGCAGCCAGAGCGCGGGCTTCATGGGGCCCTCGTGTAGACGCGGACGTAGTCCACCTTCATCTGCTGCGGGAACACCGTGGAGCTGTCCGGCGGCCCCACGTAGTTCCCGCCCACCGCCACGTTGAGGATGATGAAGTGCGGATGGTCGTACACCCACCGCGCCCCGGCGGGCAGCTTCGCGGGCGTGGCCTCGAAGAAGGCAACGCCGTCCAGCAACCAGCGGATGCGGTTCGGCTCCCACTCCACGGCGTAGACGTGGAAGTCCTCGTAGAGCTTCCCGCCGCTGACGGCGAACTCGGAGCCGATGTTGCCCCCGCCGGAGTACCCCGGCCCGTGGAGCGAGCCGCGGGTGAGGGCCGGGAGCTGGCCCCGGTACTCCATGATGTCGATCTCCCCGCACTCCGGCCAACCCACCTGGCCGATGTTCGCACCCAGCAGCCAGAACGCCGGCCAGATGCCGCGCCCCACCGGAAGCTGGATGCGCGCCTCGAAGCGTCCGTAGGTCTGCTCGAAGCGCCCGCTCGAGTTGATGCGCGCGGACGTGTAGCTCTTGCCCTGGTAGCTCTCCTTGCGCGCGGTGATGACCAGGTTGCCGGTGCCGTCCAGCGAGGCGTTCTCCGGCCTCGCGGTGTCGAACTCCAGCTGCGCGTTGCCCCAGCCGTCTCCTCCCACGTCGTGCACCCAGCGCTCGGCGGAGGGCGGGGTGCCCGCCGTGCCCTCGAACTCGTCCTGCCACACCAGCTGCCAGTCCGGGCCTGGCTGCGAGGGGGTGGCCGGTGAGTCGGGCTTGGTGGCCCGGTTGGCCGCGGGGTCACACGCGAGCGTGCCCAGGGCGGCGAGCCACGGGAGGAGACGGAGGCGGGTCATGCGGTCTTCCTGACGTGTTGGAGTGAAAAGAGGGTGCGGTCGCGCAGCGCCGCCTGGAGAACGAGGGTAGCCGCGCCGACCGCGATGGCCCGGGCGCCCAGCGCGGAGGTGACGATGCGCGTCTCCGCCATGGAGGTGGACAGCGCGCGCTTGCGCACCGACGCACGCAGCGGATCCAGCAGGAGGTCTCCCACCGAGGAGATCTCCCCGCCGAGCACGACGATGGCCGGGTTGAGCAGGTTGAGCAGGCCCGCCACGGCGATGCCCAGGTAGTGCCCCAGGCTGTCGATGATCTGCCGCGCGGCCGGCTCACCCGTGCGCGCGCCGTCCACCAGCTCGCGCACCGTGAGCGTCCGGCGGCCCCGCGGACCCATCAGCTCCCGGGCGCGCTCCATCAGCGCCGCGGTACCAATGAGGGTGACGAGGCACCCGCGCAGCCCGCACACGCACTGCGGCCCGGACGGATCCACGGCGATGTGGCCAATCTCACCGGCGGTGCCGCCGGAGCCACGGTAGACGTCCCCGTGGATGATGAAGCCGGAGCCGATACCCGTGCCCAGCTTGATGTACGTCAGGTCCTCGCCGCCGATCCCCGCGCCCCAGTAGCACTCCGACAGCGCGCCCAGGTTGGCGTCGTTGTCCACGAACACCGGCATGCTGAAGGCGGACTTCAGCCACTCCTGCAAGTCGTAATCGCGCCACGCCGGCACGATGAGCGGAGACAGCTTGCCCGGGGCGGACGGGTGGACGGGGCTCGGCACGGCCACTCCCATGCCCACCACCGAGCGGCGCGGGACGCGCTCGGCGTCCAGGCACTCCTGCACCAGGTCCCGCACCTTCTGGAGCGTGCCCTTGGGGTCATCACGCACCGCCTGGGGCGAGTGCCGGTGGGTGCGCACTCGCCCGCGCAGGTCCGTGAGGACGACCGTCACGTGCGTGGCTCCCAGCTCCACGCCGATGATGCTGAAGGCTTCGTCACAGAAGCCGATGAGGGTAGGGCGGCGGCCGCCACGCGACACCCCGGCGCCGATGTTGCGCACCAGGCCGAATTGCTCCAGCTCCGCGACAATGGCGGACACCGTCGACGGGCTCAGCTCCGTCCGCCGGGCGATTTCCGCCCGGGAGAGCTGCTGCTCGCGCCAGATCATGTTCAGCAACAGGCTGCTGTTCTGCGCGCGCATGCCCGCCGCGTCGACCGTCGATTCCGCCGCTCCCACTCTCATCGTGCGCTCACACTCCGTCCCGCCGCGTGGAAGCCATGGGGAGTGTCAGCGCCACTGGAAGCCGTCGACGAAGCCACCCACCACCTTCCGGTCTCGGACGCGGCTGACGTCGATTGTGTACCGCTTCGGCTCCGTTGTGAGCGGGACTTCCTTCAGCTCCAATTGAAAGCCCTCTCCGCTCGTCCCCATGCCCACCAGGAAGGTCGCCTTGGTCTCGCTGCATCGCTGGCACCCCTCCTCTGCTCGGTGGCTTCGTTCGTACGCCGAAGAAACAGGATGTTGCTGGGAACCGGAGCCGCGTTGCGCGCCGCGTCACCAGGACTGACGCACGCTCGGTGTGGCCAACCGCGACTCCGGGTTCTCTCCCCATCCCCTCGTGAACGCACCTGAGTTCGTTCGAGTGATGAAGAAAGTACCAGCGACCTGCTAGGGATTGCAAGTATCCTGGTGGTAGCAGGTGGGGGAAGGGCGCTGATCCGCCCATGCCGCGGTGCGGCGTTCCGTCCACCTGGCGGCGGAAGCACTGTTACAAAGTCAACATTATTAGGTGGAATTACCGAACTCTATAGGAATTCGGGCTTACGAGCCTAACATGGGGACTTCCTTCGGACGATGGAGTTTCTTCCGTTCCCGTGCGAAGGACTCGACTGGGAGACAAAAACCACATGCGAAACAAAGCTGCAGGAATGGCAGTCGGATTAGCGGTCGCCACGATGCTGGTGAGTGCCGCCTTCGCGGCCGCCACGTTCGGGGTCCAACCCTCGGGCTCGTCGGCGATCTTCTTCATCAACACCACGTCGTGGGCGGACATCCACTACAAGGTCAACAACGGTGGCCAGCTCAACGTGCGGATGACGGTCGTCAACGGCCGCAACGAGTACACGGTGACGGGCCTGGCCGCGGGCCACTTCGTCGACTACTCCTTCACCTACTGGGACGTGGCCTGTAACTGTGCCGTGGACACGGCGTGGACGCGCTACACCCATGCTGGCACGGGCGGCACGGACGCGGGCACCGGCGGCGGCACGGACGCGGGCACCGGCGGCAACACGGGCCCCATCGTTCCCCTGTTCAACAGCACCACGTCGCTGGAGCCGGCCACGGTGCAGGAGACGGCCACGGCGATCATCACCCGCGTGGGTGACCGCGTTCGCGACCGTCACGCGCGCGAGGACCAGTACCAGGCCTACGACCACTACCTGTCGCGCTACTTCGAGAACCGCACGCACTACATCGAGATCGTGGACGAGGTGGCCAAGGGCGGCAGCCAGATCACCGTCAACCTCCACACCATCTACCCGTATGACAGCCCGGACTTCCGCGCGTTCTTCCGTGGCCTCAACACGGAGGCCGAGTACTTCCACAACGCGGACTTCATCAAGGTGAACGACTACCAGCACACCGCCAGCGTCAACTTCAACGCCAAGGAAGGCCGCGCCATCCGCGTGGGTGACCGGATGGAGCTGGAGGTCGGTGTGTTCCTGCGCCAGCCCGTGGAGGGCCGCTTCAACTACTACTCCACCATCATGCTGTACATGGTCGGCACCGGCGGAATCGTGCCGCTCGAGGTCTCCGGCGCCACCCAGGACTCCTTCCCGATGCCGGCGGCGGGCCAGCTCGGCGGCCGCACCACCGGCAACCAGCACCTGTCGAACGAGCCGAGGAACCACTTCCTGCAGATGGCGCTGAACATGGCGCCGGCGAACGCGCAGCCCTTCGTCGAGGGCCGCCGCCTCCACCACACCGACTTCGGTGATGGCACCCACTCCGAGCCCAACAACCCCATCTTCACGGTCCAGGCGAACAAGCTCGGCCCCAACTACATCGCGCGCTCCTGCATTTCCTGCCACGTGCAGAACGGCCGCGGCCTGCCGCCCGCCGTCAACACCACGCTGAGCAATTACACGGTCAAGGTGGGCCGCGTCAGCAGCACCGGCGTCGTCAGCGCGGATCCGTTCCTCGGCTACCGCATCCAGCCGCGCAGCACCAGCGGCACGCCTGAGGGTGACGTGCGCATCGCGAGCTGGACCACCACCAGCGGTACGTTCGCGGACGGCACGGCCTACCAGCTGCGCAAGCCCAACTACAGCTTCCTGAACGTCACGCCCACGAACTACTCGGCGCGCATCACCCCGCAGCTGGTCGGTATGGGCCTGCTGGAGGCGGTGCCCGAGTCGGCCATCGCCGGCCTGGCCGATCCCACCGACAGCAACGGTGACGGCATCTCCGGGCGCATGCAGACCGTGACGGATCCGGAGACGGGCGCGGTGCGCCTGGGCCGCTTCGGCTGGAAGGCGAGCTCGGCGCGGGTGCGCCACCAGGTCGCCGACGCGCTCAGGTCGGACATCGGCGTCACCAACCCCGTCTTCACGTCGCTGGACTGCGGCACGTCGCAGACTGGCTGCTCGGGCACCAGCACGGAGCTGAGCAGCACGGATCTCGACAAGCTCACCCGCTACATTGCCCTGCTCGGCGTCCCGGCGCGCCGCGACTACCGCGACACCCAGGCCCTCCAGGGCGAGACGCTGTTCCGGAACGCGGGCTGTGCGAAGTGCCACACGGAGTCGCTGACCACGAGCGCGTACGCTCCGCACACGGAGCTGCGCAACCAGGCCATCCGTCCGTACACGGACCTGCTCCTGCACGACATGGGCACGGGCCTCGCGGACAACCTGCCGGAAGGCCAGGCCTCCGGGTCCGAGTGGCGCACGCCTCCGCTCTGGGGCATCGGCCTGACGGCCGGCGTCAGCGGCGGCGAGGCCTACCTGCACGACGGCCGCGCGCGCAACCTGACCGAGGCCATCCTGTGGCACGGCGGTGAGGCGCAGGCCGCGCAGCAGGCCTTCGTCCGGATGACCAGCGCCGAGCGCAGCGCGCTGCTCCGGTTCCTGCAGTCGCTCTGATGCCGCACGCGTAGGGTTGCCCGGGGGGACCGCCACCGTTTGTAGGGGCGGTCCCCCCTTCGCGTCTTGGCTCGGCCCCATTCACCATGCGAGCTTGAATCGATGAGGCAGGTCTTCCAGGACGAGTACTTCACCGTTTTCGTCGATGAGCGGACGCGCATCGTCCACACCGTTCGCAGCGACAAACCCTTCGACTCGCTCGAGGCGCTCGACGGCATCTTCGCCCAGCTCGCCGCCGCCCTGGATGCCCTGGGGCGCTCGCGGTATGGGATCCTCGCCGATCTCCGGGCCACTCCTGGCCGGAACGATCCCCAGTTCGAAGCGACCCTCGAGCGTCTCCGCCCCCTCTGGACCGGCGGCTTCCGGAGGATCGGCGTGCTCGTGCGGAGCACCGTGGGCCTGCTGCAGATCCAACGTCATGCCCGGCGCGACGGCGTGGAACGGATGATCTCCAAGGACGAGGACGAACTGCTGGAGTACCTCACCGCGGACGTCCTGGTACCTCGCTGAACGGCGAAGCGGCCCACGGTGTCCTCGCGCGAGCGGGGACGAACCGGGGCCGCCGGAACAGCTCTCTGCTCAATCCCAGGTGCTACGGCTGGGTGGCGAAGCCCGACAGCCACTGCAGGTTGGGGTCCGCCGACCAGGCGTAGGTGCCGTTGAGCCACTTCTGGTCCAGGGAGCCCTGGCTGCCCGAGCAGCCGCCGGACGCGCGCATGTAGCAGTGATCGGCGTTGCCATCCGAGACTTCCGCGTGCTTCACGATGTACCAGCCGCTGCCGTCGCTCGCGAGGCAGGAGGGCGTCGTGCAGCTCCGGCCCGTCAGCTCCTGGAGCTGGGCGCGCACGTTGAGCTCGCTGCTGCCCAGGAAGCCGTCCGCTTCACCGTTCACCGCGCGGAGCCGGGCGCTCGACAGCGTCCGCTTGCCATTGGCGACACAGGCGCGCAGATCGTAGGTGGAGTACTGCACGCCCGCTCCCAGTCCGTACGCCGCCTGCACCCGGGCGTCGTAGTTCTTGGAGAGGATGGACAGGATCGAGCCCTGGCTGAAGCCGGCCACGACGATGCCCTTGGAGCAGTCCGCTGCGGGGCGTGAGCAGAGGGCCGCGACAGCGCTGCTCGCGCTGGCCGGATCGAAGATGCACTTCGCGCGGGCCGTCAGCGTGGAGCACGCGCCGAAGGTGGAGTTCGGATACTGCACGGTGGCCGCGACGAAGCCACGGCCCGCCATCTCGTCGACGGCGGCCAGCGCCGAGGCGTTGTTGTAGGTCTCCGACGTGCCCACCATGTAGATGAAGACCGGGTACTTGAGCGTCGAGGACGGCTCCTTGCCCTGGATGCTGTACGTCGTCCCGCAGGTGCCACTGCCACCCTTGTACGTGGTCGTGAAGCTCGTCAGGGTTTGTGCCCCGGCGGTTGCGCTCCAGGCCGTGGACAGCAACAGCCCCATGACAATCTTTGCAACCACGGACCTCTTCATGGTGTCTCCTTGGGATGGCTTGAAACGGTTTGTCTTGCAACGATTTGTCTTGCAACGCGCCGCGGACAGACGTCTCCCGTTCGAGGAAATCCTCGATGGGGAAGGGGGCGGGATGAGCGTGGTTCCGCGAGCGTCTCGCTATTTGAGAAATTAAATGAAGCCATGTTTCCCGTCAATGGGGAAACCTGCATAACCAGTGTAAGCGGAAGGCCTTGCGCGGCGGGTCATGAAGCACATCCCGCGCGGCACGGTGCTGGTCCCCGGGAAGGACCGGGTGCTGGATTCCCGCTCCATGCTGGAGAGCGCCCAGCAGGAGGGGCCCGGGCTGAACGTGGTAAAGCTGGAGGGCTGCAGCCACTTCGCCCTGTGGGACCGCCCTGACGCGCTCCCCCCATTGTCCCTGTCGGCGGACCTTCCCGCCGCGCGGGGGTGAACCACCCTCTCTTGAACCCTCATGCGCGCCCTCCTCTCCATCGTCGCGCTGCTCGGCGTGCAGACCTGGGCCACCATGGTCCGCGACGAGATGCCGCTGTTCTCGCTGGTGCACGCGGCGCCGGACGGCCGGGTTCTGCATCCTGCGGCGCTGGGGCAGGGCGGTGCTCTGGAGCCGCTGCCGGTGACGCAGGCGCTCCGGCGAGGACCGGAGCGCCTGGGCCTGCTTCACTGCACGAAGGTGAGCACGCCCGCGGGCAGGGGAGTGCCCGACGGCCACAGCACGTAGGCCGAGCGGCGCGAGTGGTCCCACGCCTTCAGCAGCTCCTGGCGCTTGTACGTCACGTTCACCAGCTCGTCGTTCGGGAAGGCGGGGTCGTTGCAGATGACGTCCCCCTCCGGCGTGAAGCCCTTCACCACGATGAGGTGTCCGTTCGAGCGCTGGATGGGCGAGCCGCTCAGCTCCCCCTTCTCATAGGCGATGCTGATGCTGACGGGGATCCCCTCGGCGATGAGCCGCTCCACCTGCGTGAACGAGTCGAAGCGCGCCACCAGCCCGGTCAGCGCCCCGTCCCCGATGGCCGAGCCGTAGGCGGTGTTGAAGGGCCAGTTGCCCGTGCCCTCGTACACCGTGTCATACGTGTGCTCGGCCGCCACGGGCACCGGCACCACGAGCTCGTTGCGGCCCAGCTTCTTGCCCCAGTACGCCAGAATCATGGACACCGAAGTGGGCGAGCACCAGACGCCTCCATCCGGCGGGTAGAGCATCTGCGAGCGGCCCGGCACCTCCAGCACCGTGCCCCAGGCGCGCTTGTCCGAGGGCTCGTCCGCGGCCTTGCGGCCCGAGTCCGTCATCGCCGCCGTGAGCGCCCGCACACGTGGGCTCACCCCGGGCTTGGAGGAGAAGAGCCACACCTTCATCCGCAGGGCGTCCGCCTTCTTCTTGAGCACCAGCGTGTCGGTGAAGACCTTGCCGCTCTCGTCCTCCTGCCGGTCCTTGCTGTGGCGCGCCACCGTGCCCTTGTCGAAGGCCCAGACGCCGAAGTCGTAGTCCTTCGTCCACTGGCCCTCGACGCGCGCGGCGAGCGTCAGCCGCACCCACGTGCCCGGCGGCGTCAGCACATCGAAGGAGGGCACCACGTTGTCGAAGCCGCCGGAGATGGTGTGCTCCTCCGAGGCGGCGCTGCCAAACACGTAGCTGCCCGCGGCCAGCGGCGTCTGCGCGTTGGGCGGCGTATGGCTGGGGAAGGGATCGGCCTCGGAGCGGGCCGTCGCCGCGTCGAGCTCGAGCGTCCCTTCCGTGGTGAGCGCGGTGCCCTCGCGGGTGAAACGCTCGAAGTCACGCGTCTGCGCGCTCTTCCTCCAGATCTTCGCCACCGGGCCTTGCTCCTGGGGGGTGGGCCTGGCCTGCCATGCGCAGGCCGTCAGCGTGGATGACAATAGGACCAGATACAGCGGAAGTCGGGTCGTCGTCGGGGTCTTCATGGGTGCTCGCTCGGGTGCTGCTGGGGAAGGGGTCGGGGTGCTCACTTCGTCAGCTCGGACAGGAGTTGGTAGACGAACTCGGCGCCGGGCTGGAGCGAGGCCGCGGGAATCCGCTCGTTGGGAGCGTGGGCCGTGCGGGCGTCGTCCGGCGTGAGGGCGAAGAGGTCGATGCCATAGGCGTGGATGCCCGCCCGGCGCAGCTCGCTGGACTCGGTGGTGCCGGTGGACATGCGGGGGAAGACGGGGGCGCCCGGCCACACCTTTTTCGCGGCGGCGGTGGTGGCCCGGAACATCGCGTTGTCGCCCACCGGTGAGGCGGGCGAGTCCGGCGGCGTCATGTTCAGCTCCACCTGGATGGCGCTGTCATTCACCGCCTCGACGAGCCGGGCGCGGAAGGCCTGGATGTCCTCGTCCGGGAGCAGCCGGCAGTTGACGGTGGCCTCGGCGGTGGCGGGGATGACGTTGGGCCGGGTCCCGGCGTTGAAGACAGTGGGCACGCAGGTGGTGCGCAGCACGGCGGCCAGGGCCGGCTCCAGCCGGGCGATGGCGTCCACCGCCTCCTGGGGCGGGTTGTCCGGCGAGGCCGCGAGCCGCTTGAGCGCCTCGCCCAGCTCGCCACCCGTCACCTTCACGCGACCCTCCACGTTCAGCCGGGTGACGGGGGTGAGCCGGGTGGGGAAGGTGAGCGCTCCAACGCGGGCCACCGCCGCTGCCAGGCGCACCATGGGGTTGGGCGCGGCCGGCGGGACGGAGGAGTGTCCGCCGGGACCGGTGGCCTTCAGCGTCACGTTGCGCGACACCCGCTCCGCGGCCTGGAGGTTGACGAAGCGCACCCGGCTCCGGTCCTCGGTCAGCTCCGTGAGGCCGCCCTCGTTGATGGCGAGCTCCGCCTCGCGCAGCTCGGGGTGGTGCTCCAGCAGCTTGTCGATGCCGGCCTTGCCGCCCGCCTCCTCGTCCGCGCTGAGCACCAGCACCACGTCCCGCTTCAGCTTCACCCCATCGCGCTTGAGCCGCCGCAACGCCAGCACACTGGCCGAGGCCATGCCCTTGTTGTCCTGGACGCCGCGCCCGTAGAGGAAGCCGTCGCGCTCGGTGAGCGTCCACGGGTCAGAGGCCCACTCCTCCCTGCGGGCGGGGACCGTGTCCAGGTGGGCGAGCACCAGCACGGGGCGCGCGCCGCCACTACCTTTCAGGCGCGCGATCAGGTGGGCGCGTCCGGGCACGGGCTCGAAGAGTTGGGACTCGATGCCGGCCTCGCGCAGCCACCGCGCGGCCACCTGGGCGGCGGCGGTCTCGTTGCCCGGCGGGTTGGAGGTGTCCACGGCGATGAGCTCGGTGAGCAGCGTGCGCATCTCCTCGGCGGACCGGGGCGGGGCGCTTCGGGACGGGGCAGCGGCGTGGCCGCAACCCGGCACGGCCAGGAGGGCGAGAGCGAAGAACAGGGGGCGCATGCCGCCAGTCTATGGTAATGGCGGCTCTTCCTGGGAGGCTCATCGCATGTCACTTCCGATGGATGTCCGAGTTATCGAGTTACCCCTCCGCCACGCCTGGACGATCTCGCGGGGGACCAGCACCTCGAAGCGCAACGTCATTGTCGAGCTCCGCGAAGGGGGCCTGGTCGGCCGGGGCGAGGCCGCCCCCAACGTCCGCTACGGTGAGTCCGCCGAGACGGTGACCGCCGCGCTGGAGAAGCTCGCCCCGGCGCTCGATGGCGACCTGCGTCATTTCCGCGTCCTGTCCGAGCGTATCGAGGAGGCCCTGCCGGGCAACCACGCGGCGAAGGCGGCGCTGGACATCGCGCTGCACGACCTCGCCGGCAAGCGCCTCGGGGTGCCGCTCTACCGGATGTTGGGGTTGGACCCGTCGCGGATGCCCATCACGTCGTTCTCCATCGGCATCGACGACCCGGCGGCCATGGCCCAGAAGGTGCGCGACGCCGAGGCGTACCCCATCCTGAAGATCAAGCTCGGCGCGCAGTCGGTGCGCGAGATGTTCAGTGCGGTGCGGTCCGTCACCCCCAAGACGGTGCGGGTGGATGCCAACGAGGCCTGGACGCCGGACGAGGCGCTGAAGCACATCGAGTGGCTGGCGACGCAGGGCGTCGAACTGGTGGAGCAGCCGCTCCCGGCGGCGGACGTCGAGGGCGCGAAGTGGTTGCGCCAGCGCTCGCCGCTGCCGCTGGTGGCGGACGAGGCGTTGATGATGGCCTCGGACGTGCCGAAGCTGGCCGAGGGCTACCACGGCATCAACGTGAAGCTGCAGAAGTGCGGCGGCATCCGCGAGGCGCTGCGCATCATCGAGACGGCGCGCTCCTGCGGGCTGAAGATCATGCTGGGGTGCATGGTGGAGACGTCGGTGGGCATCGCCGCGGGGGCGCACCTGGGGCCTCTGGTGGACTGGCTGGACCTGGACGGCAACCTGCTCATCTCGGCGGACCCCTTCCGGGGGCACCCGGTGGTGGATGGGCACATCCGGCTGGGTGACGGGCCCGGGTTGGGCGTGGAGCCGCAGTCCACTCCATGACGGAGCCGCTCATCCAGAGTCCGATGGCGGTGCTCGCGGTGTTGCTGGCCGTGCTGGCGCTGCTGTTCTTCGCCGAGCGGCACCCGGTGGTGGGGCGCGTCTTCAAGGTCCTGCCCATCCTCGTGCTCGTCTATTTCGTGCCCACGCTGCTGTCGAACACGGGCATCATCCCCACGAAGTCGGACCTCTACGGCTTCGTGTCGGCGTACCTGCTGCCGACGAGCCTGGTGCTCCAGGTGCTGTCGATGGACCTGCCGGCCATCTCCCGGCTGGGGCGCAGCGCGGTGGTGCTCTTCCTGGCGGGGACGGCGGGCATCATCCTCGGGGGGCCCATCGCGTACCTGCTGCTGGGCTGGCTGGTGCCGGCGGGGCTCGGAGATCAGGCCTGGAAGGGCCTGGCGGCGCTCAGCGGCTCGTGGATCGGCGGCAGCGCCAACTTCGTGGCCATCGGGCAGAGCATCGGCACGCGGGAAGACGTCCTGAGCATGATGGTGGTCGTGGACGTGGGCGTGTCGAACATGTGGACGGCGGTGCTGCTCTACTTCGCGGGCCGCGAGCTGGCGATGGACACGCGCATGGGCGCGGACCGGAGCGCCATCGACGTGGTACGCGGGCAGATGGAGCGTTTCCAGGCCTCGGTGCTCAGGCCCGCGAGCCTCACGGACCTGGTGTGGATCCTCACCCTCGGGTTTGGCACCACGGTGGCGTGCACGGCGCTGGCGAAGGCCCTGCCGGACATCGGCACCATCATCACGGGCTTCACCTGGGTGGTGCTGCTGGTGACGACGGTGGGTGTCGCGATGTCGTTCACCCCCCTGCGCAAGCTGGAGGGCGCCGGAGCCAGCCGGGTGGGCATGCTGTTCCTCTACGTGCTGGTGATGACCATTGGCGCGAAGGCTGACTTCCGGCGGTTGCTGGACGCGCCCGCGCTGGTGGTGGTGGGCATGGTGTGGATGGCCATCCACGCGGCCTTCATCCTGGGGACACGGCGGCTGCTGCGGGCGCCCATCTTCTTCGCGGCCGTGGGCTCGCAGGCCAACGTGGGCGGAGCGGCCTCGGCGTCCGTGGTGGCGGCGGCCTTCCACCCGTCGCTCGCGCCCGTGGGCGTCATGCTGGCGGTGGCTGGCTACGTGCTGGGTACCTACGGCGGGCTGGTGTGTGCGCTGCTGCTGGAGCAGGTGTACCGAATCATCCATTGAGACTCGCGACAAAGGAGCAGCCGGTGATGCGCCCGATGGCGATGATCCTCCTCGTGCTCACCCTGGTGGGGTGCGCCACGTCCCCTCGAACGGCTCCTGGCTCCGGGGAGCTGGCGACCCTGGCCATCCTGAATGCCCGGGTGTGGACCGGGAACCCACGCCAGCCCTGGGCCGAGGCCGTGGCCATCCGAGGCGAGCGGCTCGCCGCCGTGGGTTCCACCGCCGAGGTGCGGGGACTCGTGAGCGCCGGGACGCGTGTCATCGACGCGAAGGGACAGTTCCTCGTCCCTGGCTTCAACGACGCGCACGTGCACTTCATCGACGGGGGTCACCGGCTCGCCTCCGTGCAGCTGCGCGACGCGAAGACGCCCGCGGAATTCACCGCGCGTCTGAAGGCCTTCGCCGCCTCCGTCCCGAAAGGCACGTGGATTACCGGCGGTGATTGGGACCATGAGCTGTGGGGCGGTGAGCTGCCGCGCCGCGAGTGGATCGACGCCGTGACGCCGGACCACCCGGTGTGGGTCAACCGCCTGGATGGGCACATGAGCCTGGCCAACAGCGCGGCGCTCCGGGCAGCGGGAGTGACGGCCGCGACGCAGGAGGTGCCCGGCGGCACCATCGTCCGCGGCCCCCAGGGCGAGCCCACTGGAATCCTCAAGGACAACGCCCAGGCGCTCGTGGACCGCGTGAGGCCTCCGCCCCCGGCGGAGCTGAGCGACCGCGCGCTGGAGGCCGCCATGCGTTACGTGGCCGAGCAGGGGGTCACCTCGGTGCAGAACATGGGCACCTGGGAGGAACTGGCCATCTTCGAGCGCGCGCATGCGGCCGGCCGGTTGCGCACCCGCATCTACGCCGCCGTTCCGCTCGAGACCTGGGAGCGCCTGCGAGACACCGTGGCCCAGCGCGGCCGGGGCGACATGTGGCTGCGCATCGGCGGGCTCAAGGGGTACGTGGACGGCTCGCTCGGTTCTCACACCGCCGCCTTCCACCAGCCCTTCACCGACGCACCGGCCGACAAGGGGCTGCTCGTCAACACGCCCGAGGATCTCTACCGGTGGGTCTCCGGCGCGGACAGGGCGGGGCTGCACGTGATGGTCCACGCCATCGGGGACCGGGCCATCGGGCTCCAGCTCGACACCTTCGCCCGGGTGGCGGCGGAGAATGGACCTCGGGACCGGCGCTTCCGCATCGAGCACGCGCAGCACATCGCCCCCGAGGACGTGAAGCGCTTCGCGGAGCTGGACGTCATCGCGAGCATGCAGCCCTACCACGCCATCGACGATGGCCGCTGGGCGGAGCGTGTCATCGGCCCCGAGCGGGCGAAGACGACCTATGCCTTCAAGTCCCTGCTGGACGCGGAGGCGAGGGTGGCTTTTGGTAGTGATTGGTACGTGGCTCCGCCCACTCCGCTGGAGGGCATCTACGCGGCGGTGACCCGGCGGACATTGGATGACCGGAACCCCGGGGGCTGGGTGCCCGAGCAGCGCATTGGCGTGGAGGACGCGCTGCGGGCCTACACGCTCGGCGGGGCCCATGCCTCCTTCGAGGAGCAGGAGAAGGGGACGCTGGAGCCGGGCAAGCTGGCGGACCTCGTCCTCATCGACCGGGACTTGACCCGCGTGCCGCCGGAGACGATTCGCGACGCGAAGGTGGTGCTGACGGTGGTGGGCGGGCAGGCCGTCTTCGAGCGCTGATCCTGTCGCTGAGCACGTTCTCCTCCTGAGTGGGGAGGTGTTCACGTCCTGGCTGGCAGGGGATGGAAGACAACGCCGTCCAGGCCCAGGCGTTTGCAGGCGTCGACGAAGCGCTCGGTGCAGATGATGACGGAGGAGAAGTCCTCGAGGCGGAACAGGTCCAGGTGGCTGGGGAGCGTGGAGGCATCCAGCAGGAGGTCATCGGGCAGCGGGATGCCTTTGTGGCCGCAGCGAGGGCAGGGGGGCTTGCGGTTCGAGGGCAGGCAATTCAGGTGCAAGCGCCCCACGGGGAGGATTTCCAGTTCGACCAGCTTGGGTGCGTTTCGCTGACGGAAGCGCAGGACGATGGGACAACCCTTGAGACCCTGCAACCCTTCAGCTTGGAGCTTCTCGAGTGCCTCGTGCTGTACGAGTAGCCACCAGGGGTCGGGTG
Source organism: Archangium sp. (assembly GCA_035645295.1). GTDB lineage: Bacteria > Myxococcota > Myxococcia > Myxococcales > Myxococcaceae > Archangium. Next base: position 15,986 of record DASQMW010000303.1, read on the forward strand.
CTACGAGCTGCCCGAATCGGCCCTGGGCCCTGCCCTCGAATGGGCCAAAAGTCGCACCGGGCTCCAGTATGCCCCCTTGAGGGAGCAGGGGCCGTACCAGCTCACACAGCCTTTCATACTCGTCGATGGGCTCGGCCCGGGCTTCCTCGAAGTCAGCCAGGGAGGCCACTGGAGTCAGATCCACTGAGGGGTATGCCTTGGAACCAGCACTCCAGGTTGCCTTGCAGGTGGGACAGCTGATGCCGGGAAGTCCCCACTTGTAGGAGCCATCGATGTACCCGGAGTGGCTTTCTGCTTTGTCTCCCTCGATCCTGAAATAGTGCATGCGTGTGGGTTGCGTACTTCGTTCCTCATTCGCAATAGTAGGGAACGAGCTGGCCGTTCACCCAGAACCGGTTCATGAGCGCGAACGCGAATCGCCAGATGTCATCCGTGGTGGCGGTATCACGGTTGTTGGCCATGAATTGCCGCCAGGCCTCATTCCACTGTCCGCCTTCAGGTCCGCCACTGTGCAACCATCTGTGGAAGCTCCTGGGCAGGCGGATGGTGAAGGAGTGGATGTCGACGTGCTTGCTTTTGAACCAGTTGGCCAGGCGCTCCTGCTGCGGAAAGATGTGATGCTTTTCGAGGGGCTCTCGCGAGGGAATGCATGGAAGTCGCAGGGCCTTGGGCGCGTACTGGCCGCGGATGTTCCAGTTGTGCCAGGGGATTTCGAAGACGGGTTCCGTGCCAACGGGCGCTGCCAACGGGCGCCCCCACCAACGGGTGGGATTGCCTGGAGGCCGGAGCGTCAGGGTCCCCTTCGCCAGGATGACGGGGTGGGGGTCCACCTCCACCAACTCCTGGCAGCGCCAGACGGCACAGCCCGCCTCGTCACACAACGGCACCACGCAACTCGGGTCCGCTTGGGCCTCCTCCCACGAGGCCACTGCGTCCAGCGGTTCGTCATCCCCGCGTGCGGTGGGCGCCGATGTGACGCAGGCGCTCAGCAGCACACCGAGGAGCGCCAGCCACTTCATGGACGCCGGAAGGTTCATACGGACGACGCTACTTTCTTGATGGGCAGGGAATGGAAGACCACGCCGTCCAGGCCCAGGCGCTTGCAGGTGTCGACGAAGCGCTCGGTGCAGACGATGACGGAGGAGTAGTCCTCCAGCCGGAACAGGTCCAGGTGGCTGGGAAGCGTGGAGGCATCCAGCAGGGGCTCAGAGGGCAGGGGGATGCGGTGGTGGCCGCAACGAGCGCAGGGGCGCTTGCGATTCGAGGGCAGACAGTTCGGGTGCACCTTGCCGGCCGGGAGTACTTCCAACTCGAGCAAGTCAGGCGACGCGCGCTGACGAAAACGCAATTCGGTGCGGCATCCCTTGAGTCCTCTCAGCCCCTCGGCCTGGAGCTTCTCCAGCGCCTCGCGCTGTATCAGCAGGAGCCAGGGGTAGGGAGAGACGAGCTGCCCGAATCGGCCCTGGGCCTTGCCCTCGATGGGACCAAACCCCGCTCCGGGTTCGAGCACGGCTCCCGGAGGCAGCAGGGGCCGTACCAATTCACACAACCGTTCATACTCGTCCACGGGTTCGGGCCGGGCTGTCTCGAAGTCGGCCAGGGATGCCACTGGGGTCAGCTCCACTGACGGGTATGCCTTGGAGCCAGAACTCCAGATGGCCTTGCAGGCAGGGCAGATGATGCCCGGCAGTTTCCACCTGTGCGCGCCATCGACGTAGCCTGTGTAGCCTTCGGCCCTGTCCTCGTCGACTCTGAAATAGTGCGTGTGTGGGCGTTTTTCTTGTTTCATTCGCAATAATAGGAAACGAGCGAACCACTCAGATAGAACCGGTTCATGAGCTCGAAAGCATGCCGCCAGATGTCTTCCTGAGTGGCGGTTTCTTTGTTCTGTATCACGAATTGCCGCCAAGCCTCATTCCATTGACCTCCTCTGGGTCCGCCACTGTGCAGCCAGGAATGGAAACTCTTGGGGAGCCGCATGGTGAAGGCATGGATGTTGATGCCCTTGTCTTTGAACCATTGGGCCAGGAACTTCTCCTGCGGAAAGATGTGATGCTTTTCGAGGGGCTCCCGAGAGGGGATGCAGGGGGGACGCAGGACCCTGGGCGCGTACTGGCCGCGGCTGTTCCAGTTGTGCCAGGGGATTTCGAAGACGGCCTCCCTGCCACCAGGGACGGCCAGGGGACGTCCCCACCAGCGGGTCGGGTTGGGAGGTGGATGCAGAGTGCCATGCGCGAATGCCAGCAGTACCGGGCGGTCCTCCACCTCCACCACGTCCTGGCAGCGCCAGACGGCACAGCCCGCCTCGTCACACAACGGCACCACACAGCTCGGGTCCGCTTGGGCCTCCTCCCACGAGGCCACTGCGTCCAGCGTTTCGTCGTCCTCGCGCGCGGTGGGCGCCGATGTGACGCAGGCGCTCAGCAGCACACCGAGGAGCGCCAGCCACTTCCTGGACGCCGGAAGGTTCATACGGACGACGTTACTTTCTTGATGGGCAGGGGATGGAAGACCACGCCGTCCAGGCCCAGGCGCTTGCAGGTGTCGACGAAGCGCTCGGTGCAGATGATCTCGGTGGAGTAGTCCTCCAGGCGGAACAGATCCAATTGGCTGGGAAGCGTGGAGGCATCTAGCAGGAGCTCACGGGGCAGGGAAATGCGGTTTTGGCCGCAACGAGCGCAGGGGGGGTTGCGGTTCGATGGCAGGCAATCCGGGTGTACGTGGCCCACGGGGAGGATTTCCAGTTCGAGCAACTCAGGCGATGCGCGCTGGCGGAAGCGCAATTCGGTGCGGCATCCCTTGAGGCCTCGCAGACCCTCGGCCTGGAGCTTCTCCAGCGCCTCGCGCTGTATCAACAGGAGCCAGGGGTAGGGAGAGACGAGCTGCCCGAATCGGCCCTGGGCCTTGCCCACGATGGGACCAAACCTGGTTCCGGGTTCGAGAACGGTTCCCGGGGGGAGCAGGGGACGTACCAACTCACACAACCTTTCATACTCGTCCGCTGGCTCGGGCCGGGCTTTCTCGAAGTTGGCCAGGGAAGCCACTGGAGTCAGGTCCACCGAGGGGTACGCATTGGAGATGGCACTCCAGGTGGCCTTACAGGCAGGGCAGATGATGCCCGGAAGCTTCCACCTGTGCGTACCATCGACGTAGCCTGTGTAACCTGCGGCTTTGTCTTCCTCGATTCCGAAATAGCGCATGTGTGAGCGTCGTGCTTGTTTCAGCCGCAGTAATAGGAAACGAGCGAACCATTCAGATAGAACCGGTTCATGAGCTCGAACGCAAACCTCCAGATGTCTTCCTGGGTGGCGGTTCTGTTGTTCTGCCTCACGAATTGACGCCAAGCCTCGTTCCATTGGCCTCCTTTGGGTCCGCCACTGTGCAGCCAGGAGTGGAAGCTTTTGGGGAGGCGCATGGTGAAGGCATGAATGTTGATACCCTTCTCGTCAAACCATTCGGCCAGGTACTTCTCCTGTGGAAAGATGTGATGCTTTTCGAGGGGCTCCCGAGAAGGGATGCACGGGGCACGCAGGGCCTTGGGCGCGTACTGGCCGCGGATGTTCCAGTTGTGCCAGGGGATTTCGAAAACAGGTTCCGTGCCGACGGGTGCGGCCAGCGGGCGCCCCCACCAACGGGTGGGATTGCCTGGAGGCCGGAGCGTCAGGGTCCCCTTCGCCAGGATGACGGGGTGGGGGTCCACCTCCACCAGATCCTGGCAGCGCCAGACGGCACAGCCCGCCTCGTCACACAGCGGCACCACACAGCTCGGGTCCGCTTGGGCCTCCTCCCACGAGGCCACTGCGTCCAGCGGTTCGGAGTCCTCGCGCGACGTGGGCGCTGAGGTGACACAGGCGCTCAGCAGCACACCGAGGAGCGCCCACCCCTTCATGGAAGCCGGAAGGCTCATGCCTTCGAGGCTACTCCCTCAGGCCTGCGGGGGCGTGGCGGTGCCCACCTGTGACGCCTGCGCCTTGGGCTTGCGCAGCACCGAGGCGGCCACGCCGCTCAAGCCAATCAGTCCCACGATGTTGGGGAACACCTGCAGGCCATTCATCAGATCGCCCCAGGCCCAGATGGTCTCCACCTTGCCGATGGCTCCGAAGACGACCAGGCCGCAGTAGATCCATCGGTAGGGTTTGGTGATGCGCAGGCCAAAGGCGTACTCGAGGAACTGCTCGCCGTAGTAGGCCCAGCCGATCAGCGTGGTGTAGCCAAACAGGAAGGCGCAGAAGGCCACCACCCACCCGCCCACCGTGGGAATCGCCGTGTTGAAGGCCTGCGCCACCACCGCCGTGCTCGTCAGCCCGGACGTCCACGCCCCGCTCGCCAGAATCACCAGCGCGCTGATGGTCGAGGTGACACACGAGACGATGAACACCTCCATCACCGCCTGGAGCCCCTGCTTCACCGGTGCATCCGTCTGCGCCGTACCGTACGCCACCGCCGCCGTGCCGTACCCCGCCTCGTTGGCGTAGATGCCCCGGGCGAGCCCGTAGCGCATGGCCGTCATCATCCCCACCCCGAGCACACCCCCTCCGACGGCCTCCTTGGCGAACGCCTCGCGCAGGATGAGCGCGAACACCGACGGCAGCTGCTCGGCGTGGGTGACGATGACGATGAGTCCTCCCACCAGGTACAGCCCCACCTTCAGTGGCGCGAGCTTCTCGGCCGCGCGGCCGATGCTCTTCACGCCGCCAATCACCACCAGCCACGTGAGCACCGCGAGGCCCAGGCCCGAGTACAGCGGGGGAATCGCGAACTGGCTCTGCATCACCACGGCGATGGAGTTGGGCTGGGTGAAGGGCGTCGTCGTGAGGGCGGCCACGCCCGCGATGGCCGCGTAGACCCAGGCGAGCTTCGGCGAGCCGAGCCCGTCCTTCAGGTAATGCATGGGGCCCGCCGACAGCCGGTCTCCTTCCACCTTGCGGTACTTGATGCCCAGCACGGCCTCGCAGAACTTGATGGCCGTGGCGAAGAAGCCGTACACCCAGATCCAGAACAGCGCGCCCGGTCCGCCGCTCACGATGGCCGTGGCCACGCCCGCGATGTTGCCCGTACCAATCGACGCGCCGAGCGCCGTCATGAAGGCCTGGAAGGGACTCAGCGTTCCAGCGCCGCTCGCCCGGGCCGGCACCATGGCCCGCAGCCCCTCTCGGAAGTGCGTCACCTGGACGAACCGCAGCCGGACCGTCAGGAACACACCAGTTCCCAACAAGAGGGCCATCGTCCAAGGACCCCAGACGGCATTACTGGCTACGTCGATCGCGTTGCGGATGGGTTCGGGCAGCATGGGTTCCCGTCATAATCCCATCCGCGCCTCCGGGGCATCCACCGGATAAAGAGAGGATCATCGTGACCGCCCCCGCCACCCCCCAGGAGCTCTTCGCCCTCTGGGCCGACGTCCGCCTCCAGGGCCTGCCCCCCCCCGCGCTCGTCCGTCATCCCCACGTCCAGGCACAGCTCCGCCGTCTCCATCAGTCGGCGCCGGACCTCTTCCAGGTGGAAGAGGTAGGACGCTCAGTGGAAAACCGCCCGCTCCACCTCGTTCGCGTGGGCACCGGTCCCCGCCACATCCTCCTCTGGTCCCAGATGCACGGGGACGAGCCCACCGCCACCACGGCCCTGTTGGACCTCTTGGAGTACCTCCGCCGCCACCGCGAGCAGCCCCGGGTGGCCCGGCTGCTCTCCGCGCTCACCCTGCACGCCGTGCCCATGCTCAACCCCGACGGAGCCGAGCGCTTCCAACGGCGCAACGCGCAAGGCATCGACGTCAACCGCGACGCCCTGGCGCTCCAGACGCCCGAGGGCCGCACGCTCAAGGCGATTCGCGACAGGCTCCAGCCATCTCTCGGCTTCAACCTCCACAACCAGAGCTGGCGCACGGCGGTAGGGGATGGCTCACGCCGGCCCGCCTCCATCTCCCTGCTCGCTCCGCCCTTCGACGCATCGCGTAGCGACAACCCCGGCCGGGTGCTCGCCAAGAAGGTGTGCGCCCTCATCCGGGATGCCCTCGAGCCGCTCGCGCCCGGGCAGATCGGCCGCTACGACGACTCCTTTGAGGTCCGCGCTTTCGGCGACAACCTGGTGCGCTGGGGCACCCCCACCGTGCTCATCGAAACCGGCCCGTGGCCCTCGGCCGAGCCCGACGAGCCGCTGCTCCGGCTCAACTTCGTGGCCCTGGTGTCCGCCCTGGAGGCGCTCGCCAGCGGCGCGGTGGAGCACGCGGACCTCCAGCGCTACGAGTCCATTCCCCTCAATGACAGCAAGGGCATGCTGCACCTCGTCATCCGGGGCGCCCACGTCTTCGGCGAGGCGGGGGACGCCTTCCTCGCGGACGTGGGCGTGGCCGCGGCCCAGGCGGTGCGCACCCACGAGGGCACCGCCTCCGTCGTGCTCGCGGGCTCCATCGAGGAGCTGGGAGACCTGCGCGTCTACGGCGCCGTGGAGGAGGTGGACGGCACCGGGCTCACCGCCGTGCCGCTGCCCTCCGGGGACATCTCCGGGAATATCAACGTGGGGGACACGCTGCCCATGCCGCACCGCGGCGAGCGCACCCTGCGGGTGGGTCTGCCCGCGGAGCTGATGCTGCTGCGGCCGGTGGAACCGCCGGGCCATTACCGCGTGGAGCGAATTCTGCGCTACGGGCGTTGAATTCCCAACTGACGAAAATGTGACTAAGGTGCGACCCACTTCCCAGGAGGGGTCAGCATCTTGTCTTCGCACGTACGACTTGCTCGCGCGTGGTGTGTCCTGCTGTTGCTTGTCGGGACCAGCGCATGGGCCCAAGGCACCGCGGTCATCACCGGTAAAATCATCAACTCGGCTGACAAGAAGCCACTGCAGGACGCAGTGGTGACGGCCACGTCTCCGAGCCTCCAGGGCGAGCAGACGGTGGTCTCCGATGGCAGCGGCCAGTACCGGATTCCGCAGCTGCCGACGGGCAACTACACCCTCCGGGTGGAGGCCCCGGGCTTCCAGCCCTACTCGCGCGGCGACATCCAGCTGCGCATCGACCGCACCATCCGCTTCAACGTGGAGCTGCTGCCGGAGGGGGGCTTGAGCGAGGAGGTGACCGTCACGGCCGCTGCGCCGACGGTGGACGTGGCCTCGAGCACCTCGGGCATGAGCGTGGACGCCACCATGCTGAGGAACCTCGCGGTGAGCCGTCCGGGTTCGAAGGGCTCGGCCTCGCGCTCCTTCGAGTCCCTGGCCGAGATGGCGCCGGGTGCGCAGGAGGACACCTACGGCGTGAGCATCAACGGTGGCACCTCGCCGGAGAACCAGTTCGTGGTGGATGGCCTGTCGGTGAACGACCCGTCCGTGGGGACCATCGGTACGCCGCTCTCGGTGGAGTTCGTCAAGGAGGTCAACGTCATCACCGGTGGCTACATGCCCGAGTTCGGCCGCTCCACGGGCGGCGTGATGAACGTGGTCACCAAGTCCGGCTCCAACGAGTTCCACGGCTCCGTGTTTGGCAACGTGGCCCCGGGCATCCTGCAGACGGCGGGTCCGGAGATCCTTCAGGCCGGCAGCGTCATCTCCGCGAAGGGCACGCCGTGGAACCAGGGTGACTTCGGCTTCGAGCTGGGGGGCCCCGTCCTCAAGGACAAGCTGTGGTTCTTCGCGGGCGTGGCTCCGGCGTTCAACCGCATCCAGGTGGCGCGGCAGCTCAGCGTCCTGGACATCTGCACGGAGAAGAACCCGGACATTGGCTGCTCGGACATTGGCGTGCCGCGCAAGGACACCGCCACGGGCTACCAGATCGCCACGCCCATCGCGGGCACCCGGACGGAGCGCTTCGCGGACGAGCGGACCATCCAGTACATCGGCAAGCTCACCTACCTCTTCAACCCGGACCACCACCTGTCGCTGTCGGTGTACGGCACGCCGACCTGGTCGGGCGGGGCCAACCGCTACGCCTTCAGCCGCGATGGCAGCCCCGAGGTGTGCGAGGGCTTGTCGTGCACGGCCTTCGTCCAGGGCGCCTATGACTCCATCGCCACGCGCCGCACGAGCAGCGCGATGGACGTGGTGGCCAAGCAGAGCTCCTCCTTCTTCAACAAGTCGCTGCTGATCGACGCGACGGTCGGCTGGCACGGTCAGGACGCCACCACCCTCCCGTCCGATGGCTCGGGCCTGTCCTCGGGCACGGGGCTCTCCGCGGCGCCCAGCGTCACCTGGCGGCGCTCGCGCAACGTGTCGGGTGGGGTGACGCGGCGCGACTGGCACAGCATCACCGAGTACGAGCAGCTCGCGGACCCCTCCGTCTGTGACTCCCCGGCGGGGCTGCCCGCGGGGATGTACGCCACCCGCTGCCCCGTCACCTCGTACGTGGGGGGCGGGACCGGCACCATCAACATCTCGAAGATGGACCGCTACCAGGGCAAGGTGCTGGGCACCTACCTGCTCGAGGCGCTCGGCCACCACGTCATCAAGGCCGGCGTCGACGCCGAGGGCGCCAGCTTCTTCATCGACCGCGCGCGCACCGGTCTGACCACCTTCCGCGAGAGCCTGGCCGGCGACACCTTCGAGAGCCGGGTCCAGTACGGCTACCTCCAGGCGCCGGACCAGCCCGTGGTCCTCAACAGCCTGCGGGGCACCACCACCTCGATGACGATCGGTGGCTTCGTCCAGGATAGCTGGTCCATCCTCGACAAGGTGACGGTCAACGCGGGCGTGCGCTACGACACGCAGACCATCTGGGGCCTGGATGGCAAGGTGGGCCTGCATCTGCCCCACCAGTGGTCCCCCCGCATCGGCGTCATCTACGACTTCACCCAGCAGGGACGCTCCAAGCTCTTCGTCAACTACGCGCGCTTCTACGAGAACATCCCGCTGGACATGGCCGTCCTGTCGTTCCCCCAGCAGCGGCTCCTGTCGGCCACCTACTACGCGCCCCAGTGCAATCCCCTGGATCCCGCCGACCTGGAGCCAGGTGGGGACTGCAACACGGACGACAACCGACGGGTCGTCGGTGGCCCGGAGAGCTCCAGCCAGAAGTGGCTCTCCGAGGGCGGAGATCGCGTGCCGGTGGATCCGAACATCCGCGCCCAGTCCAGCGACGAGTTCGTCGTGGGCGGCGAGTACGAGGTGCTGCTGGGGCGCGTGGGCCTGATGTACACCCGGCGCTACCTCAACGACGTCATCGAGGACATGAGCCGCGATGACGGCACCACCTTCTTCCTGGGCAACCCGGGCAAGGGCTACTCGGAGGACTTCCCGGTGGCGCGCCGCGACTACGACGCGGTGAACGTCTACTACACCAAGGCCTTCTCCAATCAGTGGCTGGCCCAGGTCAGCTACACCTGGTCCTCGCTGCAGGGCAACTACTCGGGCCTGTTCCGCGCGGACACCGGCCAGCTCTCGCCCAACCTGACGCGCGACTTCGACCTGCTGTCGCTCACCGTCAACCGTGACGGCCCGCTGCCCGGCAACCGCACGCACGCCTTCAAGGCCTTCGGCGCCAAGGAGTTCCAGCTCGGCAAGGACCTGAGCCTCAACGTGGGCGGGGGCTACCGGGTCCGCTCGGGCGCGCCGCTCAACTACCTGGGCTACCACCCGCGGCGCAGCGGCTCGGAGACGTTCATCCTGCCGCGTGGCAGCGCGGGCGAGCTGCCGTGGATCCACAACCTGGACACGCACGTGGGCATCAACCGCAAGCTGTTCGGCAACTACACGCTCAGCCTCACCCTGGACGTCTTCAACATCTTCAACTTCCAGGGCGTGACGGGCATGGACCAGACGTTCACCTTCACCCAGGTGCACCCCATCGAGGGGGGCGGCTCGGCGGCGGATGTGGAGGCCTGCCGGCAGGACGAGGGCGACTGCAAGGTCAAGGTCTACGTCAACAACACGCCGGTGGAGAGCTCCGCGCGCCTCCCCTCGGGCGACATCAACCCCAACTTCAAGAAGCCGACCGCATACCAAGCGCCTCGGTCCATCCGCTTCGGGATGAAGCTGAGCTTCTAGTGCGAGCACCTGGGAGAAACGCCATGAACCTTCGATTGATTGGATTGGGCACGGGTGCGGTGCTGGCCGTCTCCACCCTGGGTGCCTGTGGCACCTATCAGCAGGACCCGCAGTGCGTGGTGGCCAAGGGGACCTTCGCCACCGTCTACACGCTCAAGGAGGGGCAGGACGCGAGCCAGGCGTGCGCCCAGCTCACGCCGGAGCGCGTGGGCCTGGAGAAGTACTTCAGCGAGGACCCCAACGGCAGGGATACGGTGGGACTCCGGGCCAGGAGCGTCGGCAGGCTGGTGGAGGAGACTGTGCCAAAGCCTCCGCCCGCGCCGCCGCCCGCGACCCAGTTGGATCCGGATGCGCCCTTCGAGCCCAACTCCCTGGGGGCGCTGACGTCGGACGCCCCGGGCCCGGACAACTTCTGTGAGGTGCCCACGCTCAACCCGACGCGGGTGGTAACGCGCGCCGTCGCCGCAGGGGGCTCGGCCCGGAACCTCACCTATGAGTGGTCCAACCTGCGTGTCTACAACACGCCGGAAATCCCGGGCACGCAGTTCACCGCCGAGCTGCGCTACACCGAGAACGGCTGCACCGCCGAGTACACGGTCAAGGGCATCTGGCCGGTGGTGAGCTGCGCGACCAGCGGGAAGCCGGATGACGCCAAGTGCGATCCGAAGCCGGATCCGTCCGTGGGCCGTTACCGCGGGTCGGGCATCAACCCCACCTTCCCGGTGAAGTGCGACCCGGTGGAATTCATCTGCGTGCTCACCGGTGAAGTGCCGTCCGACAAGCCCTGAGGCTCGCGTCAGGGCCTCCGCGTCCCCGCCCGGCCGGTGGGGGCGCGGAGGGCCCGTCCGGGAGCACCCGAGGGGGGCTCGCCTTTTCATGTGGGATGGTGTAGGGTTTGTGTCGCCATGCACGCCTACGCCATCGAGCTGTCGAAGGAACTGGGCCTCAAGCCCGAGCAGGTGGACCGGACCCTCGCCCTGAGTGAGGAGGGGGCAACCGTCCCCTTCATCGCCCGCTACCGCAAGGAGGCCACCGGCGGCCTCGACGAGGTCCAGATCCAGGCCATCCTGGACTGGGCCGCCGAGCGCGCCGAGCTGGACTCGCGCCGGGAGACCATCCTCCGCACCATCGAGGGGCAGGGGAAGCTGACGCCGGAGCTGCGCCAGGCGCTCCAGCGGGCGAAGACGCGCACGGAGCTGGAGGACCTCTACCTCCCCTACAAGCCCAAGCGGCGCACCCGCGCGGCCATCGCCCGGGAGCGGGGCCTGGAGCCGCTCGCGGACCTGCTGTGGAAGCAGGAGGCCGGGAAGAAGGACGACGTGGCCGCCCGCGCGGGAGCGTTCGTCAACCCGGACAAGGAGGTGCCGGACCTGGAGACGGCGCTCGCCGGGGCGCGGGACATCTGCGCCGAGCGCGTGGCCGATGACGCGGGCCTGCGCCGCACCGCGCGCGAGATGTGCGTGCAGAAGGGCCGCCTGCGCTCGGCCGTCGTCGCCAAGAAGAAGGGCGAGGCCACCAAGTTCGACAACTACGCGGACCACGAGGAGGACCTGTCCAAGGCGCCCTCGCACCGGATTCTGGCGCTGCTGCGCGGCGAGGCCGAGGAGGTGCTGCGCATCCAGCTGGCCCTCCCGGATGACGAGGTGAAGGGGACGCTGTCCTCGCGCGTGGTGACGAAGCCCCAGTCTCCGTTCGCCCCCGAGCTGCGCGCCGCGGTGGAGGACTCGTGGGACCGGCTCATGGGCCCCTCGCTGGAGTCCGAGCTGCGCAACGAGCTCAAGGAGCGCGCGGACCGCGAGGCCATCACCGTCTTCGGGCAGAACCTGCGCCACCTGCTGCTCACCGCGCCCGCGGGCAGCCGGCCCGTGCTCGCGCTGGACCCGGGCCTGCGCACCGGCATCAAGGCCGCCATGCTGGATGGCACCGGCAAGCTGGTGGACACCGCCACGCTCTACTCCGAGAAGAGCGGCAGTGAGCGCGCCGCCGCCGCCAAGCAGTGCGGGGCCATCATCCTCAAGCACAAGCCCGAGCTCATCGCCGTGGGCAACGGCACCGGCAGCCGCGAGGCGGAGACCTTCGTGCGCGAGGTGCTCAAGGCGCTCGGCTCCCAGGTGCCCGTGGTGTCCGTGAGCGAGCAGGGGGCCTCCATCTACTCGGCCTCCGAGGTGGCCCGCGACGAGTTCCCCGACCTGGACGTGTCGCTGCGCGGCGCGGTGTCCATCGGCCGCCGGCTGCAGGATCCGCTCGCCGAGCTGGTGAAGATCGACCCCAAGAGCATCGGCGTGGGGCAGTACCAGCACGACGTGGACCAGGGCCTGCTCAAGAAGAAGCTGGGCGAGGTGGTGGACTCGTGCGTCAACGCGGTGGGCGTGGACGTCAACACCGCGTCGCCGCAGCTGTTGGAGCACGTGTCCGGCATCGGCCCCACGCTGGCCAAGAAGATCGTCTCGCACCGCGCCGCCAAGGGCCGCTTCACCACGCGCCGCGAGATCCTCAAGGTGAGCGGGCTGGGCCCGAAGACGTTCGAGCAGGCCGCCGGCTTCCTGCGCGTCCATGGCCCCGAGCCGCTCGACGCGAGCGCCGTGCACCCCGAGCGCTACGGCGTCGTGGAGCGCATGGCGAAGGACCTGGGCGTGGACGTGAAGCAGCTGGTGGGCAACGCCGCGCTGGTGCGGAAGATCGACCCCAAGCGCTACCTGGGGCCGGACCTGGGCGAGCTGACGCTCAAGGACATCCTCGCCGAGCTGGAGAAGCCCAGCCGCGACCCACGCGGCGACTTCACCGCGCCCTCCTACCGCGAGGATCTGCAGAAGCTGGAGGACGTGAAGGAGGGGATGGTGCTCCAGGGCGTCGTCACCAACGTCACCGCCTTCGGGGCCTTCGTCGACGTGGGCGTGCACCAGGACGGGCTCGTCCACGTGTCCCAGCTCTCCACCCGCTTCATCAAGGATCCCAGCGAGGCGGTGAAGGTGGGCGACCGGGTGACCGTGAAGGTGTTGAGCGTGGACCTCGTCCGCAAGCGCCTCGCACTGTCCGTGCGCGCCGTCACGGAGGGCACCTCGGGAGCGGCCGTTGGGGCTCCTCGCTCTTCCGGGAACCAGGCTCGCCCAGCGCCCGCCCCGGCGGCCAACAAGCAGGGGAGCGGCAAGGCTCCGGCACCGGCCGCGCAGAAGCCCTCGGCCGAGCCCTTCAACAATCCCTTCCGTAATCTCAAACGCTGAGAGAGCGGGCACGGACGCCGCACGGCGTGGCCCCCCGGTAGCCGGACTCGTATAGTCTGGCCTCCCAGGTTTTTCGGGGGCGCCATGAGACGACTGCTGCCAGGACTGTTCGGCCTCGCGCTGCTGTGCTGCGGCGTGGCCGTGGCACAGGAAAAGGCGCCCATCGTCCTGGGGCTGCACGCGGACATGAGCTCCGGCTCGGCGCTGGCGGGTGAGTCCGTCCGCCGGGGGGCGCTGCTCGCCATCTCGGAAATCAACGCCCAGGGAGGCCTGCTGGGAGGGCGGAAGCTGGAACTGGTGGTGAGGGACCACCACGGCGTGCCCGCGCGGGCCACGGAGCAGCTGCCGGAGCTCGCGAGCATGCCCCACCTGGTGGCCCTCCTCACGGGGCTGCACAGCCCTCCCGTCATCCAGAACCTGGGCTTCATCCATGAGCACCAGCTCATCATCCTGAGCCCCTGGGCGACGGCCACGGGACTGGTCCACCACGAGCTGACGCCCAACTACACCTTCCGGGTCTCCATGGACGACGATCGGGTGGGGGAGTTCCTGGTCGCGCGGGCGTTCGCGCGGGGTCACGAGCGGCTCGCCATCATCCTGGAGAAGACCGGCTGGGGCCGCAGCAACGAGAAGGCCATCACCGCGGCCCTGGCCCGGCGCGGGAGGCAGCCGGTGTCCGTGCAGTGGTTCAACTGGGCGGATGCGGACATGGAGCCGCAGCTGGCCGCGGTGGAGCGGGCGGGCGCCGAGGCCCTCCTCCTGGTGGCCAACGCGCCCGAAGGGGCGGCCATCGTGAAGACGGTGGCGCGCAGGCCTCCGGGCAGGCGGCTCCCCCTCTATGCGCACTCGGGCATCATCGGAGGGGACTTCGCGGGCCGGGCGGGTGAGGCCCTCTCCGCGGTGGACCTGCGGGTGGTGCAGACCTTCTCCTTCATCGGCAACCGGAGCGCGCGAGTCAGGGCGGCCACCGCGAAGTACCACGCGCTGTTCGGCACCCGGTCCGACGAGGACATCTTCAGCGCGGCGGGGACGGCCCAGGCTCATGACGCCGTCTGGCTGCTCGCGCTCGCCATCCAGAAGGCGAAGTCCACCGAGCGCGCCCGGGTGCGCGACGCGCTGGAGCATCTGGGCCCCTACGAAGGCCTGGTGCGCACCTACCGACCCGCCTTCACTCCGTCCCGCCACGAGGCGCTGAGTCTCTCGGACTTCAGGATGGCCACCTTCAACCCACGCGGCGTGCTGGTGCCCGCCCAGCCGTAGGAACCACCGTGAACCTCCTCCGGAGCTTCCAAGGCAAGCTCCTCCTCTTCTTCCTGCTCATCGATCTGGTCATGGTGGGCGCCCTCGTCGCCACCGTGTCCCGCGGAGCGCATTGGGCGCTCGAGACGTCGAGCCGGGAGCACCTGCTCGAGCTGGCCCGCTTCGCCTCGGACCGCCTCGACGAGCAGCTCCAGTTGCGGTGGACCGCGGCGCAGTCGCTCGCCTCCAACCCGTTCATGACCAACAGCGTCATCGATACCCTGGGCCGGAGCGACTACCTCGAGCCGCTCATGCAGCGGCTGAGCCTGCCCGGCCAGGGCAGCGAGGAGGGCGATCTCTGGCTGCTGGATTTCATGGGGCGCGTCATCGCCCGCAACGGCCGGAGCGAGAGCGTCGAGTCCTTCGCGCAGGCGTCCTGGTGGCCCAAGGTCCGCGACGGCCAGCCCCAGGCCCTGGTCGTCTCGGAGGGAAGCGGGCCGCGCGTGCTCTTCGCCTTTCCCGTCCTCTACCAGCAGCACACCGAGGGAGCCCTGGTCGCCCGGTTCGATCTCTCGTTCGTGGGAGGGGGCGCCGCGCGCCAGGGGCTCGGGGTGGTGCTGCTGGATGGGGAGCGGGCGCTGACCGGCGAGCTGCCCACGCGGGTGATAGGCGAGCTGAAGTCGTTGTCCACCGGGTCCGGCGGGCACAACACGGCGCTCATCGACGGGATGTTCTACCTGGTGGTTCCAGTGGAGGGCTTCGCGCGGGAGCACGGCTTCGGCTGGTCCCTGGTCCTCTCCGTGCCGGCCGAGCGCATCTCCGGCCCGGTAGAGGTGCTGCGCCAGCGGATGATCCAGGGCGGGGTGGTGACGGCGGTGCTGCTGCTGCTGCTGATCTTCTGGCGCACCCGGCTCCTCATGCGCCCGCTCCATCAGCTCCAGGTCTCCATGCGGCGCATCATCGACGGAGGAGACCTGAACGAGCGCGTCCAGGTCCGCTCCGGGGACGAGCTGGGCGCCATCGCGGGCACCTTCAACCTGATGCTCGAGCGGCTCGCCCACCGTGGCGCCGAGCTGGAGCGCTCGCGCGAGCACCTCTCGCTGCTGGCGCAGATCACCTCGTCCTCGCCCAACGCCATCCTCATGGTGGGCGCGGAGGGGTGGGTGCTCGTGTGCAACGAGGCGGCGGAGAAGCTCTTCGGGTGGCCGCGGATGGAGATGCTGGGGATGTCCTTCCTGGAGCGCGTGGTGCCCGAGGCGTCGCGCGAGCTCGTCACCGGGCTGCTCGCCCGCGCGGGGGGCGGCGAGCCCGTGGAGGCCGAGCTGTCGCTCCTCACGCGGCAGGCGGGGCCCATCCCCGTGCAGCTCACCCTGTCCCGCGTCCTCGACGCGGCGGGAGCGGTGCTGGGGCACATCTGCATCGCGAGGGATCTGCGCGAGGTGCAGCGGCTGCGCGAATCGCTGGTGCAGTCGGAGAAGATGGCGGCGGTGGGCACGCTGGTGGCGGGCCTGTCGCACGAGCTCAACAACCCCCTGGGCATCATCCTCGGCTTCGCGCAGGCCCAGTTGATGAGGCCCACGCTGGACGAGGCGTCGCGCACGGCCTTCACGCTCATCGAGACGCACACCCAGCGCTGTGCCCGGCTGGTGCGCACGCTGCTGGACTTCTCGCGCAGGAGCGGGCCTTCGCGCGAGCGCATCGAGGTGGGGTGCATGCTCGAGCGCGTGAAGGAGCTGGCCAGCGGCCAGGCCCAGCGCGGCCAGGTGCAGCTGAAGATCATCGAATCCCCGGCGGACCTTCCCGGGCTGGAGGCCAACGTGCCGGAGATGGAGTCCGCGTTGCTGAACCTGGTGGGCAACGCGCTGGATGCAACGCCTCCGGGAGGGACGGTGTCCATCGGGGCGCATGTCACCCCGGCGCGCGACGGCCTGGAGCTGTTCGTGACGGACACCGGGAGCGGCATGTCTCCGAACGTGCGCCAGCGCATCTTCGACCCCTTCTTCACTACCAAGCCGGAGGGGCAGGGGACGGGGCTGGGACTGTCTATCACCCGCAGCATCGTCGAGTCGCACGGTGGCCGCATCGGCGTGGAGACGGCCCCTGGTGCCGGCACCACGATGCGGCTGTGGTTCCCGGTGGCACCGGCGCACCCCACGGAGGTCTCCGCGTGAGTTCCCCCCTGCCTGAGAAGATCCTCGTCGTGGATGATGAGCGGGACATGCGCCTGCTGCTGCGCTACCAGCTGGAGCAGGAGGGCTACGCCGTCACCGAGGCGTCCGACGGCAAGGCCGCCCTGAAGCTCCTGCGCGAGTGCGCGCCCAGCCTGATCATCACCGACGTGCGCATGCCCTTCATGAGCGGGCTGGAGCTGCTGCGCGAGGCCAAGCAGGTGCTGCCGGCCACCGAGGTCATCGTCGCCACCGGCTATGCCGAGGTGGAGACGGCCATCGAGTGCATGCGGGCCGGTGCGTTCGACCTCCTCCGCAAGCCGTTCAACATCCGGGAGATGTACGCGTGCGTCACGCGTGCGCTCGACCGCTACCGGCTCAACGCCTCGGCGGACCTGGTGCGGGCCAGCCAGTCCTTCTTCGAGACGAACGAGTTCGATCGGATTCCCCAGACCATCGTGGAGGGGAGCCGGACCCTGATGGCGGCGGACGCGGTGGTGCTGCTGATGCAGGACGTGCAGGGGCGGCTCCAGGTGGCGCACGCATGCGGCCTGGAGTCCGAGGCCGAGGGCGGCGTGCTGAGCGAGCTCGGCGAGCGGGTGGTCCAGGCATTGCCCTCGGACAGGACGCCGGCGCTGGCGGCTCCCGGTCTGGAGGATCGGCGGCTCGGCTCCCTGCAGGCGCTGGGGAAGGGGGCCTCGGTCATCCTTCATCCCCTGGCGGTGGGGGAGCGGGTGCTGGGCGTGCTGGGCCTGATGCGCAGGGACGGGTTGCGCATGTACAGCAAGAAGGAGGTGGATCGTGCGGCGATGCTGGCGAGCCACGTGGTGCTCGCGCTGGAGAACGGGCGCCTGGCGTGCCAGCTCGCGTCCTCCGAGCGGCTGGCGACGCTGGGACAGGTGGCGGCTGGCATCGGGCATGAGATCAACAACCCGGCGGCCTACGTCCTCAGCAACCTGGGCTACATCCAGGAGCAGGTGGTGGCGCTGCGCCAGGGCGAGCCGGTGGACCTCGAGGAGCTGGAGCAGGCGGTGCTGGACGCGCGCGAGGGAGCGCTGCGCATCAGCGACATCGTCCGCGACATGCGCTCGCTGGGGAAGACGGACGAGGAGGCCGGTGGGTGGTTCGAGCTCAACGAGGCCATCCGCTCGGCGCTGCGCATCGCCCAGATGGACACGATGCGGCAGGCCAGCGTCCAGACGGAGCTGCCCGGGGGCCTGGAGGTGCGGGGGAGCCCGGGGCCCGTGTCGCAGGTCTTCGTCAACCTGCTCGTCAACGCGGCCCAGGCGCTCGAGGCGGGCACGGGGGCGCGCAAGGAGATCCGCGTCACGGCCCGGCGCGAGGCGGACATGGCCGTCATCGAGGTCAGCGACACGGGACCTGGCATCCCATCCGAGGTGCTGTCGCGGCTCTTCCAGCCCTTCTTCACCACGAAGGGCTCGACGGGGACGGGACTGGGGCTGTCCATCAGCCGGAACATCGTGCGCCGGCTCGGGGGAGAGATCGCCGTGCGCAGCGTGCCGGGAGATGGGACGGTGTTTACCGTTTCATTGCCGGCGCGTCCCCTGGTGGAGAGCGGACAGGTTCCGGTGGTGCCGTCGCGTTCAGCGGGTTAATGCTGGCGCATGAACTTCCGGCATCTCGGTAGCAGCGGTCTGATGGTCAGCGAGATCTCCTACGGGAACTGGCTGACCCATGGCTCCCAGGTCGAAGAGGCCGCGGCGCTCGCGTGCGTCCGCGCCGCGCTCGACGAGGGCATCACCACCTTCGACACCGCGGACGTCTACGCGGCCACGCGCGCCGAGGAGGTGCTCGGCCGCGCTCTCCACGGCCAGCGCCGCGAGGGCCTGGAGATCTTCACCAAGGTGTACTGGCCGACGGGCCCGGGTCCCAATGACCGGGGCCTGTCGCGCAAGCACATCCTGGAGTCCATCAACGGCTCGTTGCGGCGGCTGAAGACGGACTACGTGGACCTGTACCAGGCGCACCGCTACGACACGGAGACGCCGCTCGAGGAGACGATGCAGGCCTTCGCGGACGTGGTCCGCCAGGGCAAGGCGCTCTACATCGGGGTGTCCGAGTGGACGGCGGAGCAGATTCGCGCGGGCGTGACGCTGGCGAGGCAGCTGGGCTTCCAGCTCATCTCCAGCCAGCCGCAGTATTCGATGCTGTGGCGGGTCATCGAGGGCCAGGTGGTGCCCACGTCGCGGGAGCTGGGGGTGGGGCAGATCGTCTGGTCGCCGATCGCGCAGGGCGTGTTGACGGGCAAGTACAAGCCGGGGCAGAAGCCGCCGGAGGGAAGCCGGGCGACGGACGAGAAGGGCGGCTCGCGGTTCATCCAGCGCTTCATGACGGATGACGTGCTGACGCGCGTGCAGCAGCTGAAGCCGGTGGCGGACGGGGTGGGGCTGTCGCTGGCGCAGCTGGCGGTGGCGTGGGTGCTGCAGAACCCGAACGTCGCGTCGGCGATCATTGGCGCGTCGCGGCCGGAGCAGGTGAAGGAGAACGTGAAGGCGGCGGGGGTGAAGCTGAGCGGGGAGGTGATGCGCCGCATCGACGAGATCCTCGGGCCGGTCGTGGAGAAGGATCCGGAGAAGACGCGTCAGAATGCCCCGGACAAGCGTCCGTAACCCCGACACGTCACCCCCAAAACCGTCAACCCACGGTGCCCCCTCTCCCTCGCCCTCCGGGAGAGGGTCGGGGTGAGGGTGCCCGTCACGGTGCTCCAACCCGTGGCCCAAAGAGGGCCACGGGTCCCATCCGGGCATCCCCTCAGTGCTTCATCGGGAGTTGCTCACGCATGAGGTACTGGCGGGTGGGCTTGATGCCCGGCTCGAGCTCGAAGGACGGCTCCGGCTCGGCTTGGAGGTCCGGCGCTGCGCCCAGGGTCACCGGGGTGGTGAGGATGCTGCTGACCGTGGAGGCGACGCCGCTATCGACCAGGGACTCCAGCACGTAGGGCCGTACGGCGAGGGCGATGCCCGGAGTGAAGTAGGCATAGACCGTGAAGGCGTACTTCTGGCCGGACTGCAGCACACCCGGAGGCACGTCGACGGACGTATCGGTCGTGTGGATCGTGCCCACGATGCTCGTGGCCGTGCGCGTCCCGCTCACGTACAGCCGGGAAATACGGACGCGGTAGGCGGAGGGGGTGCCCACCAGGGGGGCCTTCCAGGTGATGCGCGGCGTGAGGGTGCTGAGCGTGAGCTCTTGCTGGGCCTTGAGCCCGTTCACGGCGAGGTCCCACGGCGGGGTGATGCGCGGGGCGATGGGCCCGGCGGTGGCGACACTCAACTTCCGCGTGTCGGACAGGCTGGCGGTGATGCCGCCGGACGTCGTCCCGGGCAGGCGCGTGGGGGTGCTGAAGTTGTGGGAGAAGGAGGCCACGGCGCCCCAGCTGAAGGGGTAGGGGTTGCCGTAGGTGACGTTCGCGACGAGGTCGGTGATGCCGGAGAGGCTGGCATACATCAGGTCCGCCGAGTAGCCGTACCAGGACTCCGAGGTCCAGGGCGTGGGCGAGATGCTGAGCCACTGGGCGGTGGGGCGCGACTGGGGGTGCACCTGGACCTGATAGGCCTCGAAACGGGAGCGCCACCACTCGAAGCTCGCCGTGTACTGGGGCGCCGCCTGGAACGTGCCGCTCAGGTCGGTGCTGACGGTGGAGCTCATGGTGACGGGGCCCGGGGTGAAGAACCGGTCGATGGTGGTGTAGCTGAAGGTGCCGGCGTCACGGGTGGTGGAGTGAGTGACGTACAGGCGGTCGCCTCGCGACGCGTCCACGAGCTGCGTGTCCGGGGAGGTCATCGAGTAATAGCTCACGGGGAGCTTGTCCACGGACGTCGCCCCCGCGGGCACGGGGGCATTGGCGTACAGGGACGCCGCCGAGCCGAGGTTGGAGCTGACGGCCTCCCAGCTCGGGTAATCCTCGTACGGCTGGGGCTCGAGGTTGGACGCGGAGAGCGTCAACGGCACGGAGGAGGCGGTGGCCCGATCGCGGCGGCCGAGGTCATAGCGATCGAGGTTCATCGTGCGCGAGTCCGACACGACGTAGAAGGTGCCGAGCTGCAGGTAGTAACGGCCGGCGGGGGCGTCGGTGACGCGGAAGGTGCCGTCCGGCGACGACTGCACCGTGAGCGCGCGCGTGCCGCCATCCTGGAGCGTGAAGGCCTTCAGCTCGGACGCGAGGGGATCCGCGGTCACGGGCTGGGTGAAGTCGCCGATGTCGAGGCGGTAGTGCATCACGCGGCTGCCGCTCACCTCATACGGGTTGCCGGCATCGACACCGCCGTCCGCGGCGAGGCTCGTGCCCTCGGGGAAGACGATGGGGTCCCGCCCATCGTTGAAGTCATCCGGCTGTCCATCCACTCCGGATCCGCAGCCCGCCAGCGCCAGCGATGACAGCAGGACGGAGAACAACGACCTTTTGAAAGACACGACGCACCCCCTCGGGAGCATGAGTGAAGCTCCCGAGCCTACTACAAACAGCGCGGTTTTTCCCTGGAACGCCTGTTATCCCGGGAGAGGGCTGTCGATGGGGAAGGGCACTACCTCGCCGGCGAGCCGCTTCGTGCGTGCGAGAAGCTGGTGGAAGCGGTCCGTGCCGTTGCGCGAGTCGAACTTCGCCGCGATGCCCTCGGCCTGGGAGGCGAGCCAGCCCCGCAGCGTCCGGGTCTCGTACGTGTCTCCGGGCGAGTACAACGTGAAGGCGCGAGGCAGGCAGAGCGCCACCCGCTCCCGTTCCTCCACCAGGGCCCGCTCCATGAGGGCGAGCGCGGCGCAGTGGAAGGTGAAGCGGTCGCGGTGGCTGGCGTGCTCCAGCGCCCACCCCACGTGGCGCTCGAAGAGCTTCAGCCCCCGCTCCACGTTGCCCGTCAGCGTGAGGAATTCCAGGTGCTCGCCCACGGTGGCGAGGAACTCGCGGTTGCGCTGCACCAGGGAATAGCCGCGCAGGTGGGTGTCGCGCGCCTGCTCCAACCGCCCCAGGTGGAAGAGCGGGTAGAGCACGGTGCCCAGCGTCAGGTGCGGCACCTCGGCGCACGCGGTGCGCCCCTCCAGCAGGGGCCTCGCCTTCTCCAGCACCTGGGCGTATTCGCCCCGGTCGAGGTGATGGTCCAGCTCGTCATCCAGCTCGCAGGCCCGGCAGTCCGTGAGGTGGTCGCGCGGCTCGCGCACCCACTGCGCCCAGAAGCCCTCCGCCACCGCGTCGTCGCCCATGTCCCGGGCGGCCTGGTAACGCAGCTTCAGCACCGCCCGCCGTCCCGCCCCCGCCTTCGCGAAGCACTGCTCCACGTCATCCAGGGCGCTGGCGATCTGCTTGCGGCTGATGTGGGGGAACTCGTCCAGCCGTCCCACCACCCACTTCTGCTTCCAGAGGAGGGGCTCCGGCGGATAGCGCTCCGGGTCGCGTTGCTGCTGCCCCCGGCACCAGGCGAAGGCCACCAGCGCCCGGTCCGGGAAGCCGCCGAAGATGGCCGCGTCGATGAGCGCGTCCCGCGTCTCGTAGGCCAATGGCATGTCCGCGTGTGCGTCCGCGAGCCGCGCGGCTTCCTCGAGCGCCATCACCTTGGCCTCGCCCGGCTCCAGCCTCTGCGCGCGTCCGAGCAGGTTCTGCACCTGCTCGCGCCAGTCCCGCTCCGTCAATGCAGGCCTCCTGTGCCCTCGTCATCGTCCAGGCGCGCGGCGATGAGGCCGAGCAGCCCCTGGTTCAGCAGCGTCATCTCCCGCGCGTTGAGCGGGCGGTGCCCCAACAGCAGGGCCTGCACGTACAGCATCTCCACCGACAGCTTGAGCTGCGCGGCGTCCCGCACCCGTGCCAGCCGGCGCACCACCGGGTTGCGGAGGTTGAAGCAGAGTTGCGGACGCTCCTCCTCGGGAGCGCCGCTCAGCGCTCCTTCCAGCATCGAGGAGTACAGCTCGTCCGTCCCCTCGCGGGCACGCTCCACGTCCCGCCGGAAGGCCCCGTCGTCCACGTCCCCGTAGAGCGTGGGCACCTCGGGAGGGAGGAACTTCTTGATGCTCACCTCGCAGCGGAACGGCTCCAGCGCCTCCGTGGCCACCTGCCGCAGCCGCGCCACGTCCTGACGCTCCTCCGCCGTCAGCTCCTCGAAGCCCTGGGGAAGCTGTGCCGCGGAGAAGAGCTCCACCGGGGTGTCCGGCAGCACGCGCGGCAGCTTCTCCAGCAGCGCGGTGTCATGCGTGTAGGCCCCGTTGAGGATGCACAGCCCCTGCGCCGCGGCCACGCGCGCCACCTGCCGGAAGGCATCCAGGTTGTTGACGTAGCGCACCGTGGGGAAGGACTGCCGGTACTGCCCCAGCGTCATCATCCCCAGCGTCGTCTCGAAGGGCAGCCAGTGGATGACGAGCCGGAAGAAGTCATCATCATCCAGGGCGAGCGCCTTCACCGACAGGCCATGCAGGGCGATGAGCCGCTGCAGGTTGCGCTGATCGTTGTGCGCCAGGTCCACCAGGTACTGGCGCAGCGACTGGCCGAGTGACTCGCGGGCGCGGGCCAGCGTGGCGTCCTCGTAGAAAGCCTCGCGGCTGGCGGTGGGGCGCAGGCCCTGGGCATTCACCACGCACTTGACGAAGAAGGCCCACTCCGGGAGCAGGTTCTCCGCGCTCTCGGACAGCAGCATGTCCTTGAGG
The DNA here is from genome assembly GCA_035645295.1 of Archangium sp. Classification (GTDB taxonomy): domain Bacteria; phylum Myxococcota; class Myxococcia; order Myxococcales; family Myxococcaceae; genus Archangium. Next base: position 39,228 of record DASQMW010000303.1, read on the forward strand.
TAGACGCGGTGCTTCTGGCGCGCGTTGAAGTGGGGCGAGAAGGGCAGCACGAAGGCCACCCCCTCCACCTGGCCCGCCTCCGCGCGCAGGGGGATGCAGTCCACGAAGTCCTGGCCGAACACCTCGCGCCCGTAGGCCAGCAGCGCCGCACGTCGCTCGGCCACGCTCTCATACTTCTGGCGCCAGGGCGGAGGGGCCGGGTTGAGGTGCTCGGTGCGGCCCTCCGCGGTGAGGTGGATGGGGAAGGGCAGCAGGCCCCCGTAGTGCACCGCGAGCTGCCGCACCCGCTCCGCGGTGAAGTACTCGGCGGCGTCCGCCCGGGCGACGAGGAAGACCTGGGTGCCGGGATGCTCCAGCCGGTGCTCGGATGGCCGCACGGCGTACGTGCCGTCATGCCGGCCCCGCCACTCCATGGTGCGTCCGTCTCCCTTCGCCGAGCGCGTCACCACCAGCAGCTCGTCGCACGCCATGAAACAGGACAGCAGGCCGATGCCGAACTGGCCGATGAAGTCGTTGCGGCGCGCCTCCAGCGTCTCGCGCTTGGAGCTCTCGCCGATGGTGGCCAGGAAGCGGTGCAGCTCCTCCTCCGTCAGCCCTACGCCGTCATCGCTGAAGAGCAGGGTGGGCAGGCCGCCGTCCTGCTTCTCGATGAGCTCCATCCGCACCGTGCCCCCATGAGAGGGCTCCAGGTGCCGCCGGGCGCGGATGGCGTCCGTGGCGTTCTGCAGCAGCTCGCGCACGAACACGCCGGGCGTGCTGTAGAGGTGGTGGGAGAGGAGGTCGATGACTCCTCGGAGATTGACCTGGAAGCGATGGTCCACGGGCGGCGCAGCCTATAGCGGGTATGCCGCGACGCGTACGCCCTCACTGGTAGTGCTGTCCACCGGACTGTGGACAGCCGCCAGATTTGCCTCTGGACGATTGCCCGCTCGCCGAATATGCGGCCCCTCGACCGCGGGGTGCCCGGTTTGCACCGCGGGAGACCTGTCTCGTTTCGAGGAGGAGTACGCAATGCGCAACAAGCTCATGGCAGTGACGGTGGGAGCGCTCCTGGGACTGTCCGGAACGGCGGCCGCGCAGCCGCCCGCCGGGAAGGGTCCTGCGAAGAAGGATGCCGCGGCCACGGCTGGCAAGACGGAGCTCACCTGGTGGGGCCATGCGGCCTTCGTCATCCGCACCCCCGGTGGCGCCACGCTGGCCATCGACCCCTGGTTCTCCAACCCCAAGGCCCCGCCGGGCGCCCAGTGGCCGGAGCAGGTGGACGCCATCCTCGTCTCCCATGGGCACTTCGACCACGTGGGTGAGACCAAGGCGCTGCAGCAGAAGACGGGCGCCCAGGTGTTCGGCTGCTTCGAGCTGGTGACCCTCCTGGGCGTGCCCCAGGACAAGGCCATGGGTGGCAACGTCGGCGGCACCTTCAAGGTGAAGGACGCCACCATCCACTTCGTGGAGGCGGTGCACTCCAGCAGCTACGCGGCGGACGAGAAGAGCCCCGCTCAGTACGCGGGCGCTCCCCTGGGTTTCGTCATCCAGATCGACAACGGCCCCACCCTGTACCACGGCGGTGACACCGGCCTCTTCGCCGGGATGAGCCACATCGCCGAGCGCTTCAAGCCCACGTACGCCCTGCTGCCCATCGGCGGCCACTTCACCCTGGATCCCACCGGCGCCGCCCAGGCCGCCCGGCTGCTCGGCAACCCCACCGTGGTACCCATGCACTACGGCACGTTTCCCCTGCTCGCCGGCACGCCCGACAAGCTGGAGGCGGACCTGAAGAAGGCGAAGAGCGCCGCGAAGGTGAAGTCGCTGGAGATCGGCAAGGCCACCGCGCTGTAGGCCCCGGCCGTACCGGCCCTGCCCCCTCGTGGGGTGGGGCCGTTGGCGCTGGGACGGTAAGTGGGGTATCTCCTGGCTGGCTGTCTGGTGCGGCACCTGGGGTGGATTTCCGATGGATCTAGGCAAGGCGGGTTGGCTCTCCTCGATGCTCGAGGAGTCGGTCGCGGCCCATGCGCGCGTGCCAGCCCCGTTGGTGCCTCCGGGACTCTCCGAGTCCAGCTCCGGCCGGGCCCGCGCCCGCTCGTACCTGCGCCGGATGCTGCGCGTCAGCGGACTGCTCTACGGCACACCCGCGGACGGTGGAGTTCCCACGGAGGGGGCGTCCTCCGAGCCCTCTGGGACGGCGGCTCCCGAGGAGGTGCTCTTCCGCGCGGTGGTGCGGACCTTCGCGCGCATGGCCCTGGACATCGCGGCCCTGGCCGGTGTGTCCCCGGGGCCCCGCCGCGAGCAACTGTTGCTCCTCTTCGCCGTGCTCACCGGCCAGCTCGACGAGGCCCAGGCCCTCGAGGAGAAGCTGCGCCTGGGGCACGAGGCCCCGAAGCGGCTGTGGGGCAGGGTGGAGGACGCGCTGGAGCGCCGCGCCCTCTCGCTGTCGGGAGACCCGGCGTATGGGCTCGTCCTGCACAACGGAGCCCTCTACGCGGACGCGCACATGTTCGGCCGGCAGGCGCTCGACTACTTCTCGCGCGGAGGGTTGCACCGCGAGATGGCCCAGCGGCGCATCGACTTCGCGGCCCGGCAGAAGGCGCTGCTCGTGGAGGTGCTCACGGGTCTGGCCTGCGTGGACCGGCAGCCCACGTTCTCCGCGCGCCGAGCCATCCTCCGGCAGGTGGAGGATCTGGGATTGCCGGGAGGACTCGAGAGCGAGCTGCGGAGCGCCGTGCGGCAGTCCTTCGAGCGGCGCCGCTCCTTGAATGTGGCGGTGAAGGACGTGCGCAGCGTGGACCTGCGGCGGTTCATCCTGGAGCAGACGCTGCTGGCCTCGCTCGTGGATGGCCGGAGGACGCGGGGCGAGCGGGTGTTCATCGCTCAGCTCGCGCGGGCGCTCCGGGTGCCGGAGAGCACGGTGCACCAGTTGGAGCTGGAGGTGGCCGAGTTCTACGCGAAGAACCGCTCCGTGGTGGATGTCTTCACGGTGTCCTCGGCCGCGAATCTGCTGGGCGAGGACATGGTGTCCCGCATGCAGAACACGCTGGAGCGGAACTTCCACCGGCTGATGCAGGAGGTGCGGGAGACGGGCGAGCTGTACCACCTGCTGACGAAGGTCGCGCGAGGACAGACGCTGACGGCCGATGAGCGCCAGCGGATGCGGGCGCAATTGATTGACGTGGCGAAGGCGATTCCGGCGCTCGCCATCTTCGCGGCGCCGGGAGGGATGTTGTTGCTGGTGGCCCTGGCGAAGGTGCTGCCCTTCAATCTCCTGCCGAGCTCCTTCCAGGATGCTCCCGAGCCCGTGAGTCCCGAGGAGGATGGCACGGGCGGCGGGGACGAGCCCCCGGTCCGCAAGGTGGGCTGACGGCCCGTCCAGCGGCCAGGGGTGACAATCCCTCTCACTTCTGCCGCTGAAGCCTCGCCACCAGCCGCCGCAAGTCCTCGTTCGACCTCACGTACTCGGTGCTGCTCTTCTCCTCCGAGAGCTGATTCTCCAGCGTGGGCAGTGCGCTGCGTGCCAGGGCCGCGGCGTCCTTCGCGTCCTCCACCAGCCACTCCGCCCCGAGAATGAGCGCCATGCGCGTGTCCGGGTCCTTCTCCGTCAGCCGCGCCAGCAGCGCCCCCACGTGCGCCGCCGACCTGCCGCGCCCCACCTCCATCGCCGCGCGCGCCACCACGCCCTTGTCCGCGTCCTCCAGCTTCTTCACCCAGCAGCCCGTGTCCGTCCCGCACGCCTTCGCCGCCTCCAGCCGCGTGCCGTGCCGTGCAATCATCTCCACCCGCTTCTTCGCCAGCGCCTCCGGGTCCCCACACCCCTCGCCGCCCAGGGCCTCGCACTCGGCCGCCGTCTTCGCCGGCTCCGCCGCCGCCAGCTTCTCCAGCACCGGCTGCTCCCGCGCGTCTCCCAGCATCGTCAGGGCCTCGAGCGCCGCCTCCCGCGCGTACCAGTTCCCCTGTCCCGCCGCCTTCTCCAGCGCCGGCAGTGCGTCTCGTCCGCCCAGCCGCGCCAGCGCGTACGTGTACTCCCCGCGCACCCCCGCATCCGGCTCGGACACCAGCGCCGCCAGGGGCTTCACCGCCGCCGCCGAGCGCATCCTCGCCAGCGCATCCGCCGCCCGCGTCCGGACGATGGCCTGGATTCTCGGGTCCTCGTGCTTGAACTCGAGCTGCTTCACCAGCGCCGCCTCCGCCCGGCGCTCCCTCATGTCTCCAAGCAGCTGCGCCGCCTTGAAGGAGTAGCTCGCGGGATTGATGCCGTTGCGCTGCGCCCAGCTCGACAGCTCCGTGTCCTTGCCCTCCAGCACCGCGAGCAGCGCGTCCGACGCCGGCTGGCCCAGCTGGAAGAGCGAGAACGAGCTCTCCACGTAGAAGGACACGCCCTGGCGCTCCTTCGTCAGCATCCGCACCAGCGACGGCACCGCCCGCGCGTCTCCAATCCGTCCCAGCGCTTCAATGGCCTTCTTGTTCAGGAAGGGCTCCACGCTCTCGTCCGTGGCGAGCTGGATGAGCGGCTCCACCGCCTCGGCCACGCGCATGCGCCCGCG
>DASQMW010000304.1:0-38308 GCA_035645295.1 Archangium sp.
TGGGTCGAGGGCGGCGCCCTTATACACAAGCGCGGGGCGGGGGGGTATCCACGCGGGGTCCCGTCAACCGCTGAGAATCACACACCCCCGGGACGCGGGCGGCAACGGGCCTCCCGGCCTGGATGTGACCGGACGTGTAACCCCCTGAGACTCCTGGTGGGCCCGGCCCCCCGGGTTTCTGGCGGGCCGGGGAGACGGACCGGCCCGCCAGGCCCAGCGGCTACGGGGTGCTCTTCGGGTCCGTCGGATTGCTCCCGGCCGCCCGCTCGTCACCATCCAGGAAGCCGTCCTCGTCCCGGTCGATGCCCATCCGCGTGCCCGAGCCCGGCGGCGTGCAGGTGTACGTCAGCGCCACCCGGCCCGAGCCCGCCATCTGCCGGAGCACCGCTTCCGGGAGCACGGGAAAGTCCTTCCGGTCGGACACGAAGCGGCGCGCGCCCGTATAGAGGAAGCCCTGCTCGTGCTGGCCCTGCTGCGTCTTGGCGATCAGCTCGCACTCCCCCGCGTCCGCCCGGGCCATGAGGAGCTCGAGCCGGGGGCCCACCGCCGCGGCGTTGGCGCGGGTGAGCGTCACCTGCTGCCCGACAATGGGCGCCAGGTTGGTGTCGAAGGCGAGCATGAAGCTCTCCAGCTTGCGGCGCATGGCGTCGCCCTCGGCATTGGGCGGAAGGCCCGTGACGTTGTCCGGCCCCTGCGTGAAGGCCATGACGCGGTTGAAGCGGAACATGGTGTCCACGCTGCCGTCATGGATGAAGCCAAAGCCTCGCACCTGGTCGCCCATGAACTCGTTGTCACCCGGGTTGAAGATGGGCGTGCGCGGCATGCCGAACATGCCGACCTTCTGGTACATGTTGCGCAGGTGCGGCACCTTGAGCACCTGGGCCGCGAAGGGAAACGCGCTCCGGCCGTCCGCGCCGAAGAAGCCGGGAATCACCGCGTCCGGGTTGGCGTGGGGCTCGATGACGTGACACGTCCCGCACGAGATGTGGAAGACGATGTTGGAGGGCACGTTGAAGAAGAAGTCGTGAGCCTCCTGCTGCTCGGGCGTCAGGGAGTGGTCGAGCGCCCGGACCGGATTGGGCGGGTACATCACCCGCAGCATGAAGTCCGTGAAGGCCTGCATGTCGGCCTCGGGGAGGGGCTGGTCGCGCCCGAGCAGATCCACGAAGGCCCCGTTGAACTTCTTGAACGCGGCCTCTTCGTCGAAGGCGCCACTGTCCGGCTGAGCGCTGGGCTCCTCGTTGCCCTGGGTGCGGTCGCCGCGCCAGTGCATGGGCCCGTGGTTGGCCAGGCCGCGCAGGCTCTGGGTGGCCATCGGTCCCTTGAGGGGATGGAAGTCCGGGTTGATGATCGGGCTGCCGATGAAGGGGCCGGGGTTGGTCTCCGTCCCGTTGTCCGGGTTGCCCAGGTCCCACGCCAGGCTGTCGAAGTCACCGAAGACGTGGCACGTCGCGCACGACGAGTCGCCGTGGCTGGAACTCAGGGACGCGTCGTACAGGAAGCGCCGCCCCTTCACGATGACCGGAGGCTCGGGGTTGTACATGGCCACGTGGCCGATCTCCGTACGGCCGCGGGTATCGACAATCGAGATGGAGTTGTCGAACCGCGTCAGCACATACAGCCGCTTCCAGCGCTCATCGAGCACCAGTCCCGTGGGCCCACCGCCGGTGAGCGGGACATGGTGGGCGGCGCTGGGGACGAAGGTGTCGTTCTCGAGCTCCGCCGTGTTGAAGATGCCCACCTTGTTGGAGCCCAGCGCGGCGACGTAGAGCGTCGAGCCATCGCCGCTGACGGCCATTCCCGTGGGCAGCGCCAGGCTCTTCTGGTTCTCGGCGTTGGGAAGCGGCGCGCAGCAGGCGTCGTAGTCGATGTGCTTGTTCAGGTGGCGGGGCGTGACCCCGGCGCCGCTCAGCACGGTGATGCGGTTCTCGTGGAAGCGGCCCTGCACCGAGTGGCCCGAGAACTCACCGGCGCCCTCGAAGCGCTTCTCGTTGAAGGCCTCCGTGTTGGAGACGTAGACCTTCCCGCTTACCGGGTTGACGGCCATGTTGTAGAGGATGGTGCCCACCCCGGCGAAGAACCCGGACGGGCCCGGCAGCTGCGCCGGAGGGTTGGCCATCGCGTCGATGACGAAGACATCCTTGTCCGGCAGCGAGAAGCGCACGGAGTGGTCCCAGATGCGCTCCAGCTCATCCACCCAGTGGGCGCCGTTGTACTTCACGATGAGCCCCACCTCGGGCTGCGGCCGTCCCTCCACGCTGGTGTTGGGCGCGGGCAGGCCTCCCTTGGCCTCGCCCCCATCCGGCACGAGGATGTGCGAGAGCGTCGTCGTCCGGTTGCCGGAGTGGAAACCGGCGGCGTAGACGCGCGAGCCATCCGGCGTCACCGCCAGCGAGCGCGGCGTATCGCTGAAGAGCGTCAGGATGGTGCTCGGCATGCCGCTGGCCGGATTCGCGTTGAATACCCAGACATCCGCACGGCCGATGCCGGGCGTGGTGAGCCGAGGATCGAACGGGATGTTCTGGCCCCGGTGCGCCGTCGTGATGAAGGCGCGGCTGCGTCCCGGCCCCGCGAAGACGATGTCACGCGGCTCGTCCCCCACGAGCAGGGTGCGGGTGACGCGCCCACCGTTTCCATTGCCGCTCAGCTCGACGACGCTCACGCTGTCCGAGAGGTGGTTCACCACCCAGACCTCGGTGTTGCTGCGCGCCGCCACGGCGACGGGCTCCAGCCCCACGGGCACCGAGGCGCGATGTGTCAGGCCGCCGCCATGAACCCGGAAGATCTCCAGACGGTTGTCCGGGGTGTTGACGGCGAAGAGCAGCTTGCCATCCGGTGACAGCTCCAGGGGGCGGACCTGTCCACTCTCGAAGAGGGCGAACGAGGACTCCGCGTGCGCGGGAAACCCCGCGAACAGGCAGACGGCCATGGCCGCGGCGGAAAGCCAGGAGGTCACTGGGAAATACGTATCGTGGTGTCGGTCCATCGGGAGTCTCCCTACCCCAACATACCCCGAGGAGGAGGCGTCTACGCGGCCTTGGTAGTCACCCCCACCGCGGGGAGCCTGAAGGTGGCGGTGGCGCCCAGTCCCAGCCCCCCGCTCTCCAGGGTCAACTTCCCGCCCATGAGCTGTGCCGCGAGCGCGCTGGAGTGCAGGCCAATGCCATGGCCTTCCTTGCGGGTGGTGAAGCCCTGGGTGAAGAGCCGCCCGTGCACCTCGGGGGCGATGCCCCTGCCGTTGTCCACGACCTGGAAGAGGATCCACTCCCCTTCCGCGTACAGCCGGATGCGGATCCGGCGCTGCCCCGGGACCACCGCTTCCAAGGCCTGCCGGGCATTGCTGAGCAGGTTGAGGAGGATCTGCAGCAGCCGGTGCCTGTCCACCGTCATCCTGGGCAGCGGCGACAGTTCCTTCGTCACCTGCACGCTCCACTGTTGCAAGGCGCCCGCCTGCAGGCGCAGGACTTCGTCCAGCACCTCGGCCAGGTCACACTCCTCCACCAGCAGCGTGGACTTCGCGTAGGCCTGCTGCATCTGGATGATGGTGCGCACCCGGTCGACGTTCTTCGACAGGTCATCCATGCCTCGCTGCAGGGAGACGCGCTCCTGCGCCAGCTCGCCCGCGAGGCTGGAGAGGTAGGTGAAGAGCTGGTGGCCGCGGGGATCCTGCGTGAGGAAGCCCGCGAGATCCGCGCGGTGCTGCTCCAGGAGGTGGACCACCTGCTCGACACGGCCCATACGAGAGGCCGCCACCGTGCGGCGCAGGGCCTCGCTGTCCACCACGAGGCTCGTCAAGGCGTTGCCCACGTCATGCAGCACGCTGGAGGCGACCTCGGCCTTGCCCACCATGCGGGCCGTCTCCACCAGACTCGCCTGGGCCAGCTTCAGCTCGCGCGTGCGCTCCTCCACGCGCGACTCCAGCTCCTCGTTGGCCTGGCGCAGGGCGGCCTCGGCCTGCCGCACCTCGGAGTAGAGCCTCGCGTTCTCCATGGAGATGACGGCCTGGGAGGACAGGTGCTGCAACAGGGTGATGCGGCTGGGATTGAAGGCCTCGGAGGTGAGGGCATTCTCCAGGTACAGCACCCCGTAGAACTCCTCCTTGCGCTTCAATGGCAGACACAGCACGGACCCGGCCTGGCTGGTGGTGCCGGCTGGACCGGAGAAGGCATGGGGTTTGGAGGTATCCTCGATGAGCACGTGCTCGCCCGTGCGCCGCACATAGGACACCAGCGCCTCCGGCGGCTCCCAGGTGGCCAGCTCCGGCGCGACCACCCGCACCTCTTCGTCGGCGGACTCCACCCGGGCCGCCACCGTCAGCGTCTCCCCGCGCAGCAGCAGGAGGGCGCCCCGCTGGGCCCCCGCGTTCTCCATGGCCACCCGCACGAGGATGCCCACCAGCCGCTCCAGATCCATCTCACTGGAGAGGGCCTGCTGGGCCTTCACGAGGCTGAGCGCGTCCAACAGCTTGGAGGCCGTGTCGTAGCTGGTGGTGCCCTGGCCACTGAGGACCAGCCGGGAGATGTCCGGCCACTGCTCGTCCAGGTGCCGCACCTTGCCCTCGGCGCCCCACTGGAGATAGGCCTCGCGCGCCTGGCGGGCATAGGCCAGGGCGATGAGCGGTATCCCCGCCTCCTTCCAGAAGCGCGCGGCCAGCTCGCTCGCCACGGCGGCGTGGTGGATGAGGCCATGCTCACGGGCGGCCTGGATGGCCTCCTCATAGCCGTAGACGGCCGCCTCGAGTCTGCCGTGCAGGCGGTGCAGCTCCGCCGCCACCGTCCGCTCGGCCGCGCGGAACGTCTCCGGACTGCTCGTGGCCCACGCCTCCAACTGCCGCTGGTGCTGAAGGATGTCCTTCAGGTACTGCTCCCGCAGGGGCGCCGGGGCCTCCCGGCAACACGCCGCCAGGGCCAGGGCCCTGTAGAGGTGATGATCCAGCAACTGGATGCGGCCGATCACCGCCCAGAGCATCCCCTGGGCCTTGTCCGCCGCCTGGCGCGCCTCCTCGTAGGCACCCGCCATGAAGCGGGACCGGGTCTTGATGACGGGATACGAGCACTTCAACGGGGCCATGCCGCTGCTCAAGAGGCCCTCGAGCTCCTCCTCGTTGAACCCCTCCCCGTTCAACGAGCCGAACGACACGGTGAGCCCTCGCAGCTGCCGCACGAAGGCCCCCAGGAGCCCGGTGATGTTCCCCGCGTCCCGGAAGCCGGCCTTGCGCGCGAAATCGGCATACGTGACGGCCTCGCGCTCCACCTCGGCCAGCTCGGCGCCCAGGGAGAGCTGAAGCCAGACGATGAAGATGCAGCAGTAGCCGGCGATCTGCAGGTCCCCCGACAGGAGCGCGTGATGGAAGGCCTTCTCGTAGAGCTCCCGGGCCTCCCGCAGCGGCCGCACCCAGAGGCTGATGTGCCCCTGGGTGAAGAGGACCCGGGCCCGGTAGGCGGAGATGTCGTTGCGCTCGACGAACTCACACGCCAGCGTGCCAAAGGCATGACCCCGCTGGGGGTCCTTGAAGAGGCAGCTCGTCACGAACCCATACCAGACATAGGCGGACGCGGACTCGTTGGTGCTGCCATGGCGCAGCGTCAGCGCCACCATGCGGCACAGGTGTAGGGCCAGGAGCGTCTCGCTGGTGAAGAAGGCCGGTGCGAACAGGGCCCCGAGCAGCCCCATGACCGTCTTCATCTCCGGGTCCGTCATGGAGGGCAGCTCGACGAGGCTCTCGATGGAGCGGCTGCCCAGCAGGGACTCCACCTCCTGGTTGGCGGCGGCCACCTCCTCCCAGGTGGGCCTCGCGGGGATGTGCACCCCGAAGCGCTCCAGACACTCCAACAGGCAGGCGGCGGCGGCCTCGGGCTGGTTGGCGGTGAGCAAGATGCTGCTCTCCAGCCGGTAGGCCGCCGCCAGCTCCTGGTGCGAGAGCGGCCTCGCGCGAAGCTCCGTGACGATGCGGCGGGCCTCGGGGCCATTGCCACTCATCAGCTCACTCTGGGCCTGTCCCAGGCGCAGCTTGAAGGCCAGCTCGGGCGCCACCTCCCACAGGTCCCCGGGCATCAGCCGCACGGCCATGGAGAAGTACCCGAGGGCCGAGCGGTGGGCGGTGGAGGACTGGGCGCGGAAGCCCGCCTCGGCATTCAGCCGCGCCAGCCGGGTGCGCTCCTCCGTCTCGCCCATCAACTCCACGCCCGCGTTGAGCTGCCCCACCACGTCGAAGAGGCGCTCGCGCAGCGCCTCGGGCGACAGGCGCGTCCACAGCAGCCTGCCAATCCGCAGGTGGTTGGCCTTGCGCTCGTGCTCCGCCAGCATCCCGTAGGCGGCCTGCTGGATGCGATCGTGCAGGAAGCGGTAGTGCTGGGCGCCGGCCTGCATCACCAGGTCCTCCTGGAGGGCCGGCTCGAGGCCGGACTCCACCTCGGAGGGCGCCTGTCCGGAGAGGTGGGCCAGCTTCTCCAACGGGAAGATGTTGCCCACGCACGCGCCCAGACACAGCAGCCGCAGGGCCGGAGCGGGCAGCTTGCGCAGCCGGCCGGCCATGAAGTCCACCACGTTGTCCGAGTAGCCCATGGCCCGCACGGCGTCCGCGTTCCAGAGCCACCCGCCCTGGGGCACCCGCTCCACCAGCCCGTCCTGGTAGAGCGTCTGCAGGAACTGGAGGAGGAAGAAGGGGTTGCCGCCCGTCTTGGTCTGGAGGAGCTCGGCCAGCGGCTCGAGCATCTCCGGGGCCGCGCCGGGCAGGGCATCCGCCACCAACTGCCGCGTCTGCGCGGGCGAGAGCGGCCCCAGGTGGATGTCCGCGAGCCGGGCCCCCTCCTTGCGCGCCTCCTCCACCACCAACGTCAGCGGATGCGCGGTGCCCACCTCATTGTCCCGGTACGCGCCAATGAGCAGCAGCGGCGGCGTGTCCGGATGGGTGATGAGGTACTTCAGCAGCTTGAGGCTCGCGAAGTCCGCCCACTGCAGGTCGTCCAGGAAGAGCACCAGCGGCCGCTGCGAGGAGGCGAACACGCCCAGGAAGCGCTGGAAGAGGCGGTTGAAACGGTTCTGCGTCTCGGTGGGCGGCAGCTGTGGCGCCGGCGGTTGCTTGCCCACCACCCGCTCCAACTGGGGCACCAGGTCCACCAGCACCTGGCCATTTCCCTCGAACGCCTCCTCCAGACGCTGACGCCAGGCCGCCACCTCCTCGTCACTGCCCGCCAGCACCTGCTGCACGAGCGCCCGGATGGATTGGGCCAGCGTGGCGTAGGGCACGTCCCGCTGCAGCGGGTTGAACTTGCCGCCCAGGAAGAAGCCCCGGCGCTCCAGCACGGGCTTGTGCAGCTCCTGGATGATGGAGGTCTTGCCGATACCCGAGTAGCCCCGCACCAACACCCACGCGGGCCGTCCCTCCCGCGCCACCTCTTCGAAGGCCCCCAGCAGCGTCTCGACTTCCGCGTCACGGCCGTAGAGGTGTTGGGGAAGCTGGAAGCGGGCGGGGAAGTCCTGGAGGCCTGGCTGGAAGTCCTCCTGCACGCCCCGCCGCAGCGCCTCCTGGCACCGCTCCAGGTCGGCCTTCAGCCCCTCGGCGCTCTGGTAGCGCTCGTCCGCCGCCTTGGCCAGCAGCTTGAGCACCAGCGCCGAGAGCATGGGGGGAATCGACGGCACCAGCTGGTGGGGCGGCACGGGCATCTGCGAGATGTGCGCGTGCAGCCACTCCAACGGATCCTTGCCCCGGAAGGGCAGGCGCCCCGTGAGCAACTGGTAGAGCGTCACGCCCAGCGAATAGAAGTCCGTGCGGTAATCCACCACGCGGTTGATGCGCCCGGACTGCTCCGGGGACATGTACGGCAGCGTGCCTTCCACGAGCGCGGCGGTGCCGCCCTCCACGTGCTCCACCTGCCGCAGGGTGGCCAGCCCGAAGTCGATGAGCCACACCTGCCCGCCCGGTGAGAGGAGGATGTTGGCGGGTTTGATGTCCTTGTGGATGACGCCGCGGCGGTGCACCTCCGCCAACGTGGCGGCCAGGGGAATCGCGATGGACAGGAAGTCGGAGAGCTCGAGCGGCTGCCCCAGCTGCTCCGAGAGGGCAGTGCCCCCCACGTCTTCCAGCAGCAGGACGGGCCGCTCCTTGAGCACCTCACAACCCCGGGTGGCGAGCACCCCGGGCGTGCCTCGCAGGCGCTGCAACACGCTGTACTCGCGCTGGTAGCGCGCACGCTCGCGGGGGCCGAGGTGGTCGTTGCGCGGAGTCTTGACGATGACGGGCAGCTCGTCGGCCTCGCGCAGCGCCTGGAACAGCAGGCTGTTGCTCGTCATTTGAAACAAGCCGAGGAGCTTGTACCCAGGAATGTCCATCATGTTGGTGCGACAGGTTTTTAACACTTCGCCCTTGCTGTCCCAACGATGGACAAACGCTCACCACGCTTTCGAAAACGCGCGGCCTACTCGGGGTGAGAGTCCGCCCCCCGCGCAGCGTGTGGCCCGCTACGGGAAAACCTCTAGCCGGCGCGCTCCCGGGCCTCCTGCTCGCGATCGAAGTCCACGAGGGCCTGGATGATGCGCTCGCGCGAGTCGGTGAGCAGCAGGTAGCGCGCGTAGTCCTGGCCCCGCGCGAGGTGCTCCAAGAGCGGGTAGACGGGCCGCGTCCGCGTCCAGAAGTCCTGGCCCAGGAAGATCATCGGGCTGACCACGCCCACGGTGTTGTAGTGGTTCTGGCAGGCGTCCTGGAAGACCTCCTGGATGGTCCCGGCGCTGCCCGGGGAGTAGATGATGCCGCCCCTGGCGATGGTGAGCAGGCCATCCTCGCGGACGCTGTTGGCGAAGTATTTGGCGATGTGCGTCGCGAAGGGATTGGGCGGCTCGTGGCCGTAGTGCCAGGTGGGGATGCCCAGGCTCTCGCTGATGATGCGGTCCGCGTCCCGGAGGGGCCAGGTGGCGCGCACTTCGAAGGCCCGCGAGAGCCACTCCCGGTCCTTGTAGCCCGGTGCCTTCGCGAGGACCTCGAGGGCGGCGGACAGTTCGGCCTCGGTGCGTCCGGCGAACCAGGCCCCCACGTGCGTGGCCTCCATGGCGCCCGGCCCGCCGCCACTCACCAGGAAGAAGCCGAGGCGCGCCAGCTCACGGGCCAGTTCCGCCACCGCGCGGTAGTCGGGCTGCCCGCGGAGCATGGAGTGGCCGCCCATGATGGCCACCACCCTGCGCGGCCGGCCCTGGCCGTGCTGCACGAGCACCTCCTCCATGGCGTCGGTGACGGCATGGTCGTGGAGCCGCTGCGCCAGGGTCTCCAGCAGCGAGGGCGAGTTGGCGCCGCCGCGCGAGTTCCAATGGGCGTAGATGCGGGCGTCGGGCGTGTCCGCGTAGCTCTCGGGGCGCGCGGAGTCGAAGCCCGCGTACAGCTCCTCGGGCGAGTAGAGGCCGCCCCGGTACGGGGAATAGGGCAGCCCCGAGAAGGGCGGGAAGACCATGGCCCCATGCGCGAGCACGGTCTGCAGCGCCTGCGTCTCGAGCTGGCAGCCCAGGAAGACGGTGCCCGAGAGGTCCGCGCTCAGCAGCACCCGCGTCTGCCCCGTCAGGTCCAACCCCTGAAGGATGACGTTGGCGAGGCTCTTGCCCCCCGCCAGGTGCTGCTCGAATGCCACGAGGGTTTCAATCTCGACCAAGAGGACCTCCAGAAGGCGAAGAGCCTCCGAAGGTAGCAGGAGGCCCTCGCCGCCGGGATGATTCCTCGGGTGCTCACGGCCCCGGGTTGGGCGCCGAAGGGCTCGGCGCCGCGAGGCTGCCGCCCGTACACCTCGCCCGGCTTCAGCGGCGCCACTGCTGGGCATCCGAAGCCCGATGGTGTATGAGCGGAATGCATTACCAGAGAAGTTGGCAGCAGCTTCCTACCGCGTGCGTAGTCCGATGCAGGCTCGATTCCCGCTCCGTGCCAAGAACCTCGGGCTGGAGGTTTCACCCCATGCTTTCAAGCGCGTTGTCGCTCACATTGACCCTCCTATCCGCAACTCCGGCGACTGCCGCAGTGAGCGCTCCAGAGCCGCAGGTCCGGTCCGTCTTGATGCCTCCTGACGGGGGCGCCGTCGATGTGTTCGTCCGGGTGTTCGTCGAACAGGACTCCTACACCACCACGGCTGTGGTCTTGCCGGCCCCGGTCAAGAACGTCGAAGCGGATGCTGACGCGCTGGTGGAGCCAGATGCCAGTACGGGGCAGGCAGACGGATGGGGACCTCGTCTTCGGGTGGCTTCTCGCCGCCCGGTGGTGACGGGCCCGGGATTGGAAGTACGCCTCACGCTGGCGGACGAGACCCGCGTCACCTTGCGCCTCGTCACGCGCCCCACTGTCAGGGACGTCGTACTCAACATCCGGGAGCGCCCGGCCATCAACCCAGAGGAGAGTGCTCGCCTGGCGCAAGAACGGCTCTTGCGCCCCCAGTCGTTGGGAGAGATCGTTTCCGACAAGACCCGGCTCATCGCGGAGAGAGGCTCCGAGGCGGTCATCAACCGGGCCTTGGGCGATGGTTCCTGGTTCAAGCAAACCAATCGGCTCTCGCTCTCTTTTGTCGATGTCGTTCACGACGCGGGAATCTCGTACGCCACCCTGAGCATCAAGAATCGCTCGGATTCCAACTGGCGGGTCGAGCTGGGGCAGCTCAATCTGGTAGGCCCATCAGGCGGCAAGGTGCGGATCATCTCTCGTGCATCCGAGCTGGCTGTCATTCCCCCGGGAGAAAAGTCCCGCGTTGTTCTGGCCTACGAGACCCCCACTTCTCATTCCGAGCTGCTGGCTATTGTAGGCGAGCCCGGTACGGACCTGCCCTGCTTGCTGGTGACGGTGATTCCATGACCCCACTGCTCGCCCACGTGGTTTTCGCACTCGTCATGGCTGCTGGCACCAAGGAGTACCGGAAGATCGACCCACCACGGGCTCACGCCCGAGCAAGCAGTGGCTGTGTGTTGGACACTGCGAATTGCAGGGACAACCAGAAGAGAAGAGTCATGAATGAATCGGTGAAACCCAAGTCGCGCCGTCCTCCTGGGAGTGAGGGATCCTCGAAAGTCCTGATGGCCATGACTGGAGCCTGCCTGATCGCCGGTTGCTCGGGCGTTCGCGTGCTTCCGGATGGGACAGCGGCATGCGCACCAGAAGCCATCGCCGAAACGAGGCGTCTGCATATCCCTCCACACTCCTATTTCTCCGTGGAGGTCCTGGGATTGCCTGGAAGCGTCGGCGATGTGGCCCTCATCCAGGAGGGCCCCATCGAGGTCCGTGTCACGGGCCCTGTGCACGCCTACGTTCCGGACGAAATCGCCAACTCCCCGCTCTGCACCGACCATCCACCGGACTGGGTCGTTCCACCTGAATGCAAGGGGAAGACGATCGTCACTGGCACGGCGCTGCTCTACGGTGAGGCCCGTTTCAAGGGTGACCGCGTCCAGATTCGCCTTCACCAACTGCGGGATCTCGGCATGATCGGTCCATTCTGCGGCGTCATCGCGCAGCGGCGCTCGCTCTCGATGGTGGGGCTGGAGAAGAATCCACCCGGGGCCTTGAGGATGCTGGGTATCAAGCAGCCGCCACCGGGGACCGTGGCCGTCTGGTCTGAGGCCGAAGTGCTGATCGTCGAGGACGAATCCCAGAAACCCAGGCTCTGATCCCACTTCCAGGGGCTACTGCTCAGCCGGCATCAGTGCATGGAGGGCGCGATGATTCACGTTCTCCTGGCACACCGCCAGGTAAGGCTTGCTACCGATGGTGATGAAGGCGTGTCTGGTGGAGGGGGGAGTATTTGCGAGCCATGACTCCGCATCTTCCTTCGTATTGAATGCGGCCACGGCTTGGGGCAGGCCCTCCTCCAGGTGACGTCCGATGAACTCCTCAAGGGTTGGAATCGGAAGAAAGCCAGGCTCCCTCCGCTCGCGACTCCGTTTGACGGAATGGTACTGGTTCCCAATCAGCACTCTGGCCCCATAAGGTGGAACAGGTTGCTCGTCCAACCATGTCTCCGCTTCGGAGAGTGTTTTGAATGCGGCGATGACGGGCGGGAGGGTGTCGGTTTCCCAGTAATGAAGATAATCTTCGAGGCCCTTTTTCTGGCCGGAGACCTCAATGAACGCGAGTGCGTCCATGACCGTGAGGAGAATCTCCCTCTCATCGGAAGAGGAGGCCTTCATTCGGATGCGCTCGAGCAACTCAGTGACCTGAACGAAGGAAGGAGCGGGTGGATGGCGGGAGGGCCTGCTCGTGCGGAATTCGTCGAAGTGATAGAGTCGACCGGTGAAATAGATGAAGGCAACCGCGCCATTCGCGACATCGAGGAGCTCGCGCTCCTCTGAGAGCCCGTCCTCCTGATACTTGCCGAGTAAAGGCATGGCTTCGCCCGGGAAGTGTTCGATGATCATGGGGTGGACTCCTCGAAACCAGGCGCGGAGAGAGAGCCGGCGGATGCGACGAGGAGGACTGGCGCGAGGATGATGACCCCTCCACCAGAGAAGGCCACGGCAAAAGCCACTCCAGCGATGACGACGACGGAACCGGCCAGGAGTTCTACCCTGTGGCGCTTCACCCACTCGATGGCGGCGTCAATGGATACGAACCTGTGGACTTGTGCTCCTTTGCGTCTGGCCTCATCCCAACAGGCGTTCCTCTGTGCCGCGCAGGTATCACCGCAGTATCTGACTTTCCCCTGCTTCTCGCCGTACTGGGCTATGTAATGTTCCCAGTCTGGAGGTATTGGACTCCTCATGCACAAATCCCAGCACTTGTCATAGACAGCCTGGCATTTGTCGCCCGTCATGCTGTCGCGAGAACGCCGTCCTGTGAGCACGATCAGACCTTCGAGCTCATGGCCGTCTGCTGGAATCGGGTACTTTGGCGCAGTCGAGCGGGTTGCTGGATTCCAGGTATGCGTCACCTGCCCATCTGGCGCCTCCTGGATGACGAGTACGTATCTGGCCAGATCCTCAGCACCAGCAGGCCCCGGTGCCGGGTTCATGGGTCGGGACACGCTGCAAGAGGCCAGGAGTAGGCTGAGGCTCGATGCGACGAGCTTCTGTGGTGTCACAGCTCTGTTGCTCATGTGGGGCTTATAAACCACCTCGCTCATCAGGCTGCACCGGCCACATGACCCGGTGAGCACCGGCCTTACGGCCCGGGTTGGGGGCCGAAGGACTCGGCGCCACGCGGCTGCCGTCCGTAGGCCTCGCCCGGCTTCAGCGGCGCCAGCCACAGCAGATCCATGGCCGTCTTCCCGTCCGCCGCGTAGAGCGACACCTCGGGCCGGTCCGCGTCGAGCGTCGCGCCCAGGTGCGCCGCCCCCGCCGCCCCCTGACGGAAGGTAACGGTCTGTCCGGGCTCGACGGTGAGGGCGGGCAGCGTCCACTGCCCGGGCACCCGGGTGAAGCCCGAGAGGTACAGGCCGCCCACGGGCACCGGCACGGAGCCCCGGTTGTAGAGCTGCACCCAGAAGGCCCCCGAGGCCTCCCGGCCCACCCGGTCGATGACGAGCGCCCCGTTGCCGAGCGCCTCGACGTCCTGGATGTGCCCGAGCAGCCACTTGCGGCGCTCGCGCACGAAGCGCTTCAGGTGCTCGGCGCTGCGCGCGACGTGAGGGGGGCTGACGTACGGGTCCACCGTCTTGCCGTCAGGGCCCGGCATGATGAACGGGGCGAGCAGCTTGTGCATGGCTTCCACGCGCGGGCCGATGTTCTCCTCGGTGAACCACGTGTCGAGCAGCTTGCGCAGCCGCTCCACGTACCGGGCGCGCAGGCCCGGGTCGTCGTAGATGCGCGTGGAGAGCGTGCTCCAGGCGGGCTTCATGTCCTGCATGTCCGGGAAGGTCCGGCGGAAATCGGCCAACTCGTACGCGCCCGGGTCGTACGCCGTGAAGCTGAAGAGTGGATGCTTCTCCTTCACGCCCTGGATGACCGGATTGGTGCGGTTGTAGAGCGACAGCGCGTTGTTCAGGTCCCACGGCACGTACGACCACTTCCCCGTCTCGCGGTCGTGGATGAGATAGCTGCGCGAGTCGCCCTGCAGGTCGTTGTTGATGAACGTCTCCACCGCCAACCAGGTGAGGTAGTCCTCCAGCTCCAGCCGCTCCTGGGCGAAGGCCGGGAAGCGGTGCGGCGGCGTGCGGTTGACGCCCTCGACGAAGCTCCACAGCCGATCCCACGGCTCCTTCTCGTTCGTCTTCTTGTCCCAACGCTCCTGGTACTGCTCCTGCGGCGGCTGGCGCATCTCGCAGTCGTGCATGCCGCAGCGGTAGAGGTCCCCGTCCTCATCGAAGCCGTGGGCCTCGAGGAAGTCCTTGTTGACGGACTCCAGCTCGGTGAAGACGCCCTCGTACTTCGTGATGACGCTGCCGTCGTCCTGGACGAGGTGGAGCTTCACGTGGACGTAGCGGGCATCCGGCACGCGCAGGCCCACGCTCGCCGCCAGGTCGAACCAGAGCTTCTCGGTGAGGTAGCCGCTGTCCTTCCACGTCGCCAGCAGCTCGAGGTTCTTCTTCCCCTCGAAGCGCTCCTCTTTCTTCTCGAAGCGCACGTCCCAGGACTTCTTCACGACGCGCGGGTCCGTCTTGGTGGAGCGCCCGCGGAAGCTCAGCACCGCCGGGTACGAGCGGCCCCCATGGGTGAAGCGGCCCTCCACCTGGAACTTCCGCGAGGCAGGATCCGGGATGTGGGCCCAGAGCTGCTGGTAGTCCCGCTGCGTCAGCGTCAGCTCGTAGGTGGAGATGGACGTCTGGAGCGCCGGCCACCGGGGCTTCGCGGGCGAGGGTCTCGAACCCGTCTGGCTGCCCCCATCCGGCGTGCCCGCGTCCGGTGGCGTCCCGGCATCTGGAGAGCCCGCGTCCGGTGAGGTGCCCGCATCGGGGCGGCCCGCGTCTGGCGTCCCGGCATCTGGCTGCCCCGCGTCGGTGACGTCCGTGGGGTCCCTGCGTGTGTCAGGTGAGGGCTCGCTCGAGCCACAGGCACCCAGGAGGAAGAGAAGTCCGGTGAGCAGCGCGATTCTCATGCGCTCCACCCGGGAGCAAGGGATGCGCCAGGGCTGGCGTGCGGTCCCCAAGAGGAATCAGGGCAACCCGCGGGTGTACCCTGAGAAGCGGGCTACCCAGGGCGGGTGGAACGCAGGCCCTGGAGAGCACTCAGTGAGTCGCCGCGAGGCGCGCCGGTTCCCTGGCCTCCACGCGCATCCGCTGGATGAGCGACTGGTAGTAGCGGTGCAGCGAGATGTTGAGCGGATCCACGCTGAGCGCCTCGGCGTAGCGCGCCAGTGCACCATCGAGCACGTTCTGGGCCTCCAGGAGGATGCCCTCGTCGAAGATCGCACGCGCGCGGGACTCGGCGTCCGGGCGGGTGGCGAGGAAGGCCTGGCGCAGACGCTCCACGGCGTTGAGCTGCACCCCGGCGGCGAGGCAGCGGGCCACGCCACGGAAGTTGCCTCGCGAGGCATCGAAGCGCGCGCGGGCCAGGGGCTCCGCGAGGGTCTTCCGGGCGGTGTCCACCTTCTCCCGGAGGGCCTCGAGGGCCTGACGCTGCACGGCCGGCAGGGGCCGCTGCCAGAAGGGCTCCAGCCGACGCTCGGCCTGGACCACGCGCCGCATCACCTCCGCGAAGTCCGCATGCGGGTGGACGGCCAGCAGGGAGTACGGGTCCTGGCTGCACGCGGCGGCGCGCGACAGCAACTGGGCGAGCTCCGCGTCCGGCAGGGGCTCCGCGGGAGGCGGGGCCAGCGCCTGGGCGATCAGCCGGCGCACGTCGTCGGAGGGCTCGGAGAAGTGGAGGATGTAGCCCTGGCGGCCGCCCCAGGTGCGCGCCTCCTCCGCCGGCAGCAGGCGCACCACGTCGCAGGTGCAGGCGAGCCTCCAGCCGTTGAGCGAGAGCTCCACCTCGAGGCGGGCCCCGAGCCGCGGCAGCGTCCCGTCACAGGCGATGCGCAGCCCCTCCTGGCTCACGTCGTTGACGAACACCGGCTGCAGCCCCATGCCCTCCGGATCCTCGACGCGGACGTGGAAGGCCGGGGGCGCCAGGCAGCCGAAGGCGGGCCGGCGCATGGCCTCGTGCAGGGCCGAGCGGAAGGCGCGGGCGGTGGCGAAGCGCTCATCCGGACGCAGGGACATGGCCTGCATCAACACCGCGGACAGGGCCTGCGGCACGCGCGACTCGAGGATGTGCGGCGGCAGTGGCTTCGTGGGCTTGTGCACGAGGAGCATCTCGCCCATGCGCCCGCCGCCGCCGAAGGGCAGCCGCCCGGTGAGGAGCCGGTAGCCCAGCACCGCGAGCGCGTACAGGTCCGCGCGGCCATCCGGCTCGGCACGCACCCACAGCTCGGGCGCGAGGTAGCCCGGACTGCCCACCACCATGCCCGCGGCGAGCTCCTCCTCGGAGAAACCCGCGGCCAGGGTGGCGGACATGCCGAAGTCGAGCAGCTTCACGCGCCGCTCGCCGTCGCGGCCGGTGGTGAGGATGAGGTTCTCCGGCTTGATGTCGCGGTGGACGGCGCCGCACGCGTGCGCGGCCTCCAGGCCCTCGAGCACCTGCGAGAGGAGGAAGACGACTTCCGCGGGGGGCAGCGGCAGCGGCAGATGAGACAGGGCCGTGCCGTTGACGTACTCCATGAGAAGGCAGTGGTGGCCGCTGGGCGCCTGGCGCACGTCGAGCACCCGGGCCACGCTCGGGTGGATGATGTGCTGGGTGGAGCGAGCCTCCGAGTAGAAGCGGCCGAGCACCACCGGATTGCTGGCCAGGTGCGAGTGGAGCACCTTCACCGCGAAGTGGGCACCGCTGGACGGGTGCTCGGCGAGGTACACGCTCCCGAGCGCCCCCGCGCCCAGCTTGCGCACGAGGACCAGCGGCCCATGGCCCATTCCGGACAGCGCCTCGCTGTCACACGGAGGAGTCTCGGGCCGGATGCAAGGAACCGTGGTTGGATGATCATTGAAGCAGTAGTTGCAACCCATCGCCGCCCCCCAACAGCGCTTGCCTGGAAGGCAGCGCGACCGAGGAGCTTTGCAACCTGCATGCACCCTTGCTTCGTCACGCAACCAACGGGGCAAGTGCCGGTAGTGCCGTTGCCCGCCGTCGGAAAGATGGAGCCGTCCGGTAATTCCTGCAAACACAGCCCTGAAAGAACGGATGTCCCTCTCTTCTCTTGAGAGAGAAGAATGAAGGGTAGATCAGGACGCTCCCGGGTCTCCACCCGGGTGCGCCCTGTCTCCCTCGCATGACGGCGGTCTACAGGTACTTCTCGCGCTTGCGGGCCTTGAGGGCCTCCACCACCTTGCGCACGTCCTGGCTCTTGTCCTTGGGCACCACCAGCACCGCGTCGCCCGAGTCCACCACCACCATGTCGGTGAGGCCCACCACCGTCAGCGGACGCTTCTCGGCCAGCACCACGCAGCCCTTGCAGTCCACCACCACCGCCTCGGCGCCCGAGATGACGTTGCCGTGCTCGTCCGCGGGGCGCACCTCGGGGATGGCGGCGAAGGAGCCCACGTCGCTCCAGCCGAAGTCTCCCGGCAGCACCGCGATGTTGCTCGCCTTCTCCATCACGCCGTAGTCGATGGAGATGGAGGGCAGCTTGGGGAACACGCGCTTGAGCACCGCCGCGAAGGTGCGCTTGCCGGCCGCCTTGCGCAGCGCGTCCAGCCCCTTCTGCATCTCCGGCATGTGCTTCGCGAAGGCCTCCAGGATGACGTCCGCGCGGAAGACGAAGATGCCCGCGTTCCACAGGTACTCGCCCGACTCCACGTAGCGCCGGGCCGTCTCCGTGTCCGGCTTCTCGCGGAAGGCCTTCACCTGCCGGGCCCCGCCCTCCAGGCCGTCACCCACCTGGATGTAGCCGTAGCCCGTCTCCGGACGGTGCGGCTTGATGCCCAGCGTCACCAGGTGGCCCTTGGCCGCCACCTGCGCCGCCTCGGCGATGGTCTTCTTGAAGCCGGCCACGTCCGCCACGTGGTGGTCCGAGGGCAGCACCACCAGGATGCCCTGCGGATCCTTCGCCGCCACCTGCACCGCAGCCAGCGCGATGGCCGGCGCGGTGTTGCGCGCCACCGGCTCCACCAGGAGGTTCTTCTTGGGCAGGCCCTTCACCAGCTTCGCCGCCTGCTTCGCGTGCAGGGGACCGCAGACGATGAGGGTGTCCTTCACCGAGGCCAGGCCCTTGAGCCGGATGGCGGTGTCGGTGATGAGCGGGTTCTTCGAGGCCAGCGGGAGGAACTGCTTGGGACGCGCCTTGCGCGACAGGGGCCAGAAGCGCGTGCCAGAGCCGCCGGCCATGATGACGGGATGGAGGGTCATGGGCGGCGCACCATAGCGCCTTGCCCGCCGCACACCAGGGGCTCGCTCGTCCGGTTACCCCACGAACGTCGGCAGGAGTTTTGACCCCGCCCCCAAAAGCCAGTCTCATGCCGGGCGCGTTGGAGTCCAAGCACACATCGGCAGGTTTGACGCTCGCCCTCACCCTCGCGCTCGCGGTGGGGTTGTCGCTCGCCCCTCTCCCCGAGGCCTGGCGGCCCATCCCCAGCCTCGCCCAGGGGCCGGTGGGGCCGCAGCTCCTCGCGCTCGTCACCACCTCCAGCGCCGCCGCCAAGCGCAAGGCCATCGGCGTCGAGCCCGACACGGGGCACGCCCCCGAGGTGCCCGTCCTCCCCGAGGAGGAGGAGGAACCCGAGGTCGTCGAGGCCGACCCCCCTTCCGACGCTGGCACCGCGCCGCCGCCCCCCGCCGTCGCCGACGCCTCCGACACGCTGGGGCTGGCGAACCTCGGCCCCGCCACGCTCACCAAGGCCCTGCGCATGGAGGCGCTGCGCGAGAAGATGGGCTCCAAGCACGTGGACCTCGATCCGGGCTGCCGCCGCATGGGTGCCTCCGGGTGCGAGGAGGGCGGGTTGGAGCCCTTCTTCAAGGCCCTGCGGGGGCTGCACACCGGCGGCCGCACCCTCCCCGTGCGCGTGGAGCACCTGGGCGACTCGCTCATCGCCTCGGACCACATCAACGACGTGGTGCGCGAGCGGCTGCAGGAGCGTCACGGCTCGGGCGGCAAGGGCTTCCTCTACATCGATCGCCCCACCCGCTCCGGCCGCGGCGTTCGCGCCGGCCAGGCCTCCGAGGGCTGGGAGTTCATCCGCATCATCGATCGCTCGCCGCCGAAGGACCGGCTGCCCTTCACCGGCGTGGCCTTCACCGCGGGCGCCAAGGGCCCCCAGGACGTGCGCTTCGACATCGGTGACGCGCGCACGGCCGAAATCTTCTTCCTCGCCCAGCCGGGTGGCGGCTCCGTGCAGGTGCTCGCCGATGGCAAGCAGCTGCAGCGCGTGCAGACGCGGTGGACGCCGGCCGAAGTCGCCAACGCCCGGGTGAAGCTGCCCGAGGGCGCGAAGACGCTGCTGCTCAAGACGCGCGGCAAGGTGGAGCTGCACGGCGTCTCGCTGGAGAACGGCAACCCGGGCGTGGTGTACGACACCCTCGGCCTGCCGGGCGCCTACGCGGGCGTGTTCCTGCGCACCCACCGGCCCTACTTCCGCGCGCAGATGCGCCAGCGCAAGCCCTCGCTGGTGGTGCTCATGTTCGGCGGCAACGAGGCCTTCCGCCTCTCGCGCGACTGGACGAAGCCGGAGGAAATCAAACAGGAGGCCGAGCAGCTGGTGAAGCTCGTGCGCGAGTCCGTGCCGGATGCCGCGTGCCTCGTCTGGTCTCCCATCGACGCGGCCGTGCGCACCATGGGCGGAGACCTGGTGCCGCGCCGGGGCTCGCGCATGGTGGCCGACCTCTTCCGCGACGCGGCCAGGGAGGGCGGCTGCGCCTACTGGGACGCGCTCGAGGCCATGGGCGGTGAGGGCTCGTCCATCCGCTGGCTGTCCTCGGGCCTGCTCAACGAGGACCTCATCCACCCGCGTGCCCGGGGCTCGGACCTGCTGGGCCACCTCTTCGACCTGGCCATCCAGCGCGCCTATGCCGCGAGCAGCCCGCCGCGCGTGGCCGCGGAGCCCTCGGGCCTCCAGAACACCGGGAAGTCCCTCACCGCCACCTTCCAGCGCCTGAGCAAGCTGGAGAAGGGCGAGGACGCGCGGCTGGGCATCCTCCAGATTGGAGCCTCGCACACGGCCTCGCACTCCTTCACGGACGCGATGCGCAACGCGCTGGCGACGCGCTTCGGCGACGCCGGGCGCGGCTTCATCTCCGCGGGCAAGCCGTCGGACCGGCTCACGCCCGCGGGCGTCTCGCGCGAGCTGACGGGGGAGTGGACGGTGGAGGACGCGCTCCAGGCCACCACGCCCGGACAGGCCTGGGGCCTTGGCGGCATCCGCGCGGTGGGTGCCCCGGGCGCATCGCTGCGCATCCGCTTCTGCGAGGGCTGCACCGCCGCCACCACGCCGCCCGCGAGGCTCTCGCTCTACTGGCTGGATGGTCCCGGCAGCGGGCGCATGGAGGTGAAGGTGGATGGCAGTGCCATGCCGCCCGAGCCCGCGCCGCCCGAGCCCTTCACCACGCCCACGGTGCGCATCCGCTCCTTCCCCGTCACCGGGCCCGCCCACGACATCGAAGTGCTCAACCAGGGTGGGGGTTCCCTCACCGTGCTCGGCGCGGCGCTGGACCTGGAGCAGAAGGGCATCGCCTATGACGCGGTGGGCCTGCCGGGCTCCACCGCCTCCACGCTGGCCAGCGTGGACCCGCAGGCGCTCTCCGCGCAGCTCTCCTCGCGCAAGCCCCAGCTGCTCGTCTTCTGGTACGGCACCAACGAGAGCGGCCAGCCGGACCTGGACGCGGAGAAGCTGCGCACCGAGTACGGCGCCCTCATCTCCCGGCTGCGCAAGGACGCGGGCGGCGCCGAGTGTCTCGTCATCGGCACCACCGACCGGCTGCAGAAGAGCGCGGACGGGAGCTGGGAGGACGCCCCCGCCCTGGCCCGGGTGGTGGCGGCGCTGCCCGAGATGGCGCGCGCGCAGGGCTGTGCGTACTGGTCTCCCCGGGCCGCCATGGGCGGAGACCTGAGCATGCTGCGCTGGCAACGCGACGGCCTGGGCCATGCCGACGGCATCCACCTGACTCCCGAAGGCTACGAGAAGCTCGCGGGCTCGTTCCTCTCCGACCTGCTCGCGGCCTACGAGGTCTTCAAGACCCAGCCACCAGCGCTCGCCGCGGAGGGCGGCTGACGTGTATTTCCACAGCCTCCAGTTCGTCTTCTTCCTCACCGTCACCTTCACGCTCTACTGGGCACTGCGCCGCCACAAGTGGCCGCGGCTGGCCGTGCTGATGGTGGCGAGCGTCTTCTTCTATTCGATGTGGACGCCGTGGCCCCTGGTGCTCTTCCTCGGGGCCACCGCCATCAACCACCTGTGCATCAAGGGCTTCCGGCGCTCGCAGTCGCCCGGCGTGCGCAAGGCCTTGCTGACGGTGTCCATCGTCAGCACCCTGGGCGTGCTGTGCACCTTCAAGTACGCGGACCTGTTCCGCGACACGGCGGTGGCGCTGCTCGGTCCGCTGGGCATCCACGTGCGCACCGAGCCCTTCGGACTGCTGCTGCCCGTGGGCCTCTCCTTCTTCACCTTCCAGGCCCTCAGCTACGTGGTGGACCAGTACCGGGGTGAAATCCAGAAGGAGCACTCGTTCTTCGAGCACCTGCTCTACCTGCTCTTCTTCCCGCACCTGGTGGCGGGCCCCATCGTGCGCGCCTCGCACCTCATCGAGCGCTTCGATGACACGCCCTCGCTGACGGCGGACGAGGGCGGCCGCGGCCTGTACCGCATCGCGGTGGGCCTGGCCAAGAAGCTCATCATCGCGGACGTGCTGGGCAGCGGCCTGGTGGACCCCGTCTTCGCCTCGCCCGAGGCCTACACCTCGGCCGAGTGCTTCGTCGCGGCGGTGGCCTACAGCTTCGAGCTCTACTTCGACTTCTCGGCGTACTCGGACATCGCCATCGGCACGGCGGCGCTCTTCGGCTTCAAGTTCGCGGAGAACTTCAACCGCCCCTACCTGGCGACGAACCTCTTCGACTTCTGGGGCCGCTGGCACATCAGCCTGTCCAACTGGCTGCGCGACTACCTCTACCGGCCCCTGGGCGGCAACCGCGTCTCCAAGCCGCGCGCGCTGCTCAACCTGATGATCACCATGGGGTTGGGCGGCTTGTGGCACGGAGCGGACTGGCGCTTCGCCATCTGGGGCCTCGCGCACGGCGCCATGGAGTGCGTCATCCGCGTGTGGTGGTGGATGACGGGCAAGCCGCCGACGGAAGGCCGCATGGCCGTGGTGCGCGCGGGACTCGGCTGGGTGGCCACCTTCACCGTGGTGGTGCTCACGCGCATCGTCTTCCGCTCGCCCAACCTGGCGCACGCGGGGGAGATGTACCTGCGCCTCTTCGAGGGCAGCATGGGCCTGGCCAACGTGAGCACGCTCGTGTGGACGATGCTCGCGGTGGCGGCGGTGAGCCACGTGACGCCGCTGAGCCTCTTCCACAAGGCCGGAGACCTGTTCGTGCGGATGCCGGTGCCCGTGCGCGCGGTGGTCCTGGTCCTCGTGGGCCTGGGCGTGCGCCACCTGACGTCCGTCGAGACGCGCCCCTACGTCTACTTCCAGTTCTGAGCCCGGTCCATCCATGGGATGGATCGGCTCACCTCCGGACCCGGGCGCTTCCTGATCGCGAGAGCCGCCCGCGGTAGAAGCCTGTACTTTTTTCAAAGCACCTACCCGATTTTTTACAGTCCTTCCTACCAGCGGACACTTGCGTGGCCCGCACTGGTGGCCAGGAAACATCAGGAAGGCGAAGGAGATCAGCCCCTTGCCCTCCATGGCCGGAGTGAACGGGTAAGGGCCTCGCCGTGGCACGGAGTTGGCAAGCAGGCGGCGCACAGTCGGGTGGATGGACCGGGCCAGGGTGAGCGGAAGCCGGGCTCGGAGGGGCGGTTGAACGGCGGGCTCTCGTGCTACAGGTGTGTTCCTCGCGATGAAATCCTCTGCTGCGTTGGCTTGTCCCTGTCACCCACCGCACCCCGAGCCGGGGCAATGCCCCACACTCGTGCGGGAGCGGGGAACGGCGAGCGAGACGCGGTCCCAGGCCTGGGCCTCCCCGCGCGAGGACGGCCTCATCGGCCAGCGGCTCGGCAGCTTCCGGGTGGTGCGCCCACTGGGCCGGGGCGGCATGGGCTGCGTCTACCTCGCCGAGCATGGCCTCAT
The DNA here is from genome assembly GCA_035645295.1 of Archangium sp. GTDB lineage: Bacteria > Myxococcota > Myxococcia > Myxococcales > Myxococcaceae > Archangium. The sequence continues at coordinate 23,143 of DASQMW010000304.1, forward strand.
CCAGAAGCGGGTGGCCGTGAAGGTGCTCCACGCGCACCTGGCGCAGGACGAGAAGCTGGTGGCGCGCTTCCTCGCCGAGGCCCGCGCGGCCAGCCGCATCCAGCACGAGAACGTGGTGCTCGTCTTCGATCTCGATACCCACGAGGGCCGGCCGTACCTCGTCATGGAGTATCTAGAGGGCGTGACCCTGGCCTCCTTCGCCCGCGAGCGGCTGGAGCCCGAGGTGGCGGTGGAGCTGCTCGCGCAGGTGTGTGACGCGCTCGGTGCCGCGCACGCCCAGGGGGTCGTCCACCGGGATCTCAAGCCCGCCAACGTCTTCGTCCTTCCGCGCGAGGACGGCGGGTACCGGGTGAAGCTGCTGGACTTCGGCATCGCCAAGCACCTCTACGCCGCGGAGGACACGCCCACGCAGGCCGGCGTGCTGCTGGGCACGCCCGAGTACATGGCCCCCGAGCAGTGCGGAGAGGGCGAGGTGGGCGCGCGCACGGACCTCTACGCGGCCGGAGTGCTCGGCTATCACCTGCTCACCGGACAGCTTCCCTTCAGCGGGCGCACCGCGGCGGAGGTCCTGCTCGCCCATCTGCGCGTCACGCCCCGGCCGGTGCACGAGCTCGCCCCCCGGGTGCCCCAAGCCCTCTCGCGCGTCCTGCAGCGCGCCATGGCCCGGAAGCCGGAGGAGCGCTACGCCAGCGCCGCCGAGCTCAAGGCCGCGCTCCTCGCCGCCATGAGCCCGGGCAAGACTTCCGCCCCGCCCGCCTTCCAGGCCCGGCTCTCCGTGAAGGACGGCGAGGCCCCCCGGCGGCTCGGGTGTGAGCAGGTGGGCCGCAGCGGGCTCTTCGTGCGCACCGACGCCCCGCCGCCGATGCTCACCCAGGTGAGGATGCTGCTGGAGCTGCCCGGCGGAGAGCTGCCCTGCACCGGCCTGGTGGTGCGGCACGTGACGCCGGGTCAGGCCCAGGCGTGGGGCATGGAGCCCGGCTTCGGCGTGGAGCTACAGCACGTCGCCGCCGACTTCCACGAGACCCTCACCCGCCTGCTCTCCGGTACGCGGGCACCGGCCGCGCCCGTCCGCGACAACCCCGAGGCGGACCACACCCTTCGCGACTTCCGCAACCGGGCCCAGGGCGATCACTACGCCCTGCTCGGCCTCGCGCCCGACGCCACCCGGGAGCGGGTGCGCGAAGCGGCCCGGAGCGCGCGGCAGACCCTCGAGTCACTGCTCTCCGGTGCGCTGTCCGCGGACCAGCGGACCCAGGTGGAGCGGCAGCTCGAGCGCGTCTCCCAGGCCCTGCTCGTGCTGGGAAACCTGGAGCGGCGCGTGGAGTATGACGGCTCGCGGCGCAACGCGGCCGGCATCATCCGCTGCCTCGCCGAGGGGCTCACCGTCTCCCAGTTGGAGGAAGCCCGTCAGCGCTTCCTCGCCCGGGAGCGCGGGGCCGATTCGCGCTCGCTGGTGCATCTGCTGTCGGCGCGCCTGTTGGAGAAGTCGGGCCAGAACGCCCAGGCGCTCGCCGCCTACGAGCAGGCCGTGCAGGCGGATCCGCTCCACCTCGAGGCCCTCAACGGCTACCGCACCCTCCAGCTCAAGCTGCGCGGTGGCGAGACGCGCAGGCCCTCGGGCTCCTGGCCCACGCGCCCCCTCTGAGGGAGCGCACCGGCTACGCCGCCCAGCGACGCACGATGCGGTGCGCGGCCTCGGCCTGGGCCGCATCCGTCAGCAGTTCCATGCCGACACCCCGGGCACCCAGCCGGACGCGCCCGCTGCCCGTGGCCAGACCCGAGCGCACCTCGTCCGCGTGCCACAGCTCTCCCCCGCTGGCGCGCACGGCCTGCCGCATGCGCACATCGAACTCCGGCTCGGACAGCAGCCGCATGTGCTCCACGAGCAGCTCCATCGTCACGTCCGCCTCGGGCTTGCGGGCCCCCGGACCGGTGAGGCCGCGGAAGACCTCGGCATAGCGCTCGGCCGGGAGGAAGGCGGCATAACCGGGCCGCAGCACCGCCACCCCTGGCTCCGCGGGCGGCGCGGACCGTGAGGACTCCGGAGCGCGCCAGGCCGGGAGCACCGACACGTCGTGCACCCGCGGCGTGCCATCCACGGCGCCGGCGAAGGGCGACTGGCGGTGCAAGTCCACCAGTGAGGCGAGCAGGCCCGCGTGGCCCGCGTGGCGCACGGTGAGAGTGCGGTCGCCATCGACGCGCACCTCGCCCCAGGCCGGCAGCGCGGAGATGCCCTGGGCGCCGATGGACGCCAGCGACACCTGCACCGGCTCGCCGAAGCGCGGCTGCCACATCAACCGCTTCGAGGTGAGCCAGAACCGGCCCGTGCACCGCAGGTAGTAATAGAGGACGAGCGCACCGCCCGCGAAGAGCATGGGCGCGGGCCTGCCGAAGCGCTCCAATCCGTAGCGGTTGGTGATGGCCAGCAGCGCGAAGACCCACGTGCCGGGCCAGGAGAGCACGTGGCGCAATCCCTGCCGGCCCTCGAGCAGCACGGGCTCTTCACCGCCGGGCGGCTGGGGCCGGGGCTCGCTCAGCAGTGTCTCCAGGCGGCCGAGCACCTCGGCCAGCGACGCCCCACCCTGCCGGGTGAAGTGGGAGAGCCGCTTGCGCGCGAGCACCTCCAGCCGCTGGCGCTGCCGCAGCAGCCCCGGGGAGCCGCCCTCGCCCTGGGCCAGCAACTCACGCAGGGGCGCCTCCAGCAGCCGGGCCTCCCGCAGCGGCTCCGTGTTCGCGCGCAGCAGCCGCTTCCAACGCGGCGAGCGCATCATCCGCAGCAGTCCGGTGTAGCAGGTGGCGGACTGGGCCACGACATCCAGGACCTGGCGTACGCCTGCCTCGGGACCGTTCTCGGAGGAAGAGCCGGTAGCGGAGGGGGGGGCGACGCGGGGGGAAACCTGGAGCATGCCGTGAGTCCTCTCGACAGTTCCCCCACCAAACTGCCTGACCTGGGGTTTCAATCCAAGTCACGAGCCGCTGACATCGAAGCGATGACGCCTGGGGGGCGAACGGCCAAGCATAACGTCCCCTCCTGACTCCCCGCCAACCCGGAACGGAGTCCACCCGGAGCGGCGCGTCCCAGCATCCTGACGCATCGCGGCAACCACGTTCAGACCTTGCGCCGTCGCATGCCACCGTCCGTGGACGGCTCGTACTGGAGGAGCGGCGGCACCAGGGGCAGGCGGAGCTTGAAGCAGGTGCCCTTGCCCTCCTCGCTCTCCACCTCGACGCGGCCCCCGTGCGACTTCACGATGCCGTGCACCACCGACAGCCCCAGCCCCGTGCCCTCGCCGGAGGGCTTGGTGGTGAAGAACGGCTCGAAGAGGTGGCGCTTGGTCTCCTCGGACATCCCCGTGCCGGTGTCGCGCACCTCCACGTGGATGTGCTGGGCGTCGCGGCGCGTGCTGATGCGCACCAGCCCCCCGGACGCCGTGGCCTGCCCGGCGTTCACCAGCAGGTTCACCATCACCTGCACCAGTTGCCGCGGACGGCCCATGGATCTTCCCACCCCGCCCAGGTCCTTCTCCACCCGCACATGGCTCAGCTGGCCGTGCACGATGCGCAGCGCCGTCTCCACCTCGGCGTCCAAGTCGTACGAGGTGTGGGCCTCCGGGTCCCCCCGCGCGAAGCGGCGCAGGTCCCCGACGATGGTGTTCACCCGCTTGATGCCGTCCAGCGTGGCCGGGAGCACGTCGTCCACGTACTCCTTCATCAGATCGGACAGGTTCGGCTCGTCGCGCAGGTCCCGGAGCATCGAGTTGACGTTGCTCGTCACGAAGCTCATCGGGTTGTTGATTTCATGCGCCACGCCCGCCGCCAGCATGCCCAGGCTGGAGAGCCGCTCCTGCTCGAGCGCCCTCTGGTGCATCTGCGTCAGCTCCTGGTGCGCGGTCTCCAGCTCGCCGTGGGTCCGCGCCAGCGCCCGGTGAGCCTTTTCCAACTCCCGGTGGGCCTTCTCCAGCTCCTCGCGCTGGCTCAGCACCTGCCCCAGCACCCCGCGCAGCGCCGTGATGCGCTTCTCCGATACCAGGAAGCCGAAAACACCGAGCAGCACGAACGCCAGGGCCATGCCCGCCTCGGCGCCCGACAGCAGCGCCGCCGTGGCCACCAGCCCCAGGTACACGGCCGTGCGGTAGCGGACCCACCGATCCATCCCGGAAAACAAGAGCAGGCAGTAGGGCACGAACACCCACGCCAACGGATGCCAGTGGGTCGCGGTCCCCCCCACCACGCCCCCCACCAGATTGGCGAGCATCCGCACCGTCTCCGCCATGGCGCGGCCCCTGCGCCGGGCCACCCACTCGACGAGCAGGACGTTGACGAAGGCGAGCACCGCCCACACGCCCGCCAGCACGAACAGCACGGACCACTGGCCCCAGAACCAGATGAACAACGCCGCGTTGAACACGACCGGGCCCAGGCCCGCGACGAGCTGGATGCCCGGGTGGAACTGCTCCGGGTCCGCCTCCAGCACGGCCTGCTTCGCTTGGGCTCCCATGGCTGACCGCAACGGACCGTTCAAGGCCCCGAGGTGACAGGACCCTGCCCGCCCAGGAGGGCGCGCACGTCGGCCACCAGGCGATCATCATCCCAGGGCTTGCTGATGAAGTGGGAGATCACTCCGGACTGTGAGCCGCCCGAGAGGTCCGCGTGGCCGGAGATGAGCACCCGGGCGGCCCGGGGCGCGACCTGCAGCACCTGCCCGAGCAGCTCCAGGCCGTTCATTCCCCGCATGCGGAAGTCGGAGATGACGACGTCCGCCTCGAAGGTGGCCAGCTTCTCGAGGGCCTCCTGGCCGTTGAGCGCCACCTCGATGGAGAAGCCCTCGCGCCGCAGCAGGCGGCGCAGGGCTCCAACGACATGTACTTCATCATCGACGATGAGAATCCTGGCCATGGGGGCTCCGAGCCACACCGGCACGTGCATCCACCCTACACCAGGTGCGGGAGGGGCTCGTGCCGGGACACTGCGTGGACAGGACGGGGGACGCTCGCGTGACGGTCAGCCGCACGAGCGGCCGAGCGGGCGGATTCACGAGGAAGCCAGGCACTGCGATGGACGGGGAAGGGGCGGGCATGGCAACAGCGGGCACGAAAACAGGGAAACCCTGACGTCATCAACTCCTCCGGGTCCCATTGATTCCGGGCCCGGCCAGGAAATTCGGAGACTCCAGAAAGAATAGCAGAGACCGCCCCGCGCGGCGCCAGATCAGAATGATTTGGGTGCCAGGGGAGCGGACAGTTGGGACGCCATGCGCAGGACGTCCCGGAGGATGCGGCCGGTGGCGCCCCAGATGACGTGGGTGCCGTAAGTATAGAAGTCCACGTCGTACTCCACCCCACGTACATGGCGGCGCTCGGTGCGGCGGATGGCCGGGTCCAACAGGGCCTCCAGGGGCACCTCGAGGATGAACTCCACCTCGTCCGGGTTGGGCTGGTACTCCAGGCCGTGGGGGATGACGCCGACGAAGGGCTGGATGCGGAACGCGGTGAGGGTGGGCACCTCGTCCAGGGCGCCGAGCACGCGCACGCCGGACACGTCGATGCCCAGTTCCTCGCGCGTCTCACGCAGCGCGGTGTGCAGGGGGGTGGCGTCCCCGGGATCTCTCGAGCCACCGGGGAAGGAGTACTGGCCGGCGTGGTGGCGCAGCGTGGTGGGCCGCTTGGTGAAGAGGACGTGGGGAGCGCCGTCGCGCACGAGGAGGGGCACCAGCACCGCGGCCTCGCGCAGCACGTAGCCGGGCAGGTGGACGGCCCGGGGCTGCCGGGTGGCCAGATGATTCTCCAGGGCGTCGAAGAGTGCGTCCACGGCTAGTCCGTTCCTTGCCTCTCCACGGGCACCTTCAGAGGCTTGTTGGCGGTATCCACGTTCTCCACACCGGACATGGGGCGGAGGATGCCCAGGTTGAGCAGCACCAGCAGCACCACGCCGAGCACCACCCGGTAGACGATGAAGATGAGGGTGGAGCGCTTGCGCAGGTAGCTCAACAGCCAGGCGATGGCAGCCCATCCCGAGGCGAAGGCCACCACCGTGCCCGTCACCAGGGCTGCCGTTGAGGGCCGCTCGGTGGCCTCCAACAGGTGCTTGAGCTCGAAGATGCCGGCCAGCGAGGTGGCGGGGATGGAGAGCAGGAAGGAGTAACGCGCCGCGTCCTCGCGCCGCAGGCCCAGCGACAGGGCACCGGTGATGGTGGTGCCCGAGCGCGAGGAGCCCGGGATGAGGGCCAGCGCCTGCCACAGCCCGACGATGACGCCGTCACGCCACCGCATGTCGTCCAGGGTGCGCTTGTGCGAGGCCATGCGCTCCACCACGAAGAGGATGAGGGCCAGGACGATGAGGCTGCCGGAGATGACGTAGAGCGAGCGGAGGGAGCCCTCGATGGTCTTCTTGAAGGCGAGCCCACAGATGCCGATGGGCAGGGTGCCGATGAGGACGAAACAGGCCAGCCGGGAGTCGGTGGTGGCGAAGGGCTGGCGCCGCATGAGGCCCTGGAAGAAGGCGCGGGTGAGGGTGACGAGATCCTTGCGGAAGTAGATGAGGACGGCGGCCACCGTGCCGAGCTGGATGACGGCGGAGTAGGCGGCGCCCGGATCGGGCCAGCCGAGCAGCTCCGGGACGATGCGCAGGTGCGCGGTGGAGCTGATGGGGAGGAACTCGGTCAGCCCCTGAACGAGCCCGAGGACGATGGCTTGAAGAAGACTCATACGTGTGGGGAAGTGGATGTATGCGCTACCCTTCGGGGCAGCAAGGGCCTTTGCATCGCCCTGTCGTCCGGGAACGTCCATGCCCCCTGCCCCACCCTGTCCCTGCACCTCCGGCCTGCGCTACCGCGAGTGTTGTGCCCGCTACCATCGAGGCGAAGCGGAAGCGCCGGACGCCGAGGCGCTGATGCGCTCGCGTTACAGCGCCTTCGCGCTGCGCGAGGTGGAGTACCTGTGGCGCACGCTGCACCCGGAGCACCCGGACCGGGCGAGGCCGAAGGAGGAGCTGCTGCGTGAGTTGCGAGCGGTATGCAGCGCACACAAGTACCCGCGGTTGCACGTGCTGGACCGCCAGCCGCCGGACGAGACGGGGAAGGCGGTGGTGCTCTTCTACGCGCGCATCTTCGAGAAGGGAAAGGACCGCTCGTTCGTGGAGCGCTCGGAGTTCCGTCACGATGGGACGGGCTGGCGCTACCTGACGGGAGACGGGCAGCCCGCGAGCGAGCTGCGCCAATCTCCCGAGACCCTGACCCTGGCCCACTTCCCCTTGCCTTGACCCACTTCCCCTCTCCCCTCGGGAGAGGGACGGGGTGAGGGTGCCACGGGCCCCGGCTCGTGCCCGTACTGGCGCCGTGTCCCAGAGCCCTACTCCGCGGGAATCGTGAGCGCACGCAGCAGACGATTCTCCCCCACCTGGATGCGCAGGAGCAGCACGGCACCGGGCTTCTGAGCGCGGACGACCTGGGCGAACTCGCGCGGGTTGCGCACCGGCTTGCCGCCGGCCTCGACGACGACCATGCCGGGCTGGAGACCCGCGCGGTCCGCGGGCGAGCCGGGGTCCACGGCGACGATCATCGCGCCCTGCCGGACGCCCGGAGCCATGCGGGGATCCACGTCCTGGAGGCGCAGACCCAGCTTGCGGCCGGTGTCCTCCTCGCGGCCCTCCTCGGGGGCAGTGCTATTGCCCTCGAGGTCGGGACGCTCGCCGAGCTTCACCTGCACCTCCTGCTGCTTGCCATTGCGGAAGACGGTGAGCTTCACGGTCTCGTCGGGCGGGCGGAAACCGATGTCCCGGGTGAGGCCGCGCGAGGACTCGACGGGCGTGCCGTTGATGGCGGTGATGACGTCATCCTGCTTGAGCCCGGCCCGGGCGGAGGGAGTGCCCTCCTGCACGCCGGTGACGATGGCGCCCTTGCGCGCCGACACGTTGAGCGCCTGGGCGAGCTCCGGCGTCAGGTCCTGCACCGACACGCCCAGCCAGCCGCGGCGGATCTTCCCCTTCTCCAGTTGCGGCAGGAGCGCCTTGGCCATGTTGGAGGGCACGGCGAAACCGATGCCCGTGCCGCCGCCGACGATGGCGGTGTTGATGCCGATGACCTCGCCCCGCATGTTGAAGAGAGGGCCACCCGAGTTACCCGGGTTGATGGCGGCGTCCGTCTGCAGGAAGTTGTCGTAGGGGCCGGCCTGGATGTCGCGTGCACGGGCCGAGAGGATGCCGGCGCTGACGCTGGAGGTGAGACCGAACGGGTTGCCGATGGCCACCACTCCGTCTCCCACGCGGATGTCGTCCGAGTTGCCGAGCCGGGCCACGGGCAGGTCGCGGACGTCGCCCTGGAGCTTGAGGAGGGCGAGGTCGGTGAGCGGATCCCTCCCGAGCACCTTGGCATCGAACTCGCGGCCATCGTTGAGGCGGATGCGGATGTCGACGGCGTTCTCCACCACGTGGTTGTTGGTGAGGATGAGCCCGTTGGGGTCGATGATGAAGCCGGAGCCCTCGCCCTGCTGGATGCGCTCCTCGGGGACACCACCGGGAGGCATGCCGGGACCACCGGGACCACCTGGCCCTCCAGGGCCTCCGAAGAAGCGCTCGAAGAGATCGCCCGGCATGCCCTCCATGGCGGGGGCGCGCGCCTGCACCTGCACGTTGACGACCGTGTCATTCACGGCCTCGACGAGGTCCGCGATGGAGTGCGGGGCCCCCGACCCGCCCACCGCCGCCTGCGGCCGTGGAGCCGGCTGGGGTCGTTGCGCCTGCTGTGCCTGACCGGAGCCTCCCTTGCCCGGTGCGGTGTCCTCGGAAGGAGCAGCGGGAGCGCGGACCTCGGGTTTCTGCCCGGCGGGCTGCGCGGGATCCCGGGTACGGGCCTCACACCCGGTGGCGACTGCCAGCATGAGGGCATTGAACAGGATGAACTGCGGCCAGAAAGCCGGGCGGGCGTGCTTCATCGAGGGACATCCTCCCTTCGAGGGAAGATGAGGACCCCCCGCTGACTGACAACCACACGTCACGAAGGAGAGGACGGGCTGGAGGACCCTCGCCTGCCCTCTCCCTCTCCGTGTGCGGTCTCTCCGGGAGCTACCGCTCCGCTCGTGGGCCACCGGCCCCGCCCAGGCCATCCAGCGTGGCCCGGAGCTTCGCGATGTCTGCCCGCACCTCCGCATCCGCCGGGTCGGCATCCGACAACTGCTGGAGTGCTTCGAGCGCCAACTCATAGTGCCTTCGCGCTTCCACGCGCCTGCCTTGAGCCTTTGACACCTCTCCCAGCTTCCGGTGGGTGATGGCCAGGAAACCCGTCACGGACTCATCCTGGGGCGTGGCTTGCGCCAGTTCCCCGACCAGCTCGAGGTTCTTCTCATAATACCCGCGCGCATCCGGAAGCCGGCCCTGCGCCTGACACACCTGAGCCAACCTGCCGTAGCTGATGAGCAGGTCCTTCTTCATCACGGTATTCGCCGGGTGGACTTGCACCAACTCCCGCAGAATCCCAATGCAGCGCTCATAGTGCCCGCGCGCTTCCACCAACTGGTTCTGCGCCTCCGCCAGGTCTGCCAGCATGCAGTAGGCGATGGACCACTCCCGCTTCGGGGTGGCGAGCGCCGGATCGATCTCCGCCAGCTCACGGCTCAGCTCGAGATTCCGCTCGTAGTGCTTGCGTGCCTCGGTGAACCCGCCCTGCATCTGCTCGAGCGCACCCAGCCGTCTATGGCCAACGGCCAGGTCCCGTTTCAGCTTGGCATTGGCCGGGTCGGCCTCCGACAGCTCCTGGCTCAGCGAGAGATAGAGCTCGAAGTACTCGCTCGCGTCCGCGAGGAAGCCCCGCTCCTGAGACACATCCCCCAACCTGCTGTAACTGACAGCCAGGTCCCTCTTCAACTCGGTATTCGTCGGATCGGTCCGCCACAGCGCCTGGATCAGCTCGAGGTCCCCATAGAAGTACGCGTACGCATCCGCGAGATTGCCCTGCTCCTGCGCCAGGATTCCCAGCTTGCTGTAGCTGACGGCCAGGTTCCTCTTCAGCTCGGCATTCATCGGATCGGCTTCCGACAACTCCCGGTTCAACTCGAGCCCCTTCTCGTAGTGCGTGAATGCAGCCGTGGGCTCGCCCTGCTTCCGTGCCACATCTCCCAGTTTGACGTGAGCAAAGGACAGGTCCTCCTTCAGGGTCTCGTTCACCGGGTCCGCCTCCAAGAGCAACCCGGTCAGCTCGAGGCTCTTCTCATGAAGTACACGCGCATCCGCGAAGTTGCCCTGCGCCTGCAACAGTTCGCCCAGCTGGCCATAGGTGCTGGCGATGTTGCGCATCAAGGGAAGATCCTCCGGTCTGGCCTTCGACAACGCTCGCAGCAGTTCCAGGCTTTTCATGTGATGCTCGCGCGCTTCCGCGAGCTGGCCCCGGATTTGAGCGATGCTCCCCAGTCTCGAGTGGATCATCGCGAGTTTGTATTGGGAGTCGAAGTCCTGGGGATTGGACACGAGCAGGTGCCCGACCAGCTCGAGTGCCCGGCCGTACTCCTCGCTCGCGCTCACCGTGTTCTCATGCTTCATGGCCACATCACCGCTCTGCAGGTGATTGGTGATGCTGGCGAGCAGGACGTCGGCATCTTCGCTCGCCCCGAGCCTCCTCAAGAGGCCCTCCACCCCCTGCAACAGCTCCTTGCGCACGGCCGCCGTGCCGGCGATGGGTTCGAGCTTCCTGCTCGTCGTCGAGTGGATCTGCCTGGCCAGCTCGACCGCTTCCCGCAGGCGGAGCTCCGCCATGTCCCGCTGACTGGAGGCATAGAGGGACAGGGCCGCGAACACCACCATCCCCACGGTCAGCCCTGCCCGCACCCAACATTGCCGCCTCACCCTACGCTGCTCCCGAGCCTCGCACGCCCCCAGGAACTCCCTCACCGAGGCCGTCAGCTGCCCCACGTGCTCGCTCCGGATGCTGCGCGCGTACCCCAGCCGCGCCCCCGTCGCCAGGTACGAGTCGCCCTTGTCCGCGTCCTTCCGGTGCCCCTGCCAGGCCTCGGCCATGGCCTGCAGCTCGCGCCACTGGAGCAGCCGCTTCCGGTTCTCCTGCAGCCACGTGCGCAACCGCTCCCACCGGCGGATGAGCGCCTCGTGCGCCACTTCCACCCAGGCCTTGCCGCGCTCCCCCGCCTCGCGGTCCCGGATCACCAGACGCTCGGCCACCAGCTTCTCCAAGACCCTCTCGAAGGAGGCCCGCGCCTCCGGCTCCTCGGGCCACACCTCCTCCAGCCAGCACCTCCGCCGGCTGTCGGGCCTCGTCTCGTCCCCCAGCGCCACCAGCTCCGCCAGCAGCCGCCTCACTTGCTGGCGCTCCTCCTCCCGCAGCGCGCCGTACAGCCGCTCCGCCGTCTGCGTCAGGCTTCCCGCCACTCCCTCCATCTCTTCGTACGCCTGGTGCGTCAGCCACCGCCCCTCCCGCCGCCGCCACAGCAAATCCAGTGCATGCCCCAGCAGTGGCAGTGCTCCCGGCTCCTGCCCCACGTCCGAAACCAACCTGTCCACCAGCCCCGCCTCCAGCTCCAACCCCACCACGCGCGCCGGCTTCTCTATCGCCTCGGCCAGTTCCTCCGGCCCCATCTGCGCCACGAACAGACGGTGCTCCTCGGTGTACACCACGGTGTCCAGCCGCGTCCGTTCATCCAGCACCACCTCTCCGCAGCGCTCGAAGTGGTCCACCCGCACCGTGGCCACCACCACACAGCCCAGCTCCGGCTCCTGCCCCAGCGCCCACACCGCCCTCATCAACGCCTGGCGCTCCTCGCGCCCGAGCTGCGTGAACACCTCCTCGAGCTGGTCCACCACCAGCAGCAACTTGTGCTCCGGACGCGCCTGCCTCAGCCGCCGCACCTCCTCCACCAACTCCTGCTGGCTGGCCCCCTTGGCCTCCGGCAGCGGCTCGAAGTTCCCCAGGCGGTGCAGCCGGTGTTGCAGCTCCCGCAGGGCGACGGAGCTCGCCCCCGCGGCCCCCGCTCTGGCGGACACCAGCTCACCGGGCTTCACCACCACCACGTCCCACTCCTCGCGCGGCAGTTGCGGCAACAGCCCCGCCATCACCACCGAGGACTTGCCTGCTCCGGAAGCACCCGCCACCACCTGGAAGCGCGGCCTCTGCCCCCGTGCCGCCTGACCCACCCGCTCCAGCAGCTCCGCCTCCATCCGGCTCCGGCCGAAGAAGAAGCGCCGGTCCATCGGCCCGAAGGCCAGCAGGCCGCGGTAGGGCCGCAGCACCACCGGCCTCAAGTCCGCCTCGCCCTCCCGGCGCGCATAGAGCTGCAGCGACGCCCAGTCGAAGCCCTTGGCTTCCACCCGCAGCCGGCGCCGCACCGCCCCCAGTGCCTCCTCCAGCGAGCAGGACTCCACCAGCAGCTTCTCGTACAGCGTCTCGACCAGCAGCCCCGAGCCCTTCATCGATAGCGGCAGCCGGGAGGCCACCACCATCTCGATGCCTGCCCGGTGCAGCTCCTGCGCCACGCTGCCCAGGTGGCTGGCCAGCCTGCCTCCATCGCCTCCATGGCAGGCGCACAGCACCACCATCTTCAGCGTGTCCACGTACGGAGCCAACACCGCTCCCAGCGCGACTCCGTCCACCAGCTCCCGGGTGCCACCCCTGGCCTCGGGACCGTTCAACGCCAGCCCGTGGTGGCCAGGCCCCGACGTCTCCAGCGGCGCCCCGTGGCAGAGCAGGTGCAGCACGGACACCGGCGCCTTCGCCTGCCGGGCCTCGCGCAGCCTCTTCTCCAGGCTCTCCAGCGAGACCGTTTTCAGCACATCCCTCTGGGGGTCGAAGGCGAAGCCTCCCTCCCAGCAGGCCTTCATCAGCGCCATCAGGTGCTTGTCGTCCGAGACCCCCCCTCCCGCCTCGGACCAGGCGAACAGCACCCGTCCCTCCCCCGCTGCCCCCGGGCGGGCCCCCTCTTCCCGCTCCCTCGGCCACTCGTAGCGCAGCGTGCACTCCGGCACGTCCGCCAGGTGCCTCCCGCTCCCCTCGAGCGTCACCAGTTCCCACGGCAGCGAGTACAGCTCCGCCGCCGCCGAGCGCACCACCAGCCGCAGTTCCCCTCCCTTCCAGCGTCCCCGAACCAGCGCCTCCTCGTGCCCCCCCCAATCCAGCGCGTCCAGGAAGCGCCTCATTCTTTCTCCCAGCCGCCTCGCCACCTCCGCGTCCGGCCTGTCCCCGCTCAGCGCCGCCAGGTCGCCCTTCACCGCATCCCAGGAGATGCGCGCGCGCTTCACCCCTCCGTCCCCGACCCGCGCCAGGTAGTCCTGTTCCCCGTGTTGGAAGCCGTGGGCATCCTCAGTGCTATCCGCTCGGGACAATTCCAACACCAGCTCGTACGGGCCTGCCTCCGGACCATCCCGCCGGTCAGACCCGGTTCGCGGGCTCCCGGCCTCCAGATGTGCTGCGCTCATGTGCGGTCCCCCTCCAATCGCACGGGGGCACGGCGTGCGCCGGCCCCCGCGTTGCGCAAAGAGGACGTACAGCGGCAGGTTTGTTACCTGCGCTCATTTCCCGTGGATTTTCCGCCAGGCGGGGACGGGCAGTCCGAAGTGCTCCTGGACCCGCCCCCGGCCCTTTCCGCTCGAGGCGAGCGCTGGCGGCCCACTCAGTAGTTGTAGGCCACCGTGCCGCTGCAGCTGCCACTGCTGAAGCAGCCAGCGACGATCGTGTACGTGCCCGTCACCGGCACGACGATGGAGATGTTGGACAGGAAGCCGCAAGGACCGCCGGCATCGTCGTTGTAGGTGATCTCAGACCCGGACGGGTTCATGATGCGCAGGTAGGTGTCGCCGGAGCCGGTAGCGCCCGGCACGCCGCAGGTGCCGGCCGTGAAGAGCTGCCCGGCATACAGTTGGACCGAGTAGTTGTGCGTGTTGCCAGTGCTGATATCGGCGCTGTTGGTGTTCGAAGCCGTGTAGGGGAAGCTGCCCCGGTTGCTGGTGGGGACGGTGTCACGCTCGCAGATGAACGGGTGCGGCACACTGCACGAGTCGTCGTTCCACTGCTCGGTGTAGAAGCCGCCGCTCGGATTGCCGAAGCGGTCGGTCGCGCAATCCTCGCGGGAATAGGCGTCATTGGGCTCGCCCGGGTACCAGTTCGTGTACGACGACGTGCCGTTGACCCAGGTCCACGAGCCCTCGAGGCCCCTGTCATTGGCGCCGATCCACCAGCCGTACAGCAGTCCGTTCCCCCGCTTGGCCTCCTGGAGCTGCAGGAAGGACTCCTCGGCGGCATCGTTGATGGTCACCAGCGAGTAGCCCCCCGCAAGCTGGCAGTAGGCCTGCGCCTCATCCCAACTCTTGAGCGTGGTGACGAACAGGTAGTCGTGCCCGCCGTACGTGACGGCGCTCTGGGTGACGCCCACGTCCTCCATCGCGGCCTGCTTGGCGTCGGACTCCGCGTCCATCGGCGCCCCACCGCAGCCGATGACCGGCACCGCCGCGAGAACGAGCAGACCCAGCTTGGAGAACATCCCAGACAGATTCCTCTTCATACTTCCCCCAAATGTCAGTGATTGGTTTGACGGGAGCCATCCGTTTGGAATCACCGCCCCCGCGAAAACAAGACGCGAGGGGCCCTGTTTGTTACCCAGGCTCGCTCGACGTGGGCTCAGGTAACAATCCAACCACCGCACGTCCCCTCCTTGAACCCATACAGGAGCGGAAGCATGAGGTCTGATTCATCAGAGGTGTCGTTTGCCGCCAGGATGTTCCGGCGGGCCGGCAGCGGATGATGCCGCGGCATGGACTCCATCGCCGCACCCGGCGCGCCAGCCCGAGCCCACCGCTCGGGCTGGCGACACCGCTCCTCGCGCCCCCCCAACTGGCGCGAAGCTCCTCGGGAGCGAAAGTTCCTCGCTCCAAGCACACCGATGGCGTGTGCGCCACGCCATGCATTCGAGCCTCCTCCCCAAAGCGCTCTCGCGCGCTCCCGTCCCTTCCAGACTCCGTCTCCGGCGGCTGTAGCGAAGACGTGGACGGCGGAATTGTTACCTCCGGCGGCCATCGGCGGCGGCGCAGGTAAGAAACCCACCCCCCAACGTCTTCTCGGAGCGCGGAGGACATGAGGTCCTCCCCTTGGCTCTCTCCCACGAGAAGATTGATGCGGCTCCTGGCTCCTTCGCCCTCATGCGATTCCGAGGCCCACGAAGCACCCTCGACGAAGGCAAGA
>DASQMW010000305.1:0-6381 GCA_035645295.1 Archangium sp.
GGAGCCGTCTTCACCACCGCCAGGGCCTTCTTCGCGGGAGCCGGAGCCGTCTTCTTCTCCACCCGGGGCTTGGGCGGCGGCTCCACGTGCAGCTTGTCCGTGCGGCCGGTGAAGAGCACCTCGGCCACCGCGTCCAGCAGCGGCTGCATGCCCATGCCCGTGGCGCACGAGACGGGGAACACGGCGATGCCGCGCTTGCGCATCTCCTCCGTCAGCTTCCCGAGCCGCTCCTGCGCGTGCGGCAGATCCAGCTTGTTGGCGGCCACCACCTGCGGCTTGTGCGACAGCTCGGCGCTGTACTTGCGCAGCTCCTCGTTGAGGACGTCGAAGTCCTTGAGCGGCTCCCGGTCCTCGACCTCGGTGCCCATGTCCAGCAGGTGGATGAGCACCTTGCAGCGCTCCACGTGCCGCAGGAACTGGTGCCCCAGCCCCACGCCCTCGCTGGCGCCCTCGATGATTCCGGGGATGTCCGCCATCACGAAGGACAGTCCGTCCTTGTACTGGACCAGGCCCAGGTTGGGCACCAGCGTGGTGAAGGGGTAGTCGGCGATCTTCGGCCGCGCCCGGCTCACCACGGAGATGAGCGTGCTCTTGCCCGCGTTGGGGTAGCCCAGCAGGCCCACGTCGGCCAGCAGCTTCAGCTCCAGCCGCAGGGTGCGCTCCTCGCCCTTGGTCCCGTCCTGGGCGAAGCGCGGCGTCTGCCGGGTGGAGGTGGCGAAGTTCATGTTGCCCAACCCGCCCCGGCCGCCCTTGCACACCACCGTGCGCTCGCCGGCCGTGTTCAGGTCCGCCAACACCTCCTCGGTGTCCACGTCGCGGATGATCGTCCCCACCGGCACTCTGAGGACCAGGTCGTCGGACGCGCGGCCATTGCAGTCGCTGCCCATCCCGTTCTCGCCACTCCTCGCCCGGTGGTGCTGCTGGTAGCGGTAGTCCAGCAGCGTGGTGAGCTGGGGATCGGCCTCGAAGATGACCGAGCCGCCGTTTCCTCCATCCCCCCCGTTGGGGCCGCCGCGATCGACGTACTTCTCCCGGCGGAAGGCAACGGCCCCGTTGCCCCCGTCCCCGGCCTTCACGAAGATGCGGACTTCATCGACGAATTTCATCCCAGACCCCAGAAATGCGGAACGGGCCGCCTCCACGTCCAACGCCAACGAGGCGTGTGGACCGGGAGCGACCCGCTCACGAGGCAAGCAGGGACCCGGACGAGGCCGGATCCCCTTTCAGCCGAGACGCGGACTAGGCGCTCGGGGCCGGATAGACGGAGACCTTCTTGCGGTCCCGCCCCTGGCGCTCGTACTTCACCACACCGTCCACCGTGGAGAAGAGCGTGAAGTCACGCCCCAGCTTCACGTTGGAGCCCGGGTGGATGACCGTGCCGACCTGCCGCACGAGGATGCTCCCCGCGCTGACGGTCTCGCCCGCGAACACCTTCACGCCGCGGTACTTCGGATTGGAATCGCGACCGTTGCGCGAAGAACCCTGTCCCTTTTTATGAGCCATGACACCGATTCCTGATGCTGCCGGTGCGCCTCACAGCGCTCCGGGAAGTGGTAACCCGGACTAGCCGGAGATGGAGGTCACCTTGACCTCGGTGTAGGGCTGACGGTGGCCACGGCGGCGCGTCCAGCCCTCCTTCTCCTTGCGGAAGTGCAGCACCTTGCGGTGCTTGTCCTGGGCGAGAATCTTGCCCACGACCCTGGCGCCCGACACCGTCGGCCGCCCCACCTTCGGGCTGTCCGACCCACCGAGCATCAGGACGTCGTTGAAGGTCACCTCAGCGCCGACGTCTCCCGTGACCTTCTCGATCCGGAGCACGTCGCCCTCGGCCACGCGGTACTGCTTCCCGCCCGTGCGAATGACTGCGTACATCGTTGAACCCCTGAGTTTTGTTCCGGGTTGATTCAACCCGTGAAAGGCCGGCGTGCATTTCGGACGTGAAAAACCGCCCTACGATGCAAAGGTCGCCCGATCTACGGGAGAAGGCCGGGGGAGTCAAGGCAGATAGCAAGCGGTGTCGACCTGCCCACCCGTGGACAGGCGGTGCTCCCCGCCCGCCCGGCCGCCTGCCCCGCCGCTAGGCTGGGCCCTTCCCCTTCTACAAGGAGCGCCCCCGATGCGGAAGTCCCCATGGATGCTCGCCCCCCTGGCGGCAGCGGCGGTCCTGAGCGGGTGCCGGAGCACGGCCTGCGAGGAGCTGGCGGCGGCCTATGCGGGCGTGGACCGCAAGTCCCAGCCCTGCGTGGAGCGCGCCCCCCTGCCCGCCTTCGATCCGGCCCGGTGCGAGCAGAACCTCCAGGAGTGCGGCGGGGCGGACCTGGAGCAGCTCGCGGCCCAGGTGGAGTGCTACGAGCGGCTCGGCACCTGCCAGCCCGAGCAGCAGACGTCCTTCTTCCAGGCCATCAGCGCCTGTGACAGCAACGCCGTCAGCAACCCCTGCGAGGCGGCCATCTTCTAGGACCCGGCGGCTCCTGGACGGGCAACCAGCCGGGCTCGACATGGGCTCCGCTCGAGGCCAGAGCGGACGGCCCCCCTCAGCAGTTCGGAACGTTGCCGTAGCAGTTCACGAAGTTCGTGCACGACTGCAGCTCGAGGCAGTCGCCCATGACGTTGTACCAGTCCGCGCGATCCGAGGACGTGAGGTCCTCCGTGCACTGGGTGGTCCTGTCCGCGCACTCATCCGCGCTCATGCCCGCCGGAAGGATGTTGCACTCATCCGCGCGATCACAGAAGCGCTGCTCGGTGGAACTGCAACCAACGACGAGCCCGCAGCAGGCCAGGGCCACGGCCATCCGAATCCGGAACATCATGGGTCTTCCCTCCCTCAACACACTTCGTGTGGGGGGCGTGACTGCCGGAGAAAAGTTCGCATGTCAACCAGAGGGGGCCACGCCCATGGCAGCGGGGGCATTCCCGTCCCACCGGGAGGGCGGATAGAGTGCGTCCGTCATGTCCCGCCCTACTCGCCGCATCCCCCTCGTCAACCTGTCCCACTACCGCTCCGGCAACCCCGAGGAGCGTGCCCGCTTCGTCCGGGTGTTCGGAGAAGCCCTCAAGGAGTTCGGTTTCGTCTCCGTCGAGGGCCACGGCATCGACGATGGGCTCATCCGCCGCACCTACGCGGACGTGGAGGCCTTCTTCCGCCTGCCGGAGCAGGTGAAGCACCGCTACCACGTGCCCGAGTTCGGCGGACAGCGCGCCTACACCCCCTTCGGCAAGGAGCACGCGAAGAACCGCACCGTGGGTGACCTCAAGGAGTTCTGGCACGTCGGCCGGGATCTCCCCGAGGGCCATCCGCGCCGCCCGGACACCGCCGCCTACAACGTCTGGCCGGAGGAGGTGCCGTCCTTCCGCACGAACACGCTCGCCCTCTTCAACGCGCTGGATGAGGCCGCGGGGCTGATGCTCCAGGCCGTGGCCGAGTACTTCGGCATCGAGCGCAACACCTTCAGCGACATGGCGCAGGACGGCACCTCCGTGCTCCGCGTCATCCACTACCCGCCCCTGAAGGAGAAGTTCATCCCCGGCGCGGTGCGCGCCGCCGAGCACGAGGACATCAACCTGCTCACCCTGCTGTGCGAGGGCACCGCCTCGGGCCTGGAGATCCTCACCCGCGATGGCGAGTGGATTCCCGTGGACACGCTGCGCGGGCAGATCGTCGTGGACTCGGGCGACATGATGAGCCGGGTGACCAACGGCGTCATCCCCGCCACCACCCACCGCGTGGTCAACCCGCCCTCGGCCGCCGAGGACAACACGCGCTACTCCATGCCCTTCTTCGTGCACCCCTATCCGGAGTGCATGCTGCAGGCGCTCCCGGGCACCGTGACGCCAGAGAAGCCGGGCCAGCCCCCCATCACCGCCGACGCCTTCCTCAAACAGCGCCTGCGGGAGATCGGACTCATCAAGTAGCCTCGGCCGCGTGGAAAACCCCACGCACGTCGACTTGTTCGCCGTCCAGCCCCGCGTCTCGCTGGACGACTACGCCTCGCTCGAGGCCTTCACCACCCGGCACCGCGCGCTCGCCCGGCGCGTGGAGGCCCTGCGCGCCCGGGATGAGAAGGGACGCCCCCTCCACCCCGCCCTCGTGGTGTGGCCGGAGATGCTGGGCGCCCCGCTCGCCGTGATGGGCCACCTGCACCGGGTCCGCCACTGCGCCACCTCGCAGGCCGCGATGACCCGGGTGGCCCTCGCCGAGCTCCCCACGCTGCTCGGCGCGGCCCTGCGCCACCGCCCGCGCTCATTCGAGGAGTGCCTCTTCTCCGCCATGGCCCCGCGCGTCCACCACGCCCTGTGGACGGTCTTCTCCGGCATCGCCCGGGACTTCGGCCTCTGGGTGGTCGCCGGCACCGCGCTGCTGCCGCGCAACCGGCTTGGCGACGAGGGCCCCGGCTTCGTCCCCCACGGCGCGCGCACGTACAACACCAGCTACACCTTCGCCCCGGATGGCCGCTGCGTGGCCGTCACGCGCAAGGTGAACCTCGTGCCCACCCAGGAGGACACCCTCCACCTCAGCCCCGGCCGCCCCGAGGAGCTGCGCGTGGTGGAGACTCCCTTCGGGCGGCTCGGCACGCTCATCTGCTACGACGGCTTCCGCGAGCCCCATACCTCCCAGGAGCCGGGCTTCGTCCCCGCCGCGTGCCTCATGGACGAGCTGGGCGCCGACGTGGTGGCCCAGCCCTCCGCCAATGCCTGGTCCTGGGATGGGCCGTGGGCCTTCAACGACCCCGGCGAGTCCCAGCTCCGCCGCGAGCAGTGGTTCAACGAGGGCCTCTTCGCCCAGCTCCGAGGCCTGCGCCGCGTGCGCTACGCCGTGAATCCCCAGCTCGTGGGCGGCTTCTTCGAGAACACCTTCGAGGCCCCCTCCCTCATCCTCGAGCGCGTGGGCGCCGGCGAGGTGCGAGTGCTCGCGCAGGCCACGGACCCGCGCGCCGAGGACGTGCTCCAGGCGACCGTGCCGGTGCCAGCACGGGACCAGGTTTTCCCAGAAGCCCCCCGGACATGACCCTCCCCGCCCGCTCCCCCTGCCGCCCCCTGCTCCTGCTCGGATGGCTGGGGATGGTCCCCGGTGCGGCCGAGGCCCAGGAGCCGCCCCGTCCCCTCCTGCGCCCGGGCAACCTCGACCTGCGCGTCGAAGGAGCGGCCTCCCTCCTCCCGCTCTCCCTCGAGGCCGGTGCCACCGTGGAGGTGGGCGTGCTGCCGATCGCCACCGGCACGCTCTCCCTCGGCGTGGAGCTCAGCGCCAACCTGTGCGCGCTCGCCTGCTGGGTCCCCAATCTCTTCCTCGAGCGGGACACCTCGCGCTGGGACCTCTCCGCCACGGGCCGGCTGGGCTACCACTTCACCCTGGCCAATCGGAACTACAGCCGATTCGATCTCTTCGCCTTCGTGCTCGGCGGCGTGATGGAGCCGCGCACCACCGTCACCACCCCCTCCTACCACTACGAGGGCCGCGGCCGGGGAGCCGTCCTCGGCCTGGGCGCGGGAGGGAACTACTTCCCCTCCTCCCGCTTCTTCCTGGGCGCCGAGGCCCGCCTGCGCTTCTCCACCGGCACCTATGAGCTCACCCTCACCCGGGGCGCATACGACTTCACCGAGGAGGATCGCCGCTGGCTCCGGTTCGGCCTCAGCACCGCCTTCTTCGTGGGGGTCCGCCTCTTCTAACCCCTTGATTTCTGGACCCTTGGCCTGCTCCACCCCTGGCTGCGCAACTCCTTCCGGGCTGTCCCGATAATGTAGGGGCCAGCGGCATCTCGCTTTCTCATTGATAGCCCTCGTTGCCCCCTTGGGGGGGGAGACACCATGAAAGTCGGACAGAATCGGCCTTCCGTGCCCACGCAGAGCACCTCCACCACCGAGGCCCGGAAGGGCACCACGGCGGCGCCTGCGCAGGCCCCCACGGCTCGTGGCGCGAACACGTTCCAGACCGGCTTCGACACGACGGTGCGCAAGAACACGTTCTCGGTGGAGGCCGCGGCGACGCCTCGCGTCTTGACGCCTCCCGTCCCGGCCGACGTGCCGACGGAGGGCGCCAAGCTCGGCGACGATCAGCTGCGCAAGCTGCTGGACGAGGCCCACCAGCTCATCTTCGGCAACAAGGCCAACGGCGCCAACGTCGAGGGCTGGATGAAGCAGGCCCGGACGCTGCGTGACGACACGACGAAGAACCTGGATGCCAACGGCATCAAGTACGCCCTCTTCGACATGCTCCGCGGCGCTCCGTCCGCCGAGCAGATGGCCAAGCCGGACGCCAAGCTGCTGGGCCAGTTGGTGGAGCAGGCCTTCCAGCTCATCAACGGGCCGGGAAAGAAGCCCGACGCCACCCAGGCCAGTGAGCTGCTGAAGTTCGCCCAGGACCTGGCCGGCAAGGGCCAGGACGCC